>DGHL01000012.1 GCA_002392645.1 Prevotellaceae bacterium UBA3849
TTCCGCCTGAGCAGAAGAATGGTGTAAGTTTGAAAAAATCGAAGTTTCTCAGCACTCGGCATAAGAAATGAATAAATTCATTTCATTCTGCACTCGTTTTTTCGTAACTTTGCAGCCGAGATGAAGAAACTGTATATTGAGACTTACGGCTGCCAGATGAACGTGGCCGACAGCGAGGTGGTAGCCGCCGTGATGCAGATGGCCGGCTACGAGCCCTGCGACAATGCCGACGAGGCCGATGCCGTGTTCCTGAACACCTGCTCCGTGCGCGAGAATGCCGAGAACAAGATAACACGACGCCTCGACACCCTGCACGCCGAAAACAAGCGCGGCAGGAAACGCATCCTGGGCGTGCTGGGCTGCATGGCCGAACGTGTGGGACAGGGACTCGTGGATGAGCACCATGCCGACCTGGTGGCCGGACCCGACGCCTACCTCAGTCTGCCCGAACTCATGGCACAGGCCGAACTGGGCCTCAAAGCCGTCAACACCGAGCTCTCCACCACCGAGACCTACCGCAATATCGTGCCGCGGCGCATCACCACCGCACGGCTTAGCGGATTCGTAAGCATCATGCGCGGCTGCAACAACTTCTGCCATTACTGCATAGTGCCTTACACACGTGGCCGTGAGCGCTCACGCGACGTGGAGAGCATACTGCGCGAGGTGAAGGACCTTGAGGCGCGTGGATATAAGGAGGTGACGCTGCTCGGACAGAATGTCAACTCATATAAGTACGAGTTGACAAGTGAAGAGTTAAGGGAGAAGAGTGAAGAATTTAAATTACTCTTAGAGAAAACTACAGAGGGCAACTCTGATTCTTCACTTTTCACTATTCACTTCTCACTCCTGCTGCGTCTCGTAGCAGAGGCAGTGCCGCAGATGCGCGTGCGCTTCACCACGTCGCACCCTAAGGACATGAGCGATGAGACGCTGGAGGTCATTGCCAAATACCCTAACGTATGCAAGCACATACACCTGCCGGTGCAGTCGGGCAGCAACAGGATACTGAAGCTGATGAACCGCAAATACACCCGCGAGTGGTACCTTGAGCGCGTGGCTGCCATCAAGCGCATAGTGCCTGAGTGTGCTATCACCACCGACATCTTCGTGGGTTACCACAGCGAGACGGAGGAAGACCACCAGCTGTCGCTGTCGCTGATGCGTGAGGTGGGCTATGCCTCAGCCTTCATGTTCAAATACTCTGAGCGCCCAGGCACCTATGCCTCAAAGCACCTGCCCGACGACGTGCCTGAGGATGTGAAGATAAGCCGCCTCAACGAGATGATAGCACTGCAGAACGAGCTCTCGGCAGAGAACTACAAGCTGGACGAGGGCAAGGAGTTCGACGTGCTTGTGGAGAACTACAGCAAGCGCTCACGCGAGCAGCTATGCGGTCGTACCAGCCAGAACAAGATGGTGGTGTTCAACAAGGGCACACACCACATCGGCGACACCGTGCGTGTGCGTATCACCGGCAGCACCTCTGCCACCCTCATGGGCGAAGAGGTGATGTAAATGCGAGAGTAATCTGAAGGATACAGAATATATAGGAAAGTATAGGAATACAGTCGCTTTCAGCGCAGAAAGTAATGCTTTTTGCATAATCGCATGAAAATCAACATGCGTAAAAGCTATCATATTACAAGGTAAAAGCTATCGAATTACAAGGTAATATGATAGCTTTTACAAGCTGAAAGCTATCATATTGCAACATAAAAAATGCCTGATTGCTGACCGATGGCTGAAGTATCGTCACATCATGGCAGTAAAAGTCGATGTGAACACGGCGGCTATCTGCATGAAAACACCATTTTATCGAAACAGAATGATAAATTTATCTGAAAAATTTTGCAAAGATTTATTTTTTTCGTAACTTTGCAATTTGAACTATATCATAAAACACTGACTCATAAACAATAAACATATACTGACAATATAATATAACCAACTGACTTTCAATATTTAACTAACTTACATAAAAAAAACAACTTAAACAATGATGAAAAGCTCTTTTAGAATGGGCTTCAGGCAGTGTGCCGCCATGCTTTTGCTGGCTGTACCGCTAACTATTGGTGCCCAGATTACGAAGAAGGTGACCGGAACGGTGACCGACGAAAACGGAGAGCCGCTTATCGGCGTCACCGTCATGGCGGTGGGGTCGCAGGCTGGCGGCGTGACTGACATCGACGGTAACTACTCCGTCACTGTGCCTGCCAACACCAAGCAGTTGCAGTTCTCCTATGTAGGATACTCCAAGCAGTTGGCTGACATTGGCGAACAGGCGCTCAACGTAAGGCTCGTAAGTGACAACGAACTGAAGGAGGTGGTGGTGATAGGCTACGGTGTGCAGAAGAAGACCGACCTGACGGGTGCCATCTCAAGCGTTGGCGAGAAGGACTTCAACCACGGTGTGATAACATCGGCTGAACAGCTGGTGAACGGCAAGATTTCCGGTGTGCAGATTACCAACGGTGGCGGTTCGCCAACGGCTGGTGCCACCATCCGCATTCGTGGCGGTGCATCGCTCAACGCATCCAATGACCCGCTGATAGTAATCGATGGCGTGCCTATGGAGATAGGTCAGAGCATCACCGGTTCGGGCAATCCGCTCTCGCTAATCAACCCTAACGACATTGAGACGATGACAGTGTTGAAGGATGCTTCTTCAACAGCCATATACGGTAGCCGTGCCTCTAACGGTGTCATAATCATCACAACGAAGAAGGGCATAAAGGGTAATAAGCCGAAGATTACATTCTCTACCACCAACAGTCTGGCAACGGTGGCAAAGACCGTTGACATGATGTCGCTCAGCGAGATGCAGCAGGTGGTGGCAAAGTATGGCACTGCCCGTCAGAAGGGCGTGGCTGGCATACCTGACAGCGAGGAGGCGCAGGCATGGCATGACCAGGTGTATGCAGGCGCTATAGGTCTGGGCACAGCAACTGACTGGAACGACCAGATATACCGCGACGCATGGGGCACTGACAACAACCTCAGCATTGCCGGAACAATAGGCAAGCACCTGCCTTACCGCGTCAGCGTGGGCTACATGCACCAGGCGGGCATACTGAAGACCGACTGGTCACAGCGTGCCACGGCGGGCATCAACCTCTCACCATCGTTCTTCAACGATTACCTGAAGTTTAACATCAACCTCAAGGGTACCACCAACCAGAACCGCTTTGCTAACCAGAGCGCCATTTGGGGCGGACTGACACGTAACCCTTACGCTCCCGTATATACCAGCAACGGTGCCTTCCTCGGTTTCCATGAGGCTATAGACGATGCCGGAGTGCCTATCACCGGTGCTACGGCTAACCCTGCCGGACTGCTTGACTATACTCTTGACAAGTCGAGCGTGAAGCGCTTTGTGGGTAACATCGACGTGGACTATAAGTTCCACTTCCTGCCTGACCTGAAGCTGCACATGACGGGCGGCTACGACTACTCTAACGGCAAGGGCACTGTGTACGTACCGGCAGAGGCTTTCTCTGGCTACACATCAGGCGGCTCAAACTACGCATACGGTCCGCAGAAGCTGCAGAACAGGCTCTTCACCGTATATCTGAACTACCACAAGGAACTGGAGGGCTCGCTGCCACAGACCATCGACGTGATGGCAGGTCGTGACTACCAGTTCTGGAAGATGACAAGCGATACCTATAATAAATATAATGTGGCGGGCGACGTGCAGAGCACCATCGTGACAAAGCCGCAGGAGCACTGCCTGCAGTCATACTACGGCCGACTGAACTATACCTTGCTCGACCGCTACATGCTCACCGCCACGCTGCGTGCCGACGGTTCTTCACGCTTTGCCGACGGTCATAAGTGGGGCACATTCCCTTCAGTGGCATTTGCATACAACATAGCTCGCGAGGGATTCTTCAAGCCTTTGGAGAACACCATCAACGACCTCAAGCTGCGCGTGTCATACGGTGTGACTGGTCAGCAGGACGGCATCTCAAACTATGGTTTCATGTCAACCTATACTCTGTCACAGCTGGGCGCAAGCTACCAGCTGGGCGACAAGTTCCTGACTTCCTATGCACCGTCAATATATAACGCTGACTTGGTATGGGAGACCACAAAGGCGTTTAACGTAGGTGTTGACCTCGGTTTCCTAAACAACCGTTTCACCGCAAGCATAGACTATTACTATCGTAAGACTAAGGATTTGCTCGCCAATGTTCCTGTAGCCGCCGGTACTAACTTCGGCAAGGAGATACTCTCTAACGTGGGCAACATCAACTCGCAGGGATTGGAGCTGTCATTCAACGCCAACATCATATCTACAAAGAACTGGCAGTGGGTATTGAGCGGCAACGCCACATGGCAGAAGGTGCGCATCAAGAACCTCCGCACCAATCCGCTGGCTCCAGAAGTAAACACTCCGCAGGGATGGATAGAGAGCCACTACGTGCAGGTGCTGACCGAGGGCTATGCTCCATACAGCTTCTACGTGTATAAGCAGATATACGACGAGGCTACTGGCAAACCGGTGGAGGGTCTCTATGCCGACCTTAACGGCGATGGCATCATCGACCAGAACGACCGCTATCACTATCACTCACCAGCACCCGACTGGATTTTCGGTCTCTCTACCTCGCTGACATGGAAGCGACTCACGCTCTCTGCCAGTCTCAGGGCTAACGTAGGCAACTATATGTATAACCGCCTGGCGATGAACACCGGCGCATGGGGCACGGTATTCTATAACGACTACCAGATGAACCTCATGTCACGCTCATATCTCGACACGCAGTTTACATCTCGTCAGTATGAGAGCGACCACTACGTGGAGAATGCCTCTTTCCTGAAGATGGACAACATCAGCATAGGCTACAACTTCGGTCAGATATCAAAGTACCTGAGCATGAACGCATCATTCATGGTGCAGAACGTGTTTACCATAACGAAGTACTCAGGACTTGACCCTGAGGTGAACGGCGGCATTGACGGACAGATGTATCCTCGTCCGCGCACCTACTCACTGACACTGGGATTTGAATTCTGACCCCACCCATACCCTCCCAAGGGAGGGATATTCCAAAACAACTAAATACTTAAAAGAATGATGAAATTATCAAGATATATAATGAAAGGTGTGCGCCGCAAGGTATTCTTCACTTTTCACTTTTCACTTTTCACTTTGATAGCCACGCTATCAAGTTGCACCGGTGATCTCGACCTGTCACCAGAGGGCGACAAGACTGCCGCTGAGGTGTATGCCACCACTGAGGGCTGCCAGATGGCTCTGACTAAGATATACGCATCTTACGTCACCGTGGGACAGGCAAAGGAGAACCTCGGCGACTTCTCTACCAATAACGGCTATGACCTCATGCGTGGCTATGTCAACATGCAGGAGATGCCTACCGACGAGATGGCACCGTCGTGGCTCGAGGGTGACCACCAGGATGGCTTGTGCTACATAAAGTGGACTGCCGACGATCCATGGGTGAGCGATGTGTATTACCGCCTATACTACACCATAGCACTGGCTAACGACTACATTGCCAACACAAAGAATAACGGCAACCAGACCGTGCAGCAGTATGTAGACGAGGCTCGCTTCCTCAGGGCACTGGCTTACTACATGGTGCTCGACCTGTATGGCAAAGGTCCTTTCGTTGATGAGAACACCGGCATAGGCTCATACATACCGGAGGCTTACACCAACAAGCAGCTGTTTGACTACATAGAGGGTGAGCTGAAAGCCGTTGCCGACAACCTGCCTGCAAAGAGTTCTGTGGAGTATGGCCGCGCTTCATCTGGCGCTGCATACGCACTGTTGGCAAAGCTCTACCTCAATGCTGAGATATATGGCGGCGGCAACCACTATGCTGACTGCGTAGCGGCGTGCGACAAGGTTATAGCTCAGGGCTATACACTGGAGGAGGATTACCAGAAGCTCTTCAATGCCGACAACGACAAGCGCACTAATGAGATTATCTTCTCACTCAACGTTGACGCTACAAACACCGTGACATGGGGTGCTACGACATACCTCGTATGCGGTGCCATAGGCAACAGTAACAACCAGGATGCCACAGCGTATGGCGCAGCAAGCGGATGGGGCAGCTTCCGCACAAGGGGCGAGCTGACATCGCTCTTCGAGGAAGGCGACTGCCGCGCACTCTTCTGGACCAACGACAGCAAGCAGTATTTTGAGGGCAATCCTATAGACAACCAGGGCTTCGGATGGTTCGGTTGCAAATACACCAACCTCACCGACGAGGGCGAGGCTGCCAGCAACACTGCCGACGGCGGCGTATGCACCGACTATCCTGTGCTGCGCCTTGCCGACGTGATGCTGATGAAGGCAGAGGCAATGCTGCGCAACGGTTCTGCTGCCGCTGACGTGCTGCCGCTCATACAGCCGCTCTACGACCGTGCCTTCGGCGAGGGTGAGCGCGAGGTGCTTGCATCAGAGGTTGACCTGCAGTTCCTGCTCAACGAGCGTGCCAGGGAACTGTGGTGGGAGTGCACACGCCGCACAGACCTCGTGCGCTATGGCATGTTCACCACCAACAAATACCTGTGGGAGTGGAAAGGCGGAGCTGCTGCCGGCACATCTGTCAGCGAAAGCTTCAATACCTATCCTATACCTGCAGCAGAGCAGTCTGCTAACTATAACCTGAGGTAATTCTCAGAAAACTCTGAAGACTCCGATTATTCCGAATACTCTGATTATTCTGATTACTCCGAGCACTCAGATTACTCCGATAAACTAAAAATAAAGAATGATCATGAAACGAAATATATTTATAAAGAGCATAGGGTTACTGCTGTTGCTTGCACTGGTTTCCTGCAACAAGGACGGTGACCTCGTCACCGTAGGACGGGGCGACGCACTGACTCTTGACGGCTCCAACAACATAGTGCTTGACCCTTCTAACGCCACAGGACTGGCACTGACATTGCACTGGAACGATAACCACCAGTTGTCAACGAACTATGTTGACGTGCTGGTGCCAGACGGTACGATAAGCAACCGCCTGCAGATTTCCAGGACGGCTGACTTCGCATCATGCTACACCCTTGAGATGAACAACGGCGTTTATCAGAAGCAGTTTACCAACGCTGAACTGAACGGCGAGCTTACTAAATTAGGTTACGAGGCAAACAAGCAGGAGCCTATGTATGTACGCGTAACATCTACTACAGGTCCTAACATCGAGCCGCAATGCTCCAACGTGATGGAGTTCCAGGTAATGACATACCACATAGACTATACCTACGGCACTGCCGTGTCAAAAGACAAGACTACTGAGCTCGGTCATCTGTATTCTCCTACAGAGAACGGCATATACACCGGTTTCCTCGCCCTGGGCGGATGGGGCAACTGGTGGCTTATGGAGAACGACGGCACCACATGGGGTAATACTCCTGTTGACGGCAGCGTGTTCAACATTACCAACACCTCTGACGCATGGAATCTCTGGTCTTCTGGCTTCAACGGTTGCCGTTACGTGACCGTTAACACCAAGCAGAAGTTCTGGAACGAGATAAGCATCCCGTCTGTCACTGTAAGCGGTGACATCACTGGCGACATGACTTTCAACAAGGAGAAGAAGCAGTGGACTCTCGTCTATACGGCAGAATCAACAAGTCCGGTGACGCTGCAGTTCTCTTCGCCTGACTCTAAGCTCTACAACACCACTACCGGCGACAGTGAGGATCAAGGTATCAGCACTCCAATATATTTCACCTCTGCCGGCATAAGCACCACTGCGCCTGAGGCTATCACACTCTCTGCTCCGCAGACTGGCGACTGCACCGTCACTATCGACCTCAGCGGTGAGACTCCAGCATACAGCATAGAGGCTGGCGCGGCCGAGGGACCAGAAGAACTGAGTCCGATACTCTACGTGCTGGGCAATGATAACGAGTATAAATACGATCAGTGGATACGCCTTTCTGACGAGGACAGCAAGACCTACACAGGTGCTGTGGTAATAAAGAACTGTAAGTGGGGCTATTACTTCAGCAAGGAACTCAATGACTGGACAGCTATCAACCAAGACCCTGAGACTGCCGACAAGAAACTTAAGGTAGGCGGCGATAACATTCCTGCTCCTGCCGAAGGCTTGTATGTTGTCAGTGCTTCACTGGGCTGGATGAGCTACTGGTATGAGATGGACGGTGCTCAGGTGACGAGCGTGTCCTATGTCGGATTCAACGATAATTGGGATGCTACGGAGATGACCGCCACTGAGACACCGGGCGTATACACCGCTACGGTGAGCATCACCGGTGACACTCCATGGGGTGTACAACTTTATGTCAACGGCTCATGGCAATACACCTTCGGCACACGCGCTGACGGTACACTGACATGGAACTCCAAGGACAACGGCAACCCTGCGGGCATTGACGGTAACGGCACTTATACGTTCACCGTTGACATCTGCCACGGCACGTACACATTTTCAAAATGAAAAATGAAAAATGAAAGTTTAAAATTATGATTACAATTATAAATAATAATACCATAAAAGGGATGAGCAGGAGATTCCGCAGGGGATTCTTAACTCTTAACTCATCACTCTTAACTTGTTCGTTACTGATTCTTTCAGTAACGAACACCGCCTGCTCTGATGCTGACGACCCAAAGACCGACCTCTCTAACGTGACACCCGAGACTCCTGTTGTAATAGACCGCACCACATTCCCTAAGGGTGCCGACGTCAGCTGGCTGACGCAGATGGAGGCAGAGGGCATGAAGTTCTATAACCAGGGTGGTATCGAGAAGGAACTGATGACGCTGCTGAAGGACGACTGCGGCGTAAACTCCATCCGTCTGCGTGTGTGGGTGAACCCTACCGACGGCTGGAACAACATGGACGACGTGCTCATCAAGGCTCGCCGCGCTAATGCGCTGGGACTGCGCCTGATGATAGACTTCCACTTCTCTGATACATGGGCTGACCCAAGCAACCAGATAATACCTGCGGCATGGAAGGACTATTCCTTCGACCAGCTGAAGGCTGCCGTGGCGGCACACGTCACTACGATGATGAACAAGCTCAAGGCTTACAATATAGAGCCTGAGTGGGTGCAGATAGGCAACGAGACGCGCAACGGCATGATGTACCAGGCAGAGGCAGGAGGCGAAAACATATCGTATGGCGGTCACTACAGCAACGGTGCGCAGTTTGCCACGCTCGTCAACGCCGGCTATGATGCAGTGAAGGCTATATTCCCTGACAGCAAGGTGATAGTACACATTGACAGCGGCAACCAGTGGAGCCTGTACTCTCGCATCTTCGGAAACCTGAAGACTAACGGCGGCAAGTATGACATCATAGGTATCTCGCTCTATCCTGAGAACGACTCTTGGTCTGACTACATCGATGATGCCGTAGGTAACATACAGAATGCTTACACCACCTATGGCAAGGACGTGATGGTGGTAGAGTTTGGCATGGACTACGACCAGGCTGACGCTTGCAAGTCTGCCATCACGAAGCTCATGACCGACGGTACTGCCACTGGTCACCTCGCCGGCATCTTCTACTGGGAGCCAGAGGCACCTAACAACTACAACGGTGGTTACAGGAAGGGCTGCTTCGACGGCGGCAAACCTACCGTGGCACTGGAGGCGTTCAAGTAGAGTTGAAAGTTGAAAGTTGAATGTAGAATGTTTTTTAGTTTAAAGTTTAAAGTTTAAACTACATCTTTCAATAATGACAAAGGAGGACTCGTAATACAAACGAGCCCTCCTTTTATTTATTCCAAGGTTATTTATTCCAAGGTTGAATACTCTATCTCATATCTCATTCAACTTTCAACTCTCAACTAAAAAACATTCTACATTCAACTTTCAACTTTAAACTTTAAACTTTAAACTAAACCTTCAACCTTCAACTTTATCGTTTCCTTCACCTTCTCTGCCAGTTCGTCGTAAGTCATTGATTCCTCAGGCATGATAGCAGGCAGATACTCTATCTCTATGTGTGCAGTGCCCGGCAGAGTCTTCTCGCGTGGCAATGCATCGTAGGCTCCACGTATGCAGACAGGTACTATAGGTATGTTGAGTTCCTTCGACAGTATGGCAAAGGTCTTCTTGAATGTTCCCAGCTTACCGGTGTTGGTGCGCCTGCCCTCTGGGAATATCACGAGGTTCTTTCCGGCACGCAGTACCTTAGCCATCTTCAGTATGGAGTTCTTAAGGTTGCGACGCTCCATGAGAATAATGTTATGGCGTGCGGCAAACCATCTGCGCAGCGAGCCCTGCACGTGCTCCTCGGTAGCATAGAAGTAATAATCGGATATCTTGCCCCAGTCCATGCCTGCCATGGCGAGCGGACCGTCGAGGAAGCTCTGGTGGTTAGGTGCCAGTATGAACGGACCGTCAGCCGGTATGTTCTCCTTACCCATCACCTTCAGACTGTTGTGCATGCGGCAGAAGCCCATGAAGCTCTTTGCTATGAGCGGATGCGTAAAAGCCGACTTAGGCAACTGCAGTGCCTCTGTGTCAGAAGTCAGTATGTCGTGCCAGTCCATTGACTCCTTGTCTGCCATTGCCGACAGTGGTTCACCAGTGGCTGTCTCGTCAATCTTCTTCACCATGTCGCCAATGGTGCTGAACTTCGCCATGTCGTCTGCATTGATGGTTACGTTGAAGTTATCCTCTATGAATCCCTGCAGACTTACCATGTCGAGCGAGTCGAAGGCAAGGTCGGTCTCTATGTGGTGCGTAGGCAACACCTCTATCTTCTTCTCCTTTTCTATGTATGCCTTTATCTTTGCGAAGGTGCCACCTACGTTGTCGGCAGACGATGCCTTCTCCGTCACCTTGTTGGCAGGCTCTGCGGCAGGTGCGGCATTATTCTTCAGCAGTTCCTTCAGTTTGAAGCGCTGCAGCTTGTCGAGCTTAGTGCGTGGCAGGTCGCCATGATACACCATGAGGCTCATCAGTTTCTTATAGTTAGCCACGGTAAGGTTGTATGGCTCCAGCACCTCGCGCTTCAGCAGTTCCTCCTGCTGCTGGTCGGTCTTGCCCTGTGCCCATTCAGGCTGCGGCACTATAATGGCGCGCAGCAGGTCGCCGTCCTGCACCACAGCAGCTTCCTTCACCTGCTGGTCATACTTCTCAAGCTTATATTCAATCTCACTTGGCTGCACGTTCTTACCATTCGACAACACTATAATCTCCTTTGACCTTCCGGTGATATATACGCGTCCTTTCTCGTCTAATTCGGCAAGGTCTCCCGTATGCAGGAATCCATCCTTGTCTATCACCTCGGCAGTCTCCTGCGGACGGTTGTAGTATCCCATCATAAGGTTCTTGCCCTTACAGAGCAGCTCACCATTCACTATCTTACACTCCACCGACGGCAGAGGCAGTCCGGCACATCCCGGTATATAGTCGCCTGGGCGTGTGAAGGCTATGATAGGTGCCATCTCGGTCATGCCGTATCCCTCGAGCACTTCCAGTCCGAGGGTGCGCAGTCCGTCGCCAATCTCCTTGTCGAGTGCAGCACCGCCGCATACGCAGTAGTCGAGGTTGCCGCCCATCTTCTTGTGCACCGCACTGAATATGGTGCGCGACAGCTTACGGCTGCCCACCTTCTTACACAATGCGAAGAGCGCCCTTGTAACGGCACTTGCGTCTATCTTCTTCATGATGCCGCTGTAGAGAGTCTGCCATAGTCGTGGCACACCCACCATGATGGCTACCTTACCGCGCTCCAGCGTAGCCATGATGTCTGGTCCGGAGAGCGACGGACATATAGCCACGCCGCAGCCTCGCGTGATAGGTGCTATCACGGTGCCCATGAGCGGCAGCACATGGTGCAGCGGCAGCAGTATCAGCGTGCGGCGGTTGCCGTTGAAGATAGGCACCTCGTCTGCCACGCCCCTGATGTTAGCCTCAAGGTTTTCGTATGACAGCATTACGCCCTTCGGCGAACCAGTAGTGCCAGAGGTATATATAATGAGGCATATCTCACCGTCATTGCTGCTCTCATAGGTCAGCACCTCCGTTGCAGCCTCCTCCTCGGCAGCTGCATTGGCGTCTGCTGCCACCTCAGCCATCATATCCTCAAACACGCACACCTTCATGTCAACGCCCGAGAGCTTTATGGCCTCGCGTGCCAGCTGCTCCTTCTCGCGAGAGGTGAAGATGCACTGCGGAGTACAGTCTTTCATGATATATGCCACGTCGCTGACGGTGCTTGTAGCGTCCACCGGCACGGCAATGGCCTTATTCTGCCATATAGCGAAGAAACCGTAGATCCACTCCACGCGGTTCTCACTAAGAATGATGGCCTTCATCTTCTCACCGTCCACCAATGAGAACTCCTCTCTCTTAGGCATTTTCTGTGCATACCTGAGAATGTTTGCAATGAGGCTTGCATAGCTCACCTCCCCATCCTTTGTAATGATGGCTGCCTTTTTAAAGTCACGTATTATCATTTCTTTTGAAGTTAAGAAGCGGTAAGGCATAATGCAGTCTTTGCCGCTTATTATATCTGTTATTCTTTTTTTCGGTGCAAAGGTAATAATTTTCCGTCATACAAACAAGCAAATGGCAAAAATGTTCAAGATAAATGCCTATAATGTACTATTGGAGCCACACAAGGGACCCACCCCGACCCTCCCTGTGAGGGAGGGGGAACCAACCGCGAAAGAGGGAGAATGAATTACGAGGACACTTAATTATGAATTATGAATTAAACTTTCAACTTTAAACCTTCAACATTCAACATTCAACTCTCAACTCTCAACCATATCTCATTCAACTTTAAACTCTCAACTCTCAACCATACCCCATTCAACTTTAAACTCTCAACTTTAAACTTTATCGTTGATAACTCTGTGGATAAGTATATTGATAACCCGTTTACAATACATTTACAAAGTAAGGGTTATCAACTATCATATACAACGGACGTAGGGCAGGAAAAAGGGAATGTGAATATCCACATACTTCTCAAACGCTTTTTTAAGGATTTTCAACCATTTTCAAAACGCATAACAAAATATATCATATTACATCGTAAAAGCTATCATATTACAAGGTAAAACGATAGCTTTTACACGCTGAAAGCTATCATATTACATCGTAAAAGCTATCACTTTACACAGGGTGCCAATTTTTCAGTTTTAGGCACAGCCATTGGTGCAGTTACGATATGTTATCCACATTTCCACCATCGTTTATTCTTCTTCTTTCTTTTTTTATTTTTAATAATGAAAATAAAGAGAAATAGAAAAAGAAGTGGTGAAAAAAGGAAAAGCAGGCATGTAAAAAATCGTCATTTGGTTAAAAAAAATCTACATTTTACATTATTTATTAGGTATTAATGAAAAAATTTACTAATTTTGTGACGAAATAGTGTATTTTCGAAAATGTAAACTACACTCTGAAAAAAAATCTTAAGACATAACTTTTAATTTAACCATGGCAAACTTACAGGCAAACGCTATAGACGCAGGACTGCTGCATGACATAAACCTGATTTCAGGTGACGAGTCGCTGATGAAACGCCTCACAAGATATGTAAGCAAACTTGTGAGGGAGAAGGCTGCTGACCCTACGCTGATGACAAAGGAGGAGTTCTTCCGCATGATTGACGAGGCAAAGGAACAAGCACGTCAAGGAAAGGTAAGGAGCTTTGACAGTGTAGATGAAATGAACCGATGGCTTAATTCTCTGTAGGCTTATGTATAATGTAATTTATGTAAGAAGGGCTGAAGATGACCTGCGTAAACTGAAAAGGAATGAGCCGGATAGTTTTAAGAAAGTAGTTAAGCTGCTTAACGAGCTTGCTGAGCATCCCTACTCCGGCACTGGTAAGCCTGAACCTCTTCGCGGTGACCGCTCCGGGCAGTGGAGCCGCAGGATTACAAAGAAGCACCGGTTGGTGTACGAGGTACATGACACGGAAGTGATAGTGCTCGTGCTCTCGGCATACGGGCATTATGAAGACTGACGGAGACATGAAGACTGGGAAATGGAGAGACCTAGACCTGAAGATATTTTTTAACTAACATATTATTAACTAACAAACAAAAAAGCTTATGAAAAAGTATTTACTTTTTGTGCTCTCTATGGTGGTAACCATTGGAGCAAAAGCGACTGGAGAATGGTCCATTGATTTTGCTGCGCTTGGAGCTAATTATGACGACAAGACAGGAGTGACCATTTCTGCATCTGTTGCTACAATAGGCGGCACTACTATGGGTACATGTACAGTGGGTAGTGATGCGCTTAATGAAAATTTTGTTCTCCAGACTGGTACTACTTGGTTGATGCGTAAAGCCAGTGGTTTGTATCAAGGCAATGGTGGCGGTCGCGCAATGGGTATGCTTGCTTGTACAAAAGGCCAGATTATCACCATTGTAGGCACTGGTGACCCTAACCCAAGTACTAATGCTACTCTGAAGTCTTCTTCTAATGGCACTTATGTATATACGGTAACTGATGATGGTGACGTTAAGTTTACTCCAGCACGTTACTTGTATTTCACAAGCATTACGGTAGAGAACCCTTCTGCAAGTGCAGTAGCATACACCGTCAAATATGTAGATGGCGAAGGCAATGAATTAAAGAAAGCTACAGAAGGTTCTGCTGATGCAGGAAGCAGCATTATTGTAAGCGAAGTAGAAAAGGCCGCTATATATACTGACGGCAAGAAGTATGTTTATGCTTCTGATGATTCTGAAGGCTTGACTGTAAATGCCGACGGAACAACAGTGGTAACTATTAAGTTTACTGAGTCAGAGGTATATAATTATACCGTGAACTTCAATGCCGGTGACGTAACTAAGTCTGTTAATGGCAAGGTGTTTGCCGGTGAAGCAGCAAAAGTTTACGTGCCAAGATACATTTTTGACGAGGCTAACAAGACTCTCTATTCTTACAAAACAGCCTACGAGT
The DNA here is from genome assembly GCA_002392645.1 of Prevotellaceae bacterium UBA3849. Classification (GTDB taxonomy): domain Bacteria; phylum Bacteroidota; class Bacteroidia; order Bacteroidales; family Bacteroidaceae; genus Prevotella. The sequence goes on from DGHL01000012.1 coordinate 14,900, forward strand.
TCAATTATACATTCACTCCTGCATCTGACAATGCAGTAGAGAACCTTACATTTAACGCTGAGGAGACAAACTCTAACGCTTACTTCTTCTCAGAGGCAGAGGATATCGAAGGTGTTACTCCTTACGAAGATGGCTTCACACAGATACGTATGGCTAACGGTGCTGTCGGCATAGCTGACTCTGTTGCAGTGGCTTCTCTTAAGCCAGGTATCTATACCCTCACTTCTTCTTCACGCAGTGGTAGCACTGACTTCTATGTAGATGGTGAGAAGGTGTTCAATCTCACATCTACAGGTGCTGTTGTTACGGAGACATCTGATGAGTTCACAGTAAAGGAAAATACTAAATTGTTTGCTAAAAACGTATTGAACTCAAGCAACTCTAACTACTTCGACTACGTGCTCATCCGCAAGACCGGCGACTACAAATACCTTGACGTTGAGTCTACACTGCCTGACACCCTGAAATACGTTAAGGGTACTCCAGAGGATGAGAAGCCTAAGCTCTCTGAGTATGTCAAGGTAAGCACTAACGCTCTTAAGACCGTCGCAGCATTCTATACTACAGCAAAGGTAGAGGCTGGTGCAGACAAGGCTGCTGCTCAATACACAGCTTACGAGTCTGAGGACGCTGCAAAGGCTGCCATGTCTGAGCCAGGCTTATACTATTGCTTCGGTAGGATTGTAGGCTTGTTCTCTATGACTGATATAAGTGATTATAAGGAAGTTTTCACCGATACCATCGTTGTAGAGGTTAAGGAGGCTGAAGTAGAGCCTGTATCTGCCCACACATGGGACTTAACAAAGTGGAGCGAGGCTACCATCAACAACCTCAAGGCAGAAGCTGCAAAGGAGGAGATTGAGGACATGGGAGAAGGCAAGACTAATGTGAAGGCTGAGAACGGAGCTACATGGTCTGACCATGAGAAGGCTGCCCAGACTGAAGCATCAAAGTACTGCACAACATACGCTGCTTCTAAGGACAACTGCTTCTGGTTCTTCGGTTCAGCAAATGCTGACGGTCAGCTCGAGGCTAACGGCCAGGTTATTGAGGAACTCAGCGGCCTGACATTCCCAACCGATGCATATAACAAGGCACGCTCTATCGCTATCGCTGTGAACTATGGTTCTACTTCTCTCGGTACTTATGAAGGTGTTTCTTACTTCTGGCTCGGCGGCAAGGACAAGGATTGCTTCGTAATCAAGAACGTAAAGGCTGGTTCTGTCATCACAATGGGCGTGGAGAGCCACAAGCCGGCAGAGGCTCGCGGCGTGAAGCTCACGCTTGACGGTACAGAGCTTAAAGATCCTGACGGCAATGCAGTAGCAGCTCCTACTACTTACACTGAGCAGAAATGGCAGGTACCTTATCCTGCTTCTGCACTGAGCGCAAAGGGCGGTGCTCTCTCAGCTGACGCTGGCGACGAGGTATACGACATCACCGTACACAACACCAACGGCTGTCACATCTACTTCATCGACGCAGAGATAGGTGAGCCTACTCCAGACGCTATCCAGACCGTAGAGGCTGAGACAGAGGCTGTGAAGGCTGTGAAGTTCATCAAGGACGGTAAGCTCATCATCGTTAGCGGTGGCAAGCAGTTCAATGCTGCCGGCGCTGAGATAAAGTAAATACCCCACCCCTGCCCTCCCAAGTGAGGGAGAGGGAAGAGTATGGTGAAAAGAATAAAAAAAAATTCCCTGTCAGAGAATATTCTGGCAGGGATTTTTTTTTATTGTAATCCTTTGCAGTTGAGAAAAAAAGTAGTAACTTTGTAAAATGAAAAGTCATAAAGAATATGCCACGGACTGCATACCCTCCATGCACCGCCGCAGTGACAGCCACGACTACCGCTCACGCCGCTTCTATTTGATAACCATGGCGGTGAGTCCACGCTGGCCGCTGCTTGGCACGTTGGCAAGTTCGGAAGACACCTGCACTGCTGACGATACGGTAGAGGCACACATAGAACTGTCGCCATTGGGCGAAGCCGTTCTGTCGGCATGGCAGCAGATACCCTTTGTTTACCCTCAGGTGAGCATAGTGCAGCATGTTATAATGCCAGACCACATACACGGCATACTATATGTAAGGGAGGACACCACCTTTCACCTCGGTCAGGTGATAAAAGGCTTCAAGACCGGGTGTAACAAATCATTACGCCTATTGGTAGAGGAAGCAAGAAAGGTACAGCTGCAATCACAAAACAATGCAGATGGTGCCATCTCGCCTGCCGTTTCTGCCACTGCGCCTGCCGTTTCTGCCGTGCCTTCCGTTTCTGCCGCCGTGCCTTCCGTTTCTGCCGTGCCTGGCGTTGTTGTTTCGCCTTTTCAGCGTCTCCTTCTCTCGTGGGCTGCGACAGTGTCGCAGCATACAAGAAAAGAGCAAACAAGAAAGCAGCAACCAAAAGGAGGGCAACCAGCCACCGGCCTTCACCTATGGGAGAAGGGCTACAACGACAAGATACTATTCAACTACTCCACGCTGGACAAATGGAAGGCATACCTCAGCGACAACCCACGCAGGCTTGCCATACGGCGCTTACACCCCGACTATTTCCGTGTACGTTTCGGCATAACGGTAGCAGGTCGCCAGTATGCAGCCATAGGCAACAGGATGTTACTGAGACATCCAGAGATAATACAGGTGCAGCTGTCGCGTCATTTCACTGACGACGAACTTGCCGTAAGGGTGGAGGCGCTGCTCAGACAGGCCCGCCATGGAGCTGTGTTGATATCGCCGGCAATATCAAAGGGAGAACAGATGGTGATGCGACGCGCCATGGACGAGAACCTGCCGCTCATCTTCATCACCCCGTGGGGTTTCAACACGTTCTCCAAGCCCGGCCACCAGTACTACGAGGCGTGTGCCGCCGGCCGTTTCCTCATGCTCGCCCCGTGGGAGCACCATAACCACCGCATTCCGCTGACCCGCGAGATGTGCCTGCAGCTCAACGCCATGGCAGCCGAGATAGCCGCCGCTCATAAGCCTTAAGCCTTAAGCTGCGACACTGTCGCAGCCTACAAGCAAGGTAAGGCGCAAGGGTAAGGCCCTGGTAACCTGCCCTTCCCTCGTGTGCCTGGCCCCTTCCCTCGTGTGCTGCGACACTGTCGCAGCCTACAAGTAAGTAAAAAAGAAAAAAAAATGAAGATACTCCTTATTCGCTTTTCAGCCCTTGGCGACGTTGCCATGATGGCCCCGGTATTGCGCGATTACGCCTTGAAGCACCCTGACTATGACCTTACGGTGCTCTCAAAGCCGTTTCATGCCCCTCTGTTCGACGATATCGCTCCAAACGTACATTTCCTCGGACGCGACCCAAAACGCGACTACAATGGCATCAGAGGGCTTTACAGACTATATCGCGAACTGCATCAGATGCACTTCGACATGGTGATAGACATGCACGATGTATTGAGGACGAAGATACTGCGTAAGTTCTTCCGTGTGCATGGCTACCCCGTGCGCCATATAGACAAGCACCGCTCACTGCGCCGTAAGATCACTGCCCGTGAGGGAAAGAAACAGTTGCAGAGACTGCCTACTTCGTTTGAGAACTATCTTGAAGCACTTGGCGCTTCAAGTGATGAGTTAAGAGTGAAGAGTGAAAGAATTAAGTCGCCTTTAGTTGAAGGAGAAAACTCAAAACTCAAAACTCAAAACTCAAAACTATCCATAGGCATTGCCCCCTTCGCCGCCCATCAGGGTAAGATATATCCTGTGGAGAGGATGGAGAAGGTGATAGAGATGCTTATAGAGAAGAGTCCTGAGTGTCGCATCATCCTCTTCGGCGGCGGTGGTAAGGAGAGGGAGCAGATGACGGCGTGGGCAGAAAAGTACAGTAACGTAGAGTTGGCCTCTACATTAAGTGAAGAGTTAAGAGTGAAGAGTGAAAAATGCCCTGCGGATAAAAAACAGTCAAATAGTAATTCAAATTCTTCACTCTTCACTCTTCACTCTTCACTATATTATGAGCTTCAGCTTATGAAAGACTTGGACGTTATGCTGTCCATGGATTCCGCCAACATGCACCTGGCATCGCTCATGGGCACGCGTGTGGTGAGCATCTGGGGTGCCACGCATCCGTGGGCCGGTTTCCTGGGCTGGGGACAGAGCGAGGACGACTGTGTGCAACGCCATGACCTTAAATGCCGTCCTTGCAGCATCTACGGCAACAAGCCTTGCCTGCGCGGCGATATGGAGTGCATGAATATAGAACCGTCAAAAGTTGTGGAGCAACTTTTGAAGTGAAAAACGAAAAACGAAAAGTGAAGAGTGAAAAGTGAAGAGTGAAGAATTTAAGTTACCTTTTACATCCCGTAATTTAAATTCTTCACTCTTCACTTTTCACTCTTCACTTAAAAAAAATCTTTTATTTTTTATACAACACTGGATTAGTGTCTGGGTCGTTATACATCTTCATCTGGCGGTACACCTTCATATACTTACGTCCAGACTCGATATCGTCAAGCAGTTGGTCGATGGCAGTGGTAAGGTCGTGCAACTGCTCAATGAGCACGTTAAGCTTTCCGCGGCATACTGCTATATGGTCGGCAGCAGCGTCTGTGCGCTCAGTTTGCTCGCGCATGTGCCATATTTTGAGATGCAGTATAGAGAGTCTGTCTAATGCCCATGCAGGACTCTCAGTGTTGATGGTGGCATCAGGGAACGGTTTCACGTTAGCATAGAGTTCACGGAAGTAAGAGTCGATGTCCTCCACCATGTCGGTACGATCCTGATTAGACTTGTCGATGCGGCGCTTCAGTTTCAGAGCCTCTGCAGGGTCGATGTCCGGATCGCGTATGATGTCTTCCAGATGCCACTGTACAGCGTCTATCCAACATTTATGATACAGCACTGCATCAATGCTACCCTTACGGTGAGGGTTGTTGATAGGAGCATCTACGTTGTCAGTTTGGTGATAGTCCGTCACTGCCTGACGGAATATTTTGTTGGCTCTTTCTGTAAACATCATAATTAATGTCTTAATGTTGAATTTTTGTGTTTTATTGAGAGTACAAAGTTAGTAATTTTAAATCAAAACGACAAATTCTGAAACATTGTTTATAAAAATTCGTTAAAACCTAACAATCTTTAACGAACTTTTTTCAGGATTGAACCTTTTGTGCATAGTTGTAATATAACTTTGCAAGCGAAAAAAATTCATAACTCATAACTCACAACTAAATAAAAATGTTTACTGCTAACGATAAAGAAATTATGATGCGCAATGAGTTGCGCGTGATAGACGACATGAAGAAACTGCTGACGCACAGTGTGGATGAAGGATTGAAGTGGCGTGGCACGAAGACCGACCTGGTAGAGATGGTTCATATACTGTATGAGAGTGAGGAACTGACCGACGAGGATGGTCTGCCCGTCACGTTCAAGCAGTTGCTCATACGCTGTTGCAGTGTGGTGCATGAGTGTGTGCCACGCAATCCTGCCACCTACCTTACCCAAGCCCGACAGTGTAAGGGCATCAAGCGTGCCCCGCTGCTGATGAGGTATAAGGGGGAGTTTGTAATTAATAATTAATAATTAATAATTAATAATTCACAACTCATAACTCACAACTTTGAATAACTACATACTTCACTACATAGTATAATTTGTTTTTGGGATGAAAATGTAGTAATTTTGCATTCAGAAACGAGAGAGACATGAAATACATGAAATGAATAGAAGGTATGTCTGATACCTATGAAAAACACACAACCTTTTCAATAAATAATATTATGGAAAACACACAAAACAATAACACTGACATTCAGTTGAGCGAACACTTCCGCCTGTCAGAATTTACACGCAGTGCAACGGCCATACGATATGGCATTGACAACCAGCCTGAGATTGAGGACATAGAGGCGCTGCAGAGCCTCTGCGTCAACGTGCTGGAACCATTACGCAGGCGCTTTGGCGTGATACGCATAACAAGCGGATACCGTTCGCCTAAACTGAACAGTGTGATTGGTGGTTCACGTACGTCACAGCATATGCGTGGTGAGGCAGCCGACATTCACGTGGGGTCGCTCGAGGTTGCAAGGAAGATGTTTGCATACATTATGGCAAACATTGACTTTGACCAGTTGCTTCTCGAGATGAAGGGTGGCAGGGTGCATTGCCTGCATATCAGCTATACTACGGAACGCGTGAACAGAAGGATGGCGAGAAGTAGCTATCAGGTGTAATTTTTTTTTTCGTTATCACGTTATTTCGATATTTCGATATTTCGTTATTTCGATATCACGTTATTTCGTTATTTCGAAGTTTAATTTCAATCTTTAAATTTTTCAATTTTAATTACTATGGCAGCAATTCAGTATGTAACTTATCAGGACAATCGTAAGAACGGCACTAACCTCTGGTATGGTCGTGCAGTGTATCCATCAACCATCGATCTCGATGCTATCGCAGAGCGTATTCAGCAGAACTGTTCTATGAAGAAGAGTGATGTGATGGCGGTGTTCACCGAACTTATCGAGACTATGCGCTATGAGCTTCAGAACTCTAACAAGGTGAAGCTTGACGGTTTCGGTACCTTCTATATTGGTCTGCGCTCTAAGGGTGCTATTGATGAGAAGGATTTCAACGCTAACGAGTATGTCAAGGGTTTCCGCGTGAAGTTCCTTGCAGAGGGCAAGAAGCAGAACGGCAAGATTACTCGTACCTTCACCGAGGGCATAAGAGTGGTGAAGGCTGGTTAATAGCCCTACCACACAACCAACCCACAACCCCTCTCAACCCCTCCCCTTAATCCCCTCCCGGGGGAGGGGGTGAATATGGGATTGACTGTATGTAATCTATTATTTATTTTGTAACAAACTAAAACTTATACCCCTCTCCTCTCCTTGAGGAGATTGGGAGGGGTGGTAAAAAAATTATTATGAAAGCAATCAATAACAAGTGGAGCGTGATAATTAACGCTATTCTCACCGCAATAACCAGTATATTGACGGTAATGTAAAGAGACCCACCCCATCCCTCCCTGTGAGGGAGGGGGTTTTACCCGCACAAAGAACCCACCCTAACACTCAATGTAATTGGAAGGAAACCATTTAGATAGTTATTCCGGATGGTTTCCCTCCCTCACAGGGAGGGTTAGGGTGGGTCTCTTTGTGGTGGGTCTGCTTTACTTCACCACAATATTAATAATCTTCTTTGGCACCACGATGGTCTTGATGATCTGCTTGCCCTCGGTGTACTTGGCAGTGCGCTCGTCGGCAAGAGCCATCTTCTCTACGTCATCCTTAGAAGCGTCGGCAGGCACCTGCATGGTAAAGCGTGTCTTACCACAGAACTGTACCGGCATGGTAATCTCAGAGTCCTTCATCTTTGACTCATCCCATACAGGCCACTGGGCGTCGCATACGGAATAAGGTTGTTGGAGTAAAGAATAAGGTTTATTACCATTCAAACCTTCCTCCTTATTCCTTTCATCTTTATTCAAAGAATGCCACAGCTCCTCGGCGATGAACGGTGCGAACGGTGCTATGAGCACTACAAGGTCCTTCAGTATGGCCTTAGAGTGGCACTTCTGCAGTTCGCTGACGGCAATCATGAAGGCAGAAATAGAAGTGTTATAAGAGAACTGCTCTATGTCCTGCGTAACCTTCTTGATGAGCTTGTGCAGGCTCTTCTCCTGCTCTGCCGTTGGTGCGTCGTCGTTGACGGTCCAGTTGCCCTCACGGTCATAGAACAGTCCCCAGAACTTCTTCAGGAAGCGATGGCAGCCGTCGATGCCGTTGGTGTCCCATGGCTTTGACTGCTCCACAGGACCGAGGAACATCTCATAGAGACGCAGCGTGTCGGCACCATACTTCTCTACTATCATGTCAGGGTTAACGACGTTGAACATAGACTTTGACATCTTCTCAACAGCCCATCCGCACTTGTATGTGCCGTCGTCAGAGAGTATGAACTCTGCGTTGTTGTATTCAGGGCGCCACTGCTTGAAGGCTTCTACGTCGAGTACGTCGGCAGAGACGATGTTCACATCAACGTGTATAGGTGTAACGTCATACTGGTCTTTCTTGTCAAGGCTGACGAAGGTGTTGGTGTCCTTTACTCTGTAAACGAAGTTAGAGCGTCCCTGTATCATACCCTGGTTGATGAGCTTCTGGAACGGCTCGTCCTTGCATGATACGCCGAGGTCATAGAGGAACTTACACCAGAAGCGTGAGTAGATGAGGTGACCTGTGGCGTGCTCAGAACCGCCCACGTAGAGGTCCACGTTCTGCCAGTACTGGTCCACCTTCTCGTCAACGAGTGCATTGGTGTTCTTTGGGTCCATATAGCGCAGGTAGTATGCTGACGAACCAGCAAAGCCCGGCATGGTATAGAGTTCGAGAGGGAAGACGGTCTTGTTGTCTATCTTTGAGTTCTCAACAATCTTCTTGTTAGCCTCGTCCCATGCCCATACGGTGGCGTTGCCAAGTGGTGGCTCACCTGTCTCGGTAGGCAGGAACTTGTCAACCTGTGGCAGCTCTATAGGCAGGCACTCCTCTGGTATCATCTGAGGTATACCGTTCTTATGATATACAGGGAATGGCTCGCCCCAATAACGCTGACGAGAGAAGATAGCGTCGCGCAGACGGTAGTTTACCTTCACGCGACCGATGTTGTGCTTCTCCACGAACACCTTGGTGGCTTTGATAGCCTCCTTCACGGTCAGTCCGTTGAGAGACAGAGACTCGCCGTCATATTCCACGCTCTTCTTGCCCGGTGCAGGCGAGTTGCTTACGATGCCCTCCTTGGCGTCGTATGACTCCTCAGAGACGTCGGCACCCTCTATGAGAGGTATGATAGGCAGGTTGAAGTGCTTAGCGAAGGCATAGTCTCGGCTGTCATGCGCAGGAACCGCCATGATGGCGCCAGTGCCGTAGCCTGCGAGCACATATTCTGAAATCCATATAGGGTTCTTCTCGCCTGTGAATGGGTTGATGGCGTATGAGCCAGAGAACACGCCCGTAACCTTATGGTCTATCTGGCGCTCACGCTCGGTGCGGCCTGCCACATACTTAACGTATTTCTCTACCTCATCCTTCTGCTCAGGAGTGGTGAGTTCCTTGACCAGGTCGCTCTCAGGAGCCAGTACCATGAACGTAACGCCAAACATTGTATCGGCACGAGTGGTGAAGATGGTGAATGATTTGGTTGATGGTTGATGGTTGTTAGAATAAGGATTATTACCATTCAAACCTTCATCCTTCTTCTCTTCATCCTTATTCCATACCTTGAACTCTACCTCGGTACCCTCAGAACGTCCTATCCAGTTCTTCTGAGTCTCCTTGATAGAGTCGCTCCAGTTGATGGTCTCCAGTCCGTCGAGCAGACGCTGTGCGTAAGCGCTGACACGCAGGCACCACTGGCGCATCTTCTTCTGTTCTACAGGGAAGCCGCCGCGCACGCTGACACCATCAACAACCTCGTCGTTGGCAAGCACAGTGCCCAGTCCAGCACACCAGTTTACCATGGTCTCGCCCATGAAGGCAAGGCGGTAGTTCATGAGGATGTCAGACTTCTTCTTCTCATCCCATGAGTTCCACTCCTCGGCTGTGAAGGTGATATTCTCAGAGCATGCCACGTCAAGACCAGGGTTGCCCTCAGTCTCAAAGTGTTTTATGAGTGTCTCGATAGGCAGGGCCTTCTTCTCCTTATTGCAGTAGAAAGAGTTATACATCTTTTGGAACGCCCACTGTGTCCACTTGTAATATACAGGGTCGCAGGTGCGCACCTCACGGCTCCAGTCGAATGAGAAACCAATCTTGTCCAGCTGCTCACGATAGCGGTTTATGTTATCGTTGGTAGTCTTTTCAGGGTGCTGACCTGTCTGTATGGCATACTGCTCTGCAGGCAGTCCGTAGGCATCGTAGCCCATAGGATTGAGCACGTTGAAGCCCTGCAGACGCTTGTAGCGAGCGTAGATATCGCTTGCTATATAGCCCAAGGGGTGACCGACGTGCAGTCCGGCTCCTGATGGGTAAGGGAACATGTTAAGCACATAGAACTTCTTACGGTTCTCATCCTCTGTAACTTTGTAGGTCTGCTGCTCTTGCCAGTAGCTGAACCAACGTTTCTCAATGTCTCTGAAGTTGTATTCCATTTATATATTGTTTTTTTTGTCTTTGTTCTTTTGTTTTTTCTAGTTTTACTAGTCTTTCTAGTTTTACTAGTCTTTCTAGTTTTTCTAGTTCTACTAGTCTTTCTAGTTTCCCTAGTTTCCCTAGCTTTCCTCTCACTTCCCTCCTACCAGTTTCTTAATCTCGCTGAGTTTATTGAGAGCCTCGAGAGGTGTGAGGTTATTGATATCGGCGTTTAGAATCTCATCGCGTATCTGTTCAAGTACAGGATCGTCAAGTTGGAAGAAAGACAGCTGTGCTCCCCCACCCTGCTCTGTTATGTTGTTGAGGGCATCGCGCGTCTCCTTCTTGCCTGCCGCACCTACCTGCGAAGCCTCCTTCTCAAGGGCCTTGAGTACCTCGTTGGCACGGTTTACTATTGCTGGTGGCAGTCCTGCAAGTTGTGCTACGTGAATACCGAAGCTATGCTCAGAGCCACCCTCTACGAGCTTGCGCAGGAAGATAACCTTGCCATTGATTTCCTTCACCGACACGTTATAGTTCTTGATGCGTGGGTAATGGTTCTGCATCTCGTTGAGTTCATGATAGTGAGTGGCAAAGAGAGTGCGCGCATTAGAGCCTTTATGCTCATGCAGATACTCCACTATGGCCCATGCTATCGATATGCCGTCGTAGGTAGATGTGCCGCGGCCCAGTTCGTCGAAGAGCACCAGTGAGCGGTCAGACACGTTGTTGAGTATGTTTGCCGCCTCGGTCATCTCCACCATGAATGTTGACTCGCCTGTTGAGAGACTGTCGCTGGCTCCCACACGGGTGAAGATCTTATCTACAAGACCGATGTGTGCTGCGTCGGCAGGAACATAGCAGCCTATCTGTGCCAGCAATACTATGAGTGCCGTCTGGCGCAGCAGTGCCGACTTACCCGCCATGTTAGGACCGGTGATGATTATTATCTGCTGGTTGTCGTTGTTGAGATATACGTCGTTAGGCACATACTGTTCGCCTATCGGCATGTTGGCCTCTATGACTGGGTGACGTCCCTGTTTGATGTCTATGACGTTACTGTCGTCTATCACAGGGCGCACATAGTGGTGTGATACAGATGTCTTGGCAAATGACAGAAGGCAGTCGAGCTCGGCAATGAGGTGAGCATCGCGCTGCAGTTGCTCTATGAACTGCTGCACGTATGTTATGAGTTCGGCATAGAGCTTAGTCTCAAGTCCGAGAATCTTATCTTCCGCACCCAGTATCTTGTCTTCGTATTCCTTCAGTTCCTGAGTGATGTAGCGCTCAGCCTGTGCCAGTGTCTGCTTGCGAATCCAGTCAGACGGCACGTTGTCCTTATAGGTGTTGCGCACCTCAAGGTAGTAGCCGAAGACGTTGTTGTAGCCTATCTTCAGCGATGCAATGCCGGTGTTGTTGATTTCGCGCTCCTGAATCTTAAGCAGGTAGTCCTTACCAGAGAAAGCTATCTGCCTGAGTTCGTCAAGCTGTGGATTCACACCACTGTTGATTACGTTGCCCTTGCCGATCATTGCCGGTGGGTCAGGCACGAGCCATGTGTCTATGTGCTCACGCAGTTCGTCGAGGGTATCAAGTTTCTCCCCTACCCTTTTCAGCACTTCGGTGTCAGACTGCATGCATATCACCTTGATAGGTTTTATGGCTGTCAGTGCTGACTTCAGCTGTACTATCTCACGCGGAGTAACCCTGCCGACGGCTACCTTTGACACTATGCGCTCCATGTCGCCTATGCGATGCAGCTCATCTTCTATGACATCGCGTGAGTCGGGCTGGCGGAAGAAATAGTCAACCACGTCAAGACGCTCGTTGATGCGGTTCTGTTCGCGCAGTGGGAATACGAGCCATCGTCTGAGCATACGTGCTCCCATCGGCGATATAGTGTTGTCGATGACGTCGATGAGCGCCGTGCCACCCTCATGCAGCGGAGCGTTAAGCTCAAGGTTGCGTATGGTGAAGCTGTCGAGCCTTACGTATCGCTCTGCGTCGATGCGCTGCAGTCGTGTTATGTGACTTATCTGTGTATGCTGCGTCTGCTCAAGATATTGCAGTATGGCACCTGCTGCCACGAGACCTTCCTTAAGCATTTCCACGCCGAAGCCTTTCATGTTCTTCACCTTGAAGTGGTGGTGCAACTTCTGTGTGGCTGTCTGCTCAGAGAACACCCAGTCGTCCATCTCGTAGGTGCAGAGGTTGGTGCCAAACATCTGCATGAACTGCTGTTTGTTGTTGCGCTCTATCAGTATCTCCTTAGGCTGGAAGTTGGCGAGCATCTTGTCTATATACTCATGGTTGCCTTGGTCAACGAGGTATTCGCCGGTGGAGATGTCGAGCAGTGAGAAACCGAATGCTCCTTTGCCGAAGTGAACGGCAGCGAGGAAGTTGTTCTCTTTATAGTTAAGTACGTTGTCGCGTATTGCCACGCCAGGCGTCACGAGTTCTGTGATGCCTCTTTTTACGAGTTTCTTTGTAAGCTTAGGATCTTCCAGCTGGTCGCATATAGCGACGCGCTTTCCTGCCCTTATGAGTTTTGGCAAATAGGTGTCGAGAGCATGATGAGGAAAGCCAGCCATGGCGTCGCCCTTCGATGCGCCGTTGTTACGCTTTGTCAGGGTGATGCCCAGTATTCGTGATGCCTCTATGGCGTCGTCGCAATATGTCTCGTAGAAGTCGCCGCAGCGGAATAGCAGCAGCGCCTCTGGATGCTTCGCCTTGAGGTCGAAAAACTGTTTCATCATCGGCGTCAGCTCGCCGTCTTTCTTTGCCATTGTATTAGTTAATTAATAATTAAGAGTTAAGAATTAAGATTTTTAGAATCAAGAGTTGATATTTTTTGAGTTTGTATCTTAAGAATCAATAATTAAGAAATATGCTGATGTAGTCAACTAAATCTTAATTCTTAATTCTTAACTCTTAATTTTCTAAACGTAAAGTATGCTCCCAGCAGTATGAATGGCACAGAGAGAATCTGTCCCATGTCAAAGATCATGCCTTCCTCGAAAGCTTCCTGCACCTCCTTGGTGTATTCTATGAAGAAGCGGAAGGTGAAGATAAGCAGTATGTCAAGTCCGAAGAAGAAGCCTGTGCCTACACGCTCCGGGTTCTTTCTCCAGTAATACCACAATACGAAGAAGAAGCAGAAGTATGCTATCGCTTCGTAGAGCTGTCCAGGGTGACGTGGTAGCATGTCTATCTTCTCGAAGATGAATGCCCATGGCACGTCGGTAGGACGACCTATTATCTCTGAGTTCATCAGGTTGCCCAGTCGGATGAAGCATGCTGTGATAGGCACTGAGATGCTTATAGTGTCGAGCACCTGTATGACGGGCATCTTCATGTTGCGGCAATAGAGCAGCAATGCCAGTATGATGCCTATGGTGCCGCCGTGGCTTGCCAGTCCCTCATAGCCGGTGAAGTGCCATGAGCCATCCAGTCCATAGCGTATTGGCAGCAGCATCTCTATGATGTGTGTGCCTGATGACAGGAAGTATTCCGGTTCATAGAACAGGCAGTGACCGAGTCTTGCGCCGACTATAATGCCTATGAAGCAGTATAGGAACAGTGGCTCAAACTTCTCTTCTGCTATATTCTGTTTCTTATACAGGTATTTCACTGTAAGGTAAGACAGCAGCAGTCCCACCAGCCAGCATGTGCTGTACCAGCGTATGGCAACCGGTCCGAGGGAGAATATCACCAGGTCTGGGTTCCAATGGATGAAAAGTGGAATAAGGTTCATGGAATAAGGAATAAAGTTTATGTGGTTTGTTGTATGTTCGTTTTTATGAAGTTGTTTGTTACGCTTTTATGCAGATTTGATAATTGTTTTGATATTATTACTATCTGTCTTTCAGCTTCATCAAAGTCCTCTAATGTAATATAGCCTAACTCATAGGATAACTCTAATTCACATGATATTTCAGTTAAAGAACCAAACGCTATTTCTATGAAACGTGCTTTTTCTTTGGATGAGAACCTGCCAAATCCTTCAGCAATATTGATTGGAATAGATGTTGATGCTCTCCTAATTTGAGCGCAGAGGGAGAATTTTTCTTCTGGAGGAAATTTTTGGATAAGAGAATATATGTATTTTACCAATTCCTTAGAGTTGGTGTAAACATTTAATTTTCTGAAATACAGGTCTTCCATCTTTATTCCAAATAAACTTTATTCCTTAATCCATTCACCCTTATTCCAACTACACATTAAACCTGAAGTGCATGATGTCGCCGTCCTGTACCACGTATTCCTTTCCTTCGATGGCAAGCTTTCCTGCCTCGCGTATGGCGGCCTCAGACTTATACTCCATGTAGTCGTCGTACTTTATCACCTCGGCGCGGATGAAACCCTTTTCAAAGTCGGTGTGGATGACGCCGGCACACTGCGGAGCCTTCCATCCCTTCTTGAAGGTCCATGCCTTCACCTCCATCTCACCTGCGGTGATGAAGGTCTGCAGGTTCAGAAGTGCGTAGGCCTTCTTGATAAGGCGGTTCACGCCACTCTCTTCCAATCCCAGCTCCTCAAGGAACAACTGCTTGTCTTCGTATGATTCGAAACCGGCGATGTCTTCCTCAGTCTTAGCAGCCACCACCATTGACTCGGCGCCCTCCTCTTTTGCGATGGCGTCGATTTTCTTTGTCCATTCGTTTCCGTCCTTTGCACTTGACTCATCCACGTTGCAGACGTACAGCACCGGTTTTGACGTCAGCAGGAAGAGGTTCTTGGCAGCCTGCTGCTCCTCCTTTGAGTCGAACTCTACTGTGCGGGCATTCTTACCCTGCTCCAGACACTCCTTGTAGGCTGTCAGTACGGCGAGCTCCACCTTGGCGTCCTTGTTGCCTGTAGAAGCCACCTTCTGCGTCTTGGCATAGCGGCTCTCTATGGTTTCGAGGTCCTTCAGCTGCAGCTCGGTGTCTATTATCTCCTTGTCGCGTATAGGGTCGATGGTGCCGTCCACGTGTGTGATGTTCTCATCCTCGAAGCAGCGCAACACGTGTATGATGGCGTCGGTCTCGCGGATGTTACCCAGGAACTTGTTTCCCAGTCCCTCACCCTTTGAGGCACCCTTGACGAGTCCGGCGATGTCAACTATCTCGCACGTAGCAGGCACTATTCTGCCTGGATGTACTATTTCAGCGAGCTTAGTCAGTCGCTCGTCGGGCACTGTTATCACGCCCACGTTAGGTTCAATTGTACAGAAAGGAAAGTTTGCTGCCTGTGCCTTTGCGCTTGACAGGCAGTTAAATAAAGTGGACTTGCCTACGTTTGGCAGTCCCACGATACCACATTTTAAAGCCATATTATTGTTTTAATTTTTTACCTTTTAAACTGCAAAGTTACTGATTTTTAGCGAAACAACCAAATATAAAGCATAAATTTCACAAACTTGCGTCATGCAAGCTTGTGAAATTTATGCTTTGTTGATATATTGATGTCCTAATAGTTGTTTTAAAATGGCTTTTAGATAAATATTTGTTTGATTCTTATTATTCCATTTCATCCAGATAGCGTTCTATGTACGGTTTCAGGGCAACGATGTCGTTATCTATGGTTTTCCATAGTTGTTGTGGCCTTATTTGATAATAACCATGTACTAGTATGTGGCGCATGCCTTCTATCAAGTCCCATTCTATTTCTGGGTGACTCTCGCGGAACTCTTTGGTCAGTTTGTATGTTGCTTCACCGATAATCTCCACATGCTTCACAAATCCGAAATAGCGTATAGGGTCGTTCTCTATCTCTTCGTGCGAACATTTATCTTTGTTTTCAATTAACACGTTGCATGTATCGAGTATGTGTTGCAATCTTTCACGGTCTCTAATTTTTTCTCTCATAAATCAATATCTTGTCTTTATTAGCAGATGCTACAGCAAAGGGCAATAGTTGTCCATCTTCCACGAGGTCAACCTTGCGACCGATACTTTGTTCTAACGCACGTTTTATGCGTCCTATTGAGATGAGCGACATATTGTCGCTGTCAGTATATCGCACAAGCAGGTCAACATCGCTGTCCTTTTCGTCTTCTCCACGTGAGCAGGAGCCGAACAACCATGCCATGCTTATGGGTTGTTGAGCAAGGCATTGCCTGAGGACAGGAATCATGTTTTGTGTTCTTTCGCTTATCATAGTGCTTTGATTTGCTTTTTCATGTTGCAAATTTAAGGAAAAGTTTTATATCTTCCAAATTTTTTGCTTGAAAAATATATAGGTGGCTTCTATCAATAGTCCGTTAAAAACTCAATAATATGTCATGCCGCCTTCCGCTGCAGACTAAAGAGGTCTTTGAAAATCTTACTAATTAAAGTTCGGTTCGGGCGGTACCCGCTTGTCTTAAAAATACGTTTCGTCAGGTAAGTATTGAACATCAGGGACTTGAAGGAAGCCATGGAGTAGTCCATGCCAATCTCCTTCATCATCACCTTTGCAACATTCAGCGACGTGAACGACGCGTTGAAGGCATAGTCTAGTTTCCTGGGTTCACGCGCCTGGCAGTCACAGAGGCCAGAAAACTGCTTTGCATCCCTGAAACAGAACTCTATCTGGAACCTTGAACGGTAGCACTTCAAGATTTCCTCTCCCGTCAGAGTGAGGTCGTTTGAAAAGAACAGCTTATGCTTGCCATTAGGCATAATCCAGATTACTAGACGTATCTTGCACTTCAAGGCTCGCGAGTACGCAATCAGCGTATATGCCTTGCCTTCAAGGCCTGCAATCTCAAGCTTTGTCATGCGAGAGTATTTGAGCTTGCCAAAGTCAATCTTGTCACCCTTGACACGCTTGCGTCCGCGCTTCTTCTGCTCACCGTCATAGAGATAAAACAGACACGAGTTGTCACGCAGACGGCTGACGAGGTTGAAGCCAAACTTCTTGATTCCATCGGTAAAGGTCTTTGTTGAGAAAAAAGCATCGGCAACGACGATGTTCGTAAGCTTCAAAAGTTCCCTGCTATACCTCTGGATGACGCTTATGTAGAACTCCACCTGTGTCTTGTCCCTGAGATTAAGTTCCTTCTGGCTGAGTGTCTGATGGGCACGGAGCATCATGCAGTCGTTGGCATCTGTATTGACGAGGCCGATGCCCGTGATTTCAAGGCCATGCCTGACAGCCTGGGCACATCCCGACCAGAACCGTCCGATATGCGGGGTCTTCTTGCCAGA
Source organism: Prevotellaceae bacterium UBA3849 (assembly GCA_002392645.1). Classification (GTDB taxonomy): domain Bacteria; phylum Bacteroidota; class Bacteroidia; order Bacteroidales; family Bacteroidaceae; genus Prevotella. Next base: position 32,157 of record DGHL01000012.1, read on the forward strand.
CTTCGGGATGAAGCTTGGATCAACGGCAATGACTGTCCTTCCATCCTTGCCAAAGAACCCCTCGGCAAGGGCAACATTAAGTTTGAGCCAGTTTACGGTCTTTGACTTGCGACAGGCAAAGTTGTTGCGGTAAGTCTGCTCGTCATGGGTTCCATACCGCTCCATTTGGGTGAAATTTATCTTTCTTGGTATAACCATGTATAAAATTAACACTTCGATGAGTATTTTCTCAATACTTTTTGTTACCTTTGCACCAGATTTCCTGATTGCATCTGTGCAGATATCCGCATATTGGTCAAGTCCGTTTTTCAGCATAACTATCATAGCTTAGTACACTATAAAGTTACTGAAAATCAGCGACTTGGCCAAATTTATTTAGTTAAGTAATCATAAGAAAATATTAATTTATGTTATTGATTTATAGGGAGTTAAATATAAAATTAACGTATCAATGTAAATTAGTCAATCATATAAATATCATTATGTCATCTTTTTGTTTTCTTTCGGTGCAAACTGTTA
>DGHL01000108.1 GCA_002392645.1 Prevotellaceae bacterium UBA3849
ACAAAAAGATGACATAATGATATTCGTATGATTGATTAATTTAAATTGTGGGAATTTTTAGAACCCACCTATAATGATGGAGCAGATAACAAGCGGACAGAATCCGAAGATAAAACATTTGATACAGTTGCAGCAGAAATCCTCGGTAAGACGAAAGGAAGGCCTGTTCGTGGTTGAGGGACAGCGCGAAGTGGAGCACTGCATGAATGCGGGTTATGAATTGGATAGCATTTTCACTACCTCGGAAGATATGGGGCTCAGTATGCTATGCAAGCAGAGCCTGAATACGGATCATCGTCCTCCTATTATATATAATGTGTCGCAGAATGTATATGAGAAGATAGCATACCGTGGCAGTACGGAGGGCGTCGTGGCGATAGTCAGGGAACGAAAGACCTCGCTTGGCGACATTGCTCCGGGCAATGATGGCAAGGCTCCGCTCTATGTGGTGTTGGAGAAGGTTGAGAAACCAGGCAATTTGGGAGCAATACTGCGTAGTGCCGATGCTTCTGGCGTTGATGCGGTGATAGTGTGTGACCCATTGACGGACATATACAACCCCAACATAATTCGTGGCAGCATAGGTGCGGTGTTTACCGTGCCGACGGTGACGTGTGATTCTGCAGAGTGTATAGACTTTCTGAAAGCACATGGCGTACAGGTGCTTACGGCACAACTACAGGACTCTAACCTTTATTACGACCAGGATATGACACTCCCTACGGCGATTGTTATGGGAACAGAGGCGACGGGACTTACCGACCAGTGGCGCAAGGCGGCAGATGCCCACATACGCATCCCTATGCTCGGCAAACTTGATTCGCTTAATGTCTCCGTCAGTGCGGCAATACTGATGTATGAGGCAGTGCGCCAACGTACTGCTAAATCCTGATAAAGTAACAGTTTTTTGTATTTCTTATACGTTTTGTCACATATTTCTGCAAAAACACAGAAATATGTGACAAATTGTTATTTCACAGTTTCTTGAGGGTGGAAATTTGTCTTGTTAAGGTGGAATTTTATTTCTAATCCATAGATGTTATGTAGTTTTTGGTATAAAAAGTTTTCTTAAAACTAAAAAATGATGTAACTTTGGGACCGTTAATCAATCTTTCATTAAACTAACGTAACAAAATGATTACTAACTATTCTTATTTGCAAAACCCATTAAGGGTTATTGCGCTTTTGATGTTGTTTGTGTGCACATGCGGCATGCAGGCACAGTTCTATTCTGCCCCGGCCTTTCCTGGTGCAGAGGGTTTCGGTCGCTACACTACAGGTGGACGCGGCGGACAGGTGATTCACGTCACAAACCTTAACGACTCTGGTACGGGTTCGCTGCGTGCAGCCATCAACACTGACGGCGCACGCATCATCGTCTTTGACGTGGCTGGTACGATTGCACTGCAGTCTGACCTTAAGATTACGAAGGACAACTGCACCATTCTGGGTCAGACAGCTCCGGGCGGTGGCATCTGTCTGAGGAACTACACCCTGCACATCAACGCCAACAACGTGATCGTACGCTTCATTCGCTGCCGCATGGGTGACACTGCTGGCAACGAGAACGATGCCATGTCGGCAAGTCACAAGACGGGCGGTTACAAGAAAAACATCATCATAGACCACTGTTCTATCTCATGGTGCGTTGATGAGTGTGGCTCTTTCTATGGCAACGAGGACTTCACCTTGCAGTGGTGCATATTGTCAGAGTCGCTCACAAACTCCGTACACGACAAGGGCAGCCACGGCTATGGCGGCATCTGGGGCGGCGACAAGGCTGCCTTCCACCACAACCTGTTGGCACACCACAACTCTCGCAACCCACGCTTTGACCACGGTTACCTGGCAGAGCATGCAGGCATAGTGGACTATATAAATAATGTAGTGTATAACTGGGGCGGCAACTCTACCTATGGTGGTGAGAACAAAAGCGGACTTCAGCCTAAGAAGTTCAACATGATAAACAACTATTACAAGCCAGGTCCACGCACCATAAATGTGGCAAAGACGCAGAACAGATTGCTCAATCCTACTACAAAGTGCAGCAACTGTAACAGCAGCGACCAGTATGGCGTAGTGCCAGGCAAGTTCTACATCAGCGGCAACAAGGTGAACGGCACTACCGTAAGCCTTACCACATCATCAACAAGCTGCAGCAACATCACCTTCGACTCAGGCTACAGCTTCAGTTCATTTGCTTCAAACTGCCTGTCAAACAGCCGCTATAAGTCATCAGCCTATGACTTCGGCTCATATAACACCGTCTCACTGCACTCTGCAGACAATGCCTTCACAAAGACAGTGCAGTATGCCGGCGCAAGCTACAGCAGAGACGCAGTTGATACCCGTATTGCCAACGAGACAAAGAACGGCACATATACCTACACTGGCAGCAATGGTTCTACATACGGACTCATCGACACTCAGGGCGACGTAGGTGGTTGGCCTACGCTTAGCGGAACAAAGCAGACAGACTCTGACAACGACGGTATTCCTGACTCTTGGGAGACAGCACACGGTTTGTCTAACTCAAAGGACAACTCTGCTACATATACCCTCGACTCTCGCGGTTACTATACCGACCTGGAGGTGTATGCCAACTACTTGGTGCAGGACATAACAAAGGCGGAGCGTGCAGATGCTTCAGCTACATTCACAGAGTACTATCCTCTTGATGCTACATCTTCTTCGTCATCTACCAGCACCACCACCATCTTCTCACTGAAGAACAAGGCAACCTCTAACGTAAGCGTGGCAGCAGGCAGCGACCTCAACCTGTCTTCTTATGCTACCATCTCCGGCGGTTCTGCATTGGTACACAACGGCCATGCCTCATCAGCAGCCAACATGGTTTCTGCAAGTGGCGTAACCACTCGCAACTCTGGCGGCTCTTACATTAAGATCACACTCAGCTCTGCCCTGCAGGAGGGTGACGTGCTGACAACAACTGGCGACAACGGCGGCTACGTGGCTACGGCTTACACCAACAGCAGCAGCGACAACATCAGCAGCAATAAGTTCACTTTCACCTCTGCCTATGACGGTGTCAAGACCATCTACATCATGCGCGGCGCGTCAAAGCCATACATAACGGGCATCACCATAACCCGCAAGGCTTCAAGCATAGAGTGGGACTTCAGCGAGTTCACATCAACCATTACGGCTTCGGGCAGCAACTACACTACGTCATACAACGGACTAACACTGGTGGGCAACTCTAACTCTTCTTACACGAGTGACTACATCTCAGCGACGGCTGGCTTCCACATGAATGGTACAAGTTCATCAACGAACCGCCACATCAAGTACACACCAAGTGAGAATGGTACCCTTACGGTATATTACGTATCAAACAACAGCACTGCAACAGACCGTATCACGGCTATCGGCACGAAGGTTACCACAGGCACATCGCTCTCTGTAGGCAGCAATGGCGTACTGGCATACGGCTATACCAACGGTTATACAGAGAAGTCTATCAGCGCTTCGCTGACAGCCGGCACCACCTACTATGCTTACTTCGCCAACGGCGGACAGTCTATTAAGAAGTTAGTGTTCACCGCAGGCAGCTCAAGCAATGCTAAGTCTTCAACCGTTCTCCTCGGTGAAGAAGACGACAGCGAGGCAACAGCCATCAGTACCGTAGAGGTGACGCCATCTGAAGAAAACCCTGATGCCATCTACACCCTTGACGGCAGAAGAGTCAACGCAAACGGCGGCAAACTGCCTGCAGGCATATACATCAAGAACAAAAAGAAGATACTTGTAAGATAATCAAGTCTGACAAAATTCATTATTATAAATACCGCTTGGCATTATTGTTGAGCGGTATTTTTATATTCATGAATATTGCTAACATGTAGAATATTACTCTCCATGTACATCGTTTTTTGTTAAATTATATAATTTTATGACAGCAATAAGCTGTAGTGTCACGGAAAATATGTATCTTTGCAAATGGAAAAGAACTGCCCCACCTTGTGAGTGGGGGAATTCAAACGACCAATCCCCCAAACGATAAGCCTATGAAACTTCCTATTGGCATACAAGACTTTGAGAAGATCCGCACCGGCGGTTATCTCTACATAGACAAGACGGAACACGTTTACCGCCTTGCCTCAGAAGGTTCGTACTATTTCCTCTCCCGTCCGCGCCGTTTCGGTAAGTCATTGCTTTTATCAACGATAAAGGCACTGTTCCTTGGTAAGCGTGAATTGTTCAAGGGGTTGGCGATAGACCAGAAGGAAGACTGGGACTGGGTAGTGCACCCTGTGCTGCATCTTGACCTGAATACAAACAAGTATGACAAGGCAGAGGTGCTGGAGCAGAAACTAGAGAAAGCTATAATTGACTGGGAGACTGCCTATGACTGTTCTATGCCAGGTTATCCTCTGGGTATGCGTTTTGAGAATGTCATCAAAGCAGCCTACGAGAAGACTGGTCAGCGCGTGGTCATCCTCGTGGATGAATACGACAAACCACTGCTGCAAGCCATAGGAAACAAAGAACTACAAGAAGAGTACCGTGGCACGCTGAAAGGCTTCTACGGCGCCCTGAAGTCAATGGATGGCTGCATAAAGTTCGCCATGCTCACCGGAGTGACTAAATTCGGCAAGGTCAGCGTGTTCAGCGACCTCAATAACCTTGAGGACATTTCCCTCGACTATGCTTATCATGATGTCTGCGGCATTACCGAGCAGGAGCTGCTGTCATATTTCCCGACGCAGATAGATGCGCTGGCAGAACGCGGCAAACTGACGCGAGAGGAATGTATAGAGAAACTGCGTAAGATGTACGACGGCTACCACTTTTGTGAGGATGCCCCCGGCATGTATAACCCGTTCAGCGTACTCAGCACATTCAAGAAACAGAGTTTCGGCAGCTACTGGTTTGAGACCGGTACGCCTACATACCTCGTCGAACTATTGCGCCGCCACTACTACGACCTTGAGGAAATGGCAACGTCAGAGGTTACCTCAGACGTGATAAACAGCATAGACGCAGAGTCCACCAACCCCATACCCGTGATATACCAGAGCGGTTACCTCACCATAAAGGGATATGACAAGGAGTTCCAGATGTACAGACTTGGTTTCCCGAACCAAGAAGTGGAGGAAGGCTTCATAAAATATCTCGCCCCGTTCTATCTTGACAACAGGGAGGAAAGATCGGTATTTGATATAAGGAGCTTCACGTCAGACGTCAGGGAAGGCAAGCCAGAGCAGTTCCTTAGTCGTATGAAATCACTCTTCGCCAGTGCACCATACGACAGTGTGAAGGGTGACAAGGAGAACCACTTCCAGAACATGATGTGGGTGGTGTTCAAGATGATGGGCTTCTATTCACAGACGGAATACCACACCAGCGACGGACGCATAGACCTGCTGGTAGAGACACCGCAGTATCGCTACATCATGGAATTCAAGCTCGACGGCACTGCCGAGGAGGCACTGCAACAGATAAAAGACAAGAACTATCAACTGCAGTTCTTCGGAGACACCCTCGCTACCAGAGAGAGCCAGGGAGGGGTCAAAACTTATATAATAGGAGTAAACTTCTCGAAGGAGACACGCACCATAGACAGGTGGGTGATTGAGTAGTGTACAAAATGTTCAGCAGTTTTCTTCGTTATTTTCTCATTATATCACTTGAAATGTGGATGAACAACTTTTTGTGTTCATGAATATTGAAGTGTATCTTTTAGAAAATAAGCAATTACAATATAGGACATTTTTGACAACATACATATATATTAAGGTAGGTTTTAAAAAATCTAACAGTGGGAATTTTTAGAACCCACCTTTATGTAGTATGTTTTTCCATGAAAGCCTGGACATAAATTCAAATTTGAATTAATTTAACTTTAATTAATTCGGTATATTGGAATTATTTAGTAACTTTGCAAAATCGCTCGCATGTACGCATGATTATGCGAGAGTTATAAAGACTATATATATACTAATTAATAAATACTATGAGTTTAAAAATTGTAGTACTTGCCAAGCAAGTACCCGACACCCACAATGTGGGTCCTGATGCGATGACGCCAGAAGGCACCATCAACCGCTCTGCATTGCCTGCAGTCTTCAATCCAGAAGACCTCAATGCACTGGAGCAGGCTCTTATCTTGAAAGACAAGTTTCCTGGTTCTACCATCTCTGTCGTTACCATGGGACTGCCTAAATCTGCAGAAGTAATCCGTGAGGCACTGTATCGTGGTGCTGATGAGGGCTACGTAGTTACTGACCGTCCGTTGGGTGGCGCTGACACCCTTGCCACATCATATACCCTTTCACAGGCTATCAAGAAGATTGGCAACTTCGACATCATTCTCGGTGGCCGCCAGGCTATCGACGGTGATACCGCACAGGTGGGTCCGCAGATTGCCGAGAAACTGGGACTGACACAGGTTACATATGCTGAGGAAATCCTCTCTCTCGACGAGAAGGCAAAGAAGATAGTCATCAAGCGCCACATAGACGGTGGTGTGGAGACTGTAGAGGCTCCGCTGCCACTGGTGGTTACCGTAAACGGCAGTGCCGCTCCTTGTCGTCCACGCAACGCTAAGCGCGTGATGAAATACAAGAATGCCACAGTGGTTGCAGAGCGCACACCTGAACAGGCTGAGTGCTACAATGCACTGATAGCCAAGAAGCCTTACCTGAACATCACACAGTGGGGGGCTGCCGACATAGACTGCGACCCTAAGCAGATAGGCAAGGCTGGTTCACCAACAAACGTGAAGGCAGTTAAGAATATCGTGTTCAAGGCTAAGGAGTCACGCACAATGACCGGCTCTGACGAGGATATCAATAACCTCATGGTAGAACTTATTAACGAGAAGATTATAGGTTAAGACCCCACCCCTTACCCTCCCAAGGGAGGGAGTCTCCCCTTGGGGAGATTGAGAGGGGGTCGATAATTATATTAGAATAATGAATAACGTATTTGTATATTGCGAGATAGAGGGCACACAGGTAAAGGATGTAGCCCTTGAACTCCTTACAAAAGGCCGTAAGTTAGCCAACACTCTCGGCGTACAGCTAGAGTGTATAATTGCCGGCTCAGGCCTTGACGGTGTAGAGAAGCAGGTTATTAAATATGGTGTTGACAAAGTACACATATTTGACGCAGAGGGATTGTTCCCTTATACTTCAAACCCACATACCGCTTTGGTGGTGAACCTCTTCAAGGAGGAGAAACCTCAGATTTGCCTCATGGGCGCTACCGTGATAGGTCGCGACCTCGGTCCGCGCGTGTCTTCTGCTCTCTTCAGTGGACTGACGGCCGACTGTACCGAACTGGAAATCGATGACTTCGACATGAAGGTGAAGAACGAGGCCGGCGAACTTGTAACGAAGCATTATGACAACCAGCTGATGCAGATCCGCCCTGCCTTCGGCGGTAACATCGTGGCTACCATCGTAAACCCTGAGCACCGCCCACAGATGGCTACAGTGCGTGAGGGCGTGATGAAGAAGGAGGTTCTCGATGAGAACTACAAGGCAGAGGTGATACGTCACGACGTGGCTAAGTATGTGCCACAGACTGAGTACGTAGTGAAGGTGCTTGACCGCCATGTGGAGCAGGCTAAGCACAACCTCAAGGGTGCTCCTATCGTTGTTGCAGGTGGCTACGGCGTAGGCAGCAAGGAAGGTTTTGACAAACTCTTTGAACTTGCCAAGGAACTGCATGCAGAGGTAGGCGCAAGCCGTGCCGCTGTTGATGCAGGCTGGATAGACCACGACCGTCAGATTGGTCAGACGGGTGTGACAGTGCGTCCTAAGGTGTATATCGCCTGCGGTATCT
>DGHL01000020.1 GCA_002392645.1 Prevotellaceae bacterium UBA3849
AAAATAATCCGAAAAACAGGCAATTCCTATTTTAAATAAGGTAAAGAAGGTGTTTTTTATGTCATTTTGGTATCAAAACGTCACCTTTACCTTTCTTTTTCCTTTCATTTAGTCCACAGAATGGTATCTATTTTTAAGAATACATTTGATAAAACGATGCCAAGGGCATTGAGCCAGAACATGAAGATTATGGGCGAGCAAATTATGTTGGCCCGCAAGCGCAGGCATCTGTCTATGCAGGACATAGCAGACAGGGCTACTGTGACATGACTGGCTGTCTCAAAGGTGGAACATGGCGACCCAACGGTTTCTATGGGTATCTATGCGCGTGTACTCTTTGCTCTTAATCTGGAAAACGATATCTTTTTCCTCATACTGTTCATCTTTTCAATGCTACATCTTGTTATTATCTTATCTCCAACCTCGGCCTTACCGGGTCTGTGAGCCTGATGATGTGATCGTATTCTACCGTCAGCACTCCCTTGACTCTCCTGAAAAACTGCATGGTATCTTCAAGCGACTTCGCATCTGGTTTCTTCAGTGCCATACCGTTGATGAAGTTATAGTCATAGACTATCTCGCACTGAAATTCCTTGATGGCTTTCAGCAGAGGCTCCCTGCCTGTTTCCTTGTCATACATTACTAGGAACACGTCAGGTGAATGTTCCTGTTCTATTTGCTGTGCTTGTATAGGGACAGATTGTTCCACCGTATGCCTGGTCCTGCATGATACAAACAGGACAGCAAGCGTTATCAAAGTGGAATATTTTAACATCCTATACATAATTCAAATTTCGCATTTACTCCGCTCGGCTATGCCACTTCGCTCGTCGAAGCATTGCAACATCTTTTTCATCTTTTTCCTGCCTTACTCATCTTTGGTGAGCATATAAACCGCCAGCGTAGGCACGAGGACCCACAGCCAGAGCGTGGTCTCGAGTAATGCAAACGAGCCGAAATAGTCGAGCAACGTCTGGAATTTCAATACTACATCTATCAGTATGTATGAGATAGCGAACCAGCAAACAAAGAATATTGCAGAGTACTTTATTTTGCGTTTCTTTAGTTTCATTTTTTTTACCGTATTTGCATTATTATGTTGAATTTTGAATTCATTCAGTACTCTGGCGAGTCTGCGACACATGCCACCTCCGCCAGCATCCTTTCAGCCAGAGGCACGTACCACTTGTGCACCTCCTCTGCCGTTGGCGTATGTGCTCCGGGGAAATGGAACGAATGAGAATAGTATTCCAGGAAGAGAGGTTCAAAGTGCGCCAGTGTGTCCTGTTCGCCAAATAGTCCCCATACGCGGTCTTTGTTATCAGGTGATGTATGGTCAAACTGCATGGCCTCAACCTCAGCAAACTCACTTATCAAAGCCTCGTCGATGACGAACTTCTGGTTGCCATCCCGTCGTGGTGCCTTATATTCATGCCCGCCAATGCGCTGCCTAAGAAACTCCGTCATCTTGAAATGAGGGTTGCCCAACAAGGCTGGAACGCCGGCTATGGGAGCCAGCATCTGCGCATAGAACGCTCCGCAGCTGTTGCCCACCACAAGGTCGGGAGTTGCGCCGTCTATCACGCCTTGTATAAAACTCATCGCCACCATCGGGTGCAGCGGCAAGTCTGGCGAAATGACCTCTGCACGCCCCTTGAAGGCATCGCGTAGCGCCATGGCAGGCACACACTGTCCGCTGGCAAAGAAGCCATGCAGGAATAGTATCTTTTTCATCTAACGAATCTCTATTTCCTCCTTATTGTATTTCATCAAGTTTTCCTGTCTCAGAGTCAATGATAAAGCCACGTACCACTATATCCTTTGGAACCAGCGGATGGGTCTTTATTGTCTCCACTGTCTTTCTCACTGAGGTAGGAGTATCCCTGAAGCCCTCCAGCCAATAATGCAGGTCTATGCCGCACTTCTGAATGGTTTCAAGTGTTTCGTCAGCCACACCCCTGGCTATCATCTCGTGATGGAAGTGGTCATAGCTCATGTGGCAAGCTCCGCAATGCGAGTGAGCCACCACCATTATCTCTTTCACACCCAGTTCATATATCGCCACTATCAGGCTACGCATGGCTGAGTCGAAGGCAGAGATAACCAGTCCGCCGGCGTTCTTGATAATCTTCGCGTCGCCGTTCTTCAGTCCGAGCGCAGCAGGCAACAGCTCTGTCAGTCGTGTGTCCATACATGACAGCACCGCCAACTTCTTGTCGGGGTATTTGTCCGTTATGTACTTCTCGTAGCCTTTCTGTTCTACGAAAGTCTTGTTATAGTCAATAATCTGGTCTATCATATATAATCTGTTTAAGTTTGAGTCTGTAATCCGGTTAACTTGATGCCGCATTCTACATGTATTTGGCATTGCAAACGCAAAGTTACAACTTTTTTCTGAATGACGCAAATTATAATCCACAGAACAAAGCTTTATTTCTATTTTGTCCTATCCTACCCCTCGTTTTAAGTCGAAATAAAGGGCTGTTTTTCAAAAAAGTTTAAGGTTGGTCGATTTCATCGGCATTCTCAGCGAGTTGTAACTTGCTGATATTCAGTAAAGGCATAAAACAAAACCTTGCAATATGATAGATTTCTGCTTGTAAAAGCTATCATATTGCAAGGTAAAACGTGCCTAATTACGATGTAAAAGCATACATATTACGTCCTAAAAGCTATGCTTTAGCACCTAAGTAGGGAAAACAGCCCCATAAAAAGGCTGTTTTTTGCATTTTTCCCTACCCGTCCCTCTCTATTTTAAGTTTTTCCACGAACTTTTTTCTTAACCCAAAATATCAAAAATGTCCTATCGTAAGACTATCCTTCAAACATGTACCCGAAGCCCGTACGGCTGACAATATTCTGGGCGTATGGACCCAGTTTCTTGCGCAGACGGGTGATATTGACATTCACTGTGCGGTCTGTCACCACCACGCCTGTCCACACGTCATCCATCAGTTGCTGGCGCGAGAGCACCTTGCCACGGTTTGACAGCAACAAGCGGAGCAGTGCAAACTCCGTAGGGGTAAGGCTCACGCTTACTCCGTCAACGGCTGCAGTCTTCTTGTCAAGGTCAAGCTGCAGTCCGTTAAAGCCGAGCATGTGCCTGCCCAGACGAGACTCTACTATATTCATTACATAGTCGCCTATCTTTTCGCAGTCTGCCACGATGTCACCGTACAGCGTACCAAGGGCATAGGAGTACAGATGAGCATTCACATCGTTTATTCTCTCCACCTTTATCTGGTCACGCAGTTCGTTTATGTCCTTCTCTATTGAGAGTGAATCACTGAGTGTAAGGTCTTCACGCCTGCCGCTTACCACAACTATCATCTGCGCCACAGCCTCGTTTACCAGTCGGAGCATATCGTGTATCCTGCCATATTGCGCTGCAGACAGGTCTTCCTTACCCTTGCGCAGGTGCTTGACGGTGCGGGCAATCTTGAAACAGGCATCGCCGATGGATTCCAGTTCACCTATCTGACGGAGCATCACGCGCACCTTCTCCTTCGTTTCGTCAGAAAGACGCTCGTTGCTCACTTGCTCCAGGTAGTTGGCAATCTCTATCTCCATATTGTCGGCTATGGTCTCATAGCGTTCTATGCGGGCATACTGTGCGTCAAGTTCTTTCTTGTCCTTCTCGTCTATCAACGCACACACTATGCCGAACATACGCTGCATACGCTCAGCAAAGTGTACCACCTCTTTCTGAGCCTGCAGCACTGCTATCTCCGGAGTCTGTATCACGCCGCCACTGATAAAGTGCAGCGTGGTGGGCTGTTTGGCCTCTGCCTTGCCTTCCGGCAGCAACTTGCATACCACACGCTCCATCTGTGGTATCAGACCAATGAGCAGTGCGGTATTGATTACATTGAAACAGGTATGGAACATGGCGAGCACCACAGGGATACGCGCCGACTGTCCTGCCGATGACGGATCGTAGCCTACAAAGCCACACACCAGATTTACAAACGGATAGAACACCGCAAGCACCCAGATGACTCCAAACACATTGAACAGCAGATGTGCGAGTGCAGCCCTGCGCGCCTCTGTGCCCGCACCGAGTGCTGCCAGATTAGCCGTAGCCGTGGTGCCTATGTTCTCACCCATCACCAAGGCTACACCCATGTAGATAGGCAGCACACCGGTAGAACAAAGCAGTATGGTGATAGCCATCACCGCTGCCGACGACTGCACCACGCAGGTTATTATGGTACCAGCGGCAAGGAAGGCAAGTATGGTGAAATAGCTGCCAGTGTCAAATGAAGCAAAGAAACTTACCACGTCGGCATTATGGGCAAGGTCCATGTCGCGACCTACGCTACTCAGCATCACCAGCGACCAGAACAGGAATCCCAGTCCGAAGAGCAGGTCGCCTGCCACGCGGTGGCGCTTCTTATATATGAGCACCATGCCTATAAGGAACGATGAGAAGACTATGACGGTAAGGTCAACATTATAGCCCAGCGACATAATCCATGCCGTAAGCGTGGTGCCTATGTTGGCACCCATTATCACGGATATGGCCTGCGCCAGCGTGAGCAGTCCTGCCGATACGAACGACACGGTCATAACCGTGGTGGCTGACGATGACTGCACGGCACACGTCACCAGCGTGCCTGTCAGCATACCGCTCAGCCTGTTGCCCGTCATGCGTGCCAATATGTGTCGCAGGCTCGGACCTGCCATCTTCTGCAAGGCATCGCTCATGGTCTTCATTCCGTAAATGAGCAGTGCCAGCGAACCAAGTAACCTGAATATCAAATCTATCTCCATATATTATAGGTGGGTTCTAAAAATTCCCACGAGTTAAATTAATCAATTATGTGAATATCATTATGTCAT
>DGHL01000066.1 GCA_002392645.1 Prevotellaceae bacterium UBA3849
TATCCGTAAGGCTATCAAGAAAATGACGAACATCGATAAGCTCATGGCTGACGGTACTTACAGCAACCTCTCAAAGCGTGAGCTCCTTCAGATCTCACGTCAGCGTGCTAAGCTGGAGAAGAACCTCGGTTCTATAGCTGACCTGACACGTCTGCCTTCTGCCCTCTTCGTCGTTGACGTAGAGAAGGAGCACATCGCTATCAGCGAGGCTAAGCGTCTTGGTATACCTGTATTCGCTATCGTTGATACTAACGCTAACCCTAATTCTGTAGACTTCGCCATCCCTGCAAACGATGACGCTAAGGATTCAGTAGAGGTTATACTCGCTGCTTGCTGCGAGGCTATCAACGAGGGTCTGCAGGAGCGTAAGGTAGAGAAGGCTGATGAGAAGGCTGCTGCACAGCAGGACGATCAGCCAAAGAACGCCGAGAAGAGCGCTGAGGAGGCTGAGTAATATATAACTTAAGTTTTGAGTTATGGATTATGAGTTGTTTAGTGTTTAAAACTAAATCTACACACACATAGCTCATAATTCATAACTCATCTTTTTTTTGATAACTTATAAAAGATTTTTATACAATGGCTATAACAATGGAAAGCATCAAGACTCTGCGTGCCATGACTGGCGCAGGTCTTGCTGACGTAAAGAAGGCACTGACAGAGGCTGATGGCGATATGGATCGTGCCAAGGAGATACTTCGTGAGCGTGGTCAGGCTATCGCTGCTAAGCGCAGTGATCGTGAGACTTCTAACGGTTGCGTACTCGTAAAGAGCGAGAATGGTTTCTCTGCAATGATTGCACTGAAGTGTGAGACTGACTTCGTTGCTAACGGAGCAGACTATATAAAGCTGACACAGGATATCCTGGACGCAGCAGTAGCAGCAAAGGCTAAGAGCATCGATGAGGTAAACAACCTTACACTTGCTAACGGTCAGACTGTAGCAGCTGCCATAACAGAGCGTTCTGGTGTTACAGGTGAGAAGATGGAGCTCGACGGTTACCTCTTCCTTGAGGGTGACAACGTTTCTGTTTACAACCACATGAACAAGAACACTCTCTGCACAATGGTACAGACCAACAAGCCAGCTGAGGAGCAGGCACACGCTGTTGCTATGCAGGTAGCAGCCATGAAGCCAGTAGCTCTGAGCGAGAAGGACGTTGATCCAGCTATCATCGAGGAGGAGAAGAAGGTTGCTGCTGAGAAGACAAAGCAGGAGCAGCTCCAGAAGGCTATCGACAACAAGCTGAAGAAGGCAGGCATCAACCCAGCACACGTTGACTCTGAGGATCACATGGAGTCTAACATGGCAAAGGGTTGGATCACCGCTGAGGACGTTGCCAAGGCTAAGGAGATCATCGCAAGCACAACTGTTGAGATTCCTGAGCAGATGCTCGCAGGTATCGTTAACGGTCGTGTGAACAAGTTCTACAAGGAGTCTTGTCTGCTCAACCAGGAGTTCATCCAGGACAGCAAGATGGCAGTGAAGGATTACCTGAAGGCTGCTGACAAGGACCTCACAGTAGTTGCGTTCAAGCGCTTCTCTCTGCAGGCTGATTAATAGTCGAAAGTATTAAGTACATAACATACTCAAAGGCATCAATGCAACACTGCATTGATGCCTTTTTTATTTAATGCCTATATTTCACCCATCGCACTACCGACCATTTGCGCTACCAAAAGATGGACTTCGTGGTAGGCATAGAATTGCGGTAAAAAAGAAATAAAATAAGGAGTGGAAAACCACTCCTTTACTTTAACAACCAAAGCAACTGAAACATACCTATATATTCAGCAGCTTGCAATACACGGTTATCATTCGATACAATAAAATAATCTTGTATATCGTAAAATTCTTTATTTTTACGGATTTTTGCCCAAATATCCTTATCTGTTTTGTTTGCAGTTAAAACTGCTTCTTCCAATGTTTTATAGTAAGGATATTCCTTGATTATCCTCTTAAACTTTTCTGCCACTTCGGGGTGGAACTTCATACGAGCCTGAGCAGCCTCGTAAACATATCTAAGTTCACCTTGCCTGTTTAGTATTTCTTTTTTTATATCCATAACTACTGAATTAAAGTTTGACAGGCGGTAAACAGCGCAGCAAACAATTAACGCTATTTTTACCGCTGTTTGCAAAGTTACTACTAAAATCCGTAACTAAGACAAGAAACACTCTAAAATCGTCATTAAAAAGCAGAATTGGAGCATTTCTTGCCTTATATCTTTACATTTCGTAATAATAAAAACGTGTTAAAAGAATGGCCGTCCAGACATATCGTCTATATTATTTGCACACTTATGCCCTTTTCCGTAATTTTGCAGGCATAAAACAAAATAATATTTGACGCGTATGAAAAAACTTTTACCCTTATTAATCTTAACTATGTGCCTCGCGCTGCAAGCTTGTGCAAAAGAGGACATCTATGTACAATGGAACGGCAACAACGTGAAAGTAGATGGTGCAAGCAGGCACCTTTACATCTGCGAAACAGACAACGGCACACTTGAAATGACTGCTACGGATGCCGATAAAAACCAAACCATACACCTGAGCGGCAAGGGCACCGGACGCTTTATCCTTAACTCAAACCATACCACCAACATCATACTTGACGGTCTTGAACTTCAGTGCGACACCTCGTATGCCATAGTGTTCAAAGGCAAGAAAAGCATAAAGATGACACTGACAGACGGGACTGTCAACATCCTTGGTGACGAAGGAATAAACGCAAAGGGCAACCTACGCATAAACGGCAACGGTTCACTTACCATCAATGCCACCCAAGACGGTCACAAAGGTATGCGAGTGCATGGCGACATGAGCGTAACCGACAATCCTACAATCAATATTACGACATCCGGCCAACCGCTGAAGTCTGAAAAGATGACACCGCCCATAATGCCTCAGAAGAACGACGGAGCCACCCGCAAAGCCACTCCACCTATGCCTGAGCATCCAGGCAACGAAGCCTTTGTGCGCTATACCTACGAAGGGACCTCAAAAGGCCTGAAAGTCAGTGGCAGCATCGCCATAAAAGGCGGAGACATAAATATAAAGACCTCAACGCCAGGCGCTGAGGGTATCGAGACAAAAGACTCACTACTTATGGCCGGTGGCTCACTGCACGTAGAGGCGCACAACGATGCCATCTCCGTAGGCCGTAAGATGGTAGTCACCGGAGGCACTATCTATGCCATAAGCCAGACCAACGACGGCATTGACATCAACGGCGGCATGAAACCTATGGGCGGTGCACCTACCATGGACCTTATGCGCGGCATGCAGAAGGAAGGCATAGACCCTATGCAGGCTATGCGCGAGATGATGAAGAACAGGAAACCTACATACATTCAGACCGGAGGGTCCGTAACGTGCAAGACCCTCGCTCCGCCACCGGAGGAGGGTCTTGACACCGACGAAATACCTATCTTGCATACAGGCGGAACGCTGAACAAGTGAGGTTTGGCATGGGCACGTGGCTATTCAAACACATCCTCTATGCCCACCATATCATCCGTTTCCACTTCCTCGCCTTCCGTACCCGTGCAACCATCATAGCCAGGCGGCAACTTAAACTTCGCGCTTTCCTTATAGGGGAGCGCGGCGTTTTTATATACCTTCTTTATGAAATATGCGTATATCGGCAATGCCATAGAGGCACCCTGGCCATACGTCATATTGTCGAAATGTATGTCGCGGTCTTCTCCGCCTACCCATACGCCTGATACGAGGTCTGGCGCCACACCTATGAACCATGCATCGGAGTTACGGTTAGTGGTACCCGTCTTGCCACCCATCTGCGCATTCACGTTATATTTAAATCGCATACGGCTACCGGTACCGCCATTTACCACTCCCTGCAGCAATACCAGCATCTTATTGGCAGACTCCTCTGATATCACCTCATTCATGCGAGGCTCAAAGCGAGCTATCACCTGACCGTTGGCATCCTCAATCCTCGTTACGAACATCGGTGCGCAACGAATGCCCTTATTGGCAAAGGCGGTATAGGCGCTCACCATCTCCGCCACCGTTATGTCGCATGGTCCGAGACACAATGACATCGACGGATGGATTTCCGGGTTCAATATACCATAGTTGTGGAGTAATTCCACAAACTGCTGCGGATCAAGTTTTGACATCAGGTAGGCAGAAATCCAGTTGTTAGACTGCGCCAATCCCCACTTCAGCGTCACATTTTCTCCATAATGCGAGCGTGAGCCATTACGTGGTGTCCATGCCTGACCTGCCACATAATAAGTCTGCTGTACGTTAGGAGCAAGGTCACACGGTGTGAATCCATTCTCCATAGCCAGGGAATATAACAGCGGCTTAATGGTAGAACCCACCTGACGACGACCAGCCATCACCATGTCGTACTGGAAGTGTGCAAAGTTCATACCGCCCACATACGCCTTCACGGCACCCGTATGTGCATCCATCGACACGAATCCAGTGCGCAGGAACGACTTATAGTAACGTATGGAATCGAGAGGCGTCATAACCGTATCGACCTCTCCATGATACGTAAACACCGTCATTTCCGTCTTTTCCTTGAACGATGCCCTTATCTCCTCCTCCGAATATCCCGCAGCCTTCATGTTGCGGTAACGATCGCTCTGAACGACAGAGCGGTTAAGGATGTCCTTAACCTCCTTCGCTGAAAGCTGATTAGTGAACGGAGCATTCGGCTTATGGCGGTTTTCCTTATTGAATGCAGGCTGCAGATATTTCGCCACATGGGCATACACAGCCTCCTCTGCATATTGCTGCATCTCAGAGTCTATGGTGGTAAACACCTTCAGACCGTCCATATATATATTATAAGGTGTACCGTCGCGCTTGAAGTTCTTGTTGCACCAGCCATACAACGGATCCTGCTCCCATGCAATGGAGTCCATGACATACTGCACCTTCTGCCAACTCTGATAATCGTCGCGCTTTGGCTTCTCTGCCATCATATACTGGCGCAGGAACTCGCGCAGATAGGTTGCACTGCCATCCTTATGGTCAGCACGATGAAACTTCAGTTCTATAGGGTGCTTAGAGCAATCATCATACTGCGACTGCGTGATATACCCAGCCTTCAACATCTGCTTCAGCACCACGTTACGGCGCTCCAGACAGCGTTCCTCATGCCTTACAGGATTGAAGTACGACGGGTTCTTACACAATCCTATGAGCAATGCAGATTCCTCAAGCGTAAGGTCTTTTGGTTCCTTGCTGAAGTATGTGTTCGCCGCATTCTTTATGCCCACTGCATTATGCAGGAAGTCGAACTGGTTAAGATACATCATCACGATTTCTTCCTTCGTGAAGTATCGCTCCAGTTTGATTGCTATCACCCACTCTATCGGCTTCTGCATCATTCGCTCTATGGTAGAGTTTGCCTTACCCGAGTACAACTGCTTAGCCAACTGCTGCGTAATGGTACTGCCACCGCCGGCACTTGACTGTCCGAGCAGTCCACGCTTCACTATGGCACGTCCCAGTGCTATGAAGTCAACACCCGAATGATCGTAGAAACGCGCGTCCTCAGTAGCCACGAGCGCCTCTATCACGTTAGAGCTCACCTTGCTGATGTCAATCCTCACACGGTTCTCACGGTTCATGTTCCACGTGCCTATAACCTTTCCGTCTGCGCTGTATATCTGCGTGGCGTAACGGTCAATAGGGTTCTGCAGGTCTTCCATGTCGGGCATATACCCTATCCAACCATTCCATATAGCCGTAAAAATCAATGCGAAGATGATAACCGACGCGGCTATCAGACTCCACAAGATATATACGAATTTCTTTCTCATTTTACATCAATTTTACTATTCGAATGCAAAAATACAATAAATATTTGAGAAAAAACCATGTTTTTTCATTTTTTTTTGCTAACTTCGCACTCAAATACAGAAAACGCAAACGTAAACGAATACGATATCTATGGAAAAACAAAATTTCGTTACTATCGCTGACCTCTCAAAAGACGAAATCATGTACTTGATAGCAATGGCGCAGGAGTTTGAGAAACATCCAAACAGAGAGCTCCTGAAAGGCAAGGTCGTTGCTACCCTATTCTTTGAACCAAGCACACGCACACGCTTGTCTTTCGAAACCGCTGCCAACCGTCTCGGTGCACGCGTAATAGGTTTCTCTGACGCAAAGGTGACAAGCACCACCAAGGGTGAGACACTGAAGGACACCATACTGATGGTGAGCAACTATGCCGACGTCATCGCCATGCGCCACTACATAGAGGGCGCTGCACAATATGCCTCGGAGGTAGCGCCTGTGCCAATAGTCAACGCTGGTGACGGTGCACACATGCACCCATCGCAGTGCCTGCTCGACCTCTACTCTATCTACAAGACTCAGGGCACACTGGAAAACCTTAACATATATCTCGTGGGCGACCTGAAATACGGACGCACGGTACACTCGCTGATTACCGCCATGAGACACTTCAACCCTACATTCCACTTTGTAGCGCCAACAGAGCTCGCCATGCCACAGGAGTACAAGGACTACTGCCGCGAGCACAATATAAAGTACGTGGAGCACACTGACTTCAACGAGAAGATTATATCTGATGCCGACATCATCTATATGACGCGCGTGCAGAAGGAGCGTTTCTCTGACCTCATGGAGTATGAGCGCGTGAAGAACGTATATATACTCAACCGCGCAATGCTGAGCATGTCAAAGCCTAACATGAAGATTCTGCATCCATTGCCACGCGTAAATGAAATAGCATACGACGTGGACGACGATCCACACGCATACTACATACAGCAGGCGCAGAACGGCCTATACGCACGCGAAGCCATCTTCTGTCATTGTCTCGGCATAACGCTTGAGGAAATCAAGAACGACAAGACAATCATTGGATGAGGATTGAAGGATTGAAGAATTGAAGAATTGAAGGATTGAAGGATTGAAAAATTGAAGTTATGAATATCAAGGAACGCCTTGTTGCCGCTATCGAGAACGGCACGGTCATTGACCACATACCAGCTGAGAAAACATATCAGGTGGCTGCACTGCTCGAACTGAGCAAACTTACTGAACCCGTAACAATAGGTCAGAACTACCCTTCCAAGAAACTGGGCAAGAAGGGTATCATAAAGGTTACAGACAAGTTCTTCACCAATGAGGAGATATCACGCCTTTCCGTAGTAGCTCCTAACGTGGTGCTCAGCATCATTAAGAACTACCAGGTGGTAGAAAAGAAAACCGTGGAGACTCCCGATGAACTGCGCGGCATCATTCGCTGTAACAACCCTAAGTGCATAACAAACAACGAGCCGATGGCTACGTATTTCAGCGTAGTGAACAAGCAGCTTGGCACCGTACGCTGCCACTATTGCGATAAGGAGCAGGACATCAAGACTGTTGAACTCGTATAAGGTGGGGTCTGAAAAACAGTTCTGAATCGTATTTAAATGCGATTTTCAGGCCTTCAAATTCACGAAAACGATTTTTGGTGCGAAATATCGCAAAATTTCGCGCCGTACATAATCACTTAGTTTATAAGTGCTTATGTAAAAATTACAATAAAACTACAACAGACGGAATTGTAATTTGATAGCTTTTACACTGTAATTCGATAGCTTTTACCGTGTAAAAGCTATCAAATTATAGCGCAAAAAAGCACAAATCAGAGTCTGAAAGCTATGCTTTTACACGAAAAAGTCCCATTTCACACCTCTATATGGTGCGCAATGGGACTTTTTCTTGCTATTTTTCGCTCTATTTTGCATTTAGAAGCAGTGTTTCATTCGTTCGCAAAAAAACATTTGAAAAATTGCCTGAGGAAAAACAGAGTTGCAGAAGAAATTTTTGGTGCTCCGACACTTGCATAGCAAACAAAGCGAAAGTTGAGTTGATATAGAAAGCAGAGTTGATATAAAAGAAAAAGGAGTCACGAATAAATCGTAACTCCTCATTTTGGTGGTACACCCTCAGGGATTCGAACCCTGGACCCACTGATTAAGAGTCAGTTGCTCTACCAACTGAGCTAAGGGTGCATGAACTTTTGCAAGGTTGCTTGAACTTTATCCTTTCTCAAAAGCGAGTGCAAAGGTAGTAAGTTTTTTTGACTTAACCAAATATTTCTTTGTTTTTTTGCACTTGTTAACACAAAAACATCCTTAAAACCTTATTTCGCACACTGCGCACGGCTTTAGAGCAATAAAAAAGCGGCTATCACACCAACGCATGATAGCCGCAAAACATATTGAAACAACCTGTTTAGTCCTTCTTCAGAATCTTACGGGTAACGACACCATTACCTGTATTCTCCCTTACCACATAAATGCCCTTAGGCAAGTCTGCCACGCTTGCAGCAGGCACCTCACGGCCATATACATCATAGATAACAGTGCGCACTGCCTCAGACTGCACATCCACCTGACTGATAGCATCAGCCTCTGTAACATGTATTATGAGGGTATCATTTGCTGCATCCGCACTCGCACCGTTAAGACTTGTCACCTTGATAGGAATCCTGTAGTCGCCAGCTTCGGTTGGCACACCACTTATCTGTATTGTCTTGGCAGTACTTGAAATAGTCTTCTTCAGTCCGGCAGGCAGTCCCACGATATAAGTGTCGTCACTATTATAAGTACGCGTCTGCGTTATGCTCTTGGCATAGCGAGTATTTGAGAAATAAGAGAACTCCTCGCCCACCTTCACGGTATATTCAAGCTCCTTGTTCTCCAACGACGGCAATGTCTCAACAGCAAGATTATAGCCGAGGTGTGGAGGCTGGTTGTATGCAGTGTTCTGCCAGCATATACCCATACGATATGTATGGTCGTGCATCAAAGTTGGGATGGCATAGTCGCTGGCAATGTTAGTTGAGTAGATACCGAGATATGTCTCAGCGTCGCTTGCACTGTAGAGCACGAGCTCTTCGCGCCAGTCACCAAAAATATCAGCCGAGATGTTTGGAGTATTCTTTGAACTGTTGCATGTAGAACTTGGTCCAAAACTGGAGGCCGTCATAAGACGGCTGAAGGATTTGCTTGAGTCATTATATTTGTCAATCACATTGCCGTCAAGCAACTCGTCCTGCACATCACCATCCCAATAGATACGGAAGTTCATCGAGCCGTTGGCAGTAGATCCTACTTCGCCTGTGGTAGCGTTGCGTTGCTGACGATCGTTTGCAGAACTGAACCACCAGTCTTTTGTTGCTGCAGATAGTTGTGCCGCCATTCCGCGACCGTTGTCTTTAGAACCTGTTGCAGAGTATAAAATCTCTCCAGTAGCAGCATCGTGCAAATCCCATCCATAACTACAACTTCCATCCTCGTGTATTTCAAATACTTGGAAACCCTCACGATCTGGTATCATCTGCCCAACGTGTATGGCATCTCCATGGCCGAAGCCTGTGCCATAGCGCAGAGTGCCATCATGCTTCAGGGCTGCCGAACCCCAGATGATATCATCTTTTTCATCACCATCAACATCTGCTACAGACATGTTGTGGTTACCATTGCCAAACATGGTGCCGCTGCCGCTGCCTCTGGTAGGGTTAAGGTTGCTGAATTCGCGGTTTGTGGCATTACCTTCCTCATCCCATGTAGTCACTTTATAACTAGAACCATTCTCATGAGAACTCAGCCAGCGTGGTATCAGTTTCTTACCGTTAAAACTTACTGCCCAGATGTAAGCGTATCCGTAATATCCACGCGAGAATATAGCACTTGCATTATTGTCAGGACCATCTATGTATGCCGTAGCTGCAAGATAGCGCTCACCGCGGTTGCCAAAACTTCCTGCATCGTTTTTACCATCCACATCTCCCCAGTTCTTTGTACCTGAGGCAGTGCTCAGCGCTGCAGTGCCATTGCGGTTTGGATAATATGCTATGGTATGGATGGCCTTACCTGTCAAGCCCTCAAACACGGTAAGATACTCATGACCGCCATTTATACGACCATCACTTGTCACATAGCTCGTTGTATTGCTGGCAGCCTTGATGGTTGCGCTCGTAGCAGCCTGGTTCACGTAGCTGCCCACACCGTCTATACTGCCGGGAGCAGTCTTACACATCATCTCTGCCTTGCCGTCGCCGTCATAGTCATACACCTGGAACTGTGTATAGTGTGCACCGGCACGGATGTTCCTGCCGAGGTCTATGCGCCACAGCTTTTTGCCGTCAAGCTTATAGCAGTCTATGTAAACATTGTCTGTAACGCCTCCCTGTGAGTTATCCTTGGCGGTTGACGGATCCCACTTCACGAATATCTCGTACTCGCCGTCGCCGTCAACATCGCCAACAGAGCAATCGTTAGGCGAGTATGTTCCTCCATTGGCAGCACCTGCAGCCGGACGGTCAAGAGGCAGTTTCATATACACATTAGTCCATGCCTGCACGGCATCAGTAGTGTCAACGGCCACGCCGTCCACCTTTGTCACCACACGATACATGGAGGTAGCATTACCATTGGCATCCTTGTAACTCGTCGTTTTCAGGTCTGCTGCCACCCTTGCGGTATTACGCAATACATCAAACGTAGTCTTGTATGGATCGTCAGTACCTAACAGACGCCATGTGACGAGTCGGCCTGTGCCGCCATTTGAGGTTGGAACAGCCACGACACCGCGGCCCAACTTCTCCATCTGACTTACAGGGGTAATCTGTGCCTTGATTCCCAAAACTACTCCAAGGAGTAGCACTAGTGTAAAATAATAGTTTTTCATTTCGTTATTTTCATTATAAATCTGTCTGCAAAGTTACACTTTTTTTTGAAACCTCCAAAACAATTTAGACTAATTTCAAGCTTAATTCCTTACGAAATATAAAAAAAACAAAAACATTTGCCTATAGAAACCTTTTTATTTGCTTTTCTCAAGTTTTTTTATTAACTTTGCACATTATGACGAAAAAAATACGCAGCTACATACATACTACGACATTTTATATAACATCCCTGCTATCCTTATTGCCATCATTGGCCAGTGCCCAGTCGCAATACGCTGAATGCGAAGACACGTGCTCCCACATACACGGCATCGACATATCACACTACCAAGGCGAAGTGTTCTGGGAAACCATCTGCAACAACACCAAGATGGCATACGTATATATCAAGGCTACTGAGGGAGAGACAAGGATAGACCCCAAATACGAACAAAACGTGCTGACAGCACACCGATACGGACTGAAAGTAGGCTCATACCATTTCTACCGTCCAACGGTGCCACAGGAAACACAGGTGGCTAATTTCTTTGCGCAGTGCAAACCCAGCGAGCAAGACCTCATACCTATGATTGATGTGGAGGTAACTGGCGGACTGAGCACCGAGGCATTGTGCGATTCACTATTCAAATTTCTGTATCTGGTAGAACAAGTGTATCGTCAGCGTCCTTTGATATACGTAGGTACGAATTTCTACAACAAGCATTTCCAGGGTAAGCTTGACAGATACCTCCTCATGGTGGCACAGTACTCTGAGCGTCTGCCAGTGCTTGCCGACGGTAAGGACATCGCACTGTGGCAATATACCGGAAAAGGACACCTGCACGGCATCAACGGCTATGTGGACAAAAGCCGTTTCATGGGACGCCACCAATTACGCGAACTGAGATTCAGGCATAGGAAGGGAGAACCTTGATACCCATGCGGCACGAGGGTTCTCACTACATTCCGAATAGCAATACACAGCATAAAGCATACAAGTAAAATCTAAACATCACATACAGATATGGCATTAATTTCATGTCCGGAATGCGGACACCAGGTAAGTGACCAGGCAGCTATCTGCCCAAACTGCGGAATAAAGATCGCCGGCAACGTAAAGCCTGCGGCCAACCAGCAGAATGTACAGTTCACAGTGGAGGGCTCTGCCCCTGCACAGCAGGAAACGACTCAGGCAGCACAACCTACAAACACACGTCCTGTGGAGAATACCGCGGCGCCTACAGCTGCCGTTGTGCCTCAGCAGACTCAGAACCATATACACACAGAACATACCACCGCTGCCACTACACCTGACAGCGTGGAATATACAAACACTGACGGCAACCAGCCTAAGAAGAACAAGAACCTCATACTCATGCTGTCGTTCATCATTGCATTGGCAGTATGCATAATAGGCTATTGCGTATGGAGCAACGCCAAGGAGGAGCGTGAGGAGCAGCAGAGATACGAGGAGGTAATGCTGAGCACCAACATTCAGGACCTCAAGGACTACCTCGTGCAGTATAACAATGCGCCACAGGAACACCGCGACTCCGTAAACGCACGTCTTAACATTCTGACACAGGAGGATACCGACTGGACAAACGCCGTTGCAAGTGGTTCTAAGAACTCATTGGCAGACTTCATCAAGACTCACCCTAACTCACTGCACAAGGGAGAGGCTGTCAACCTCATCGACTCAATAGACTACAGCGTGGCTGAGCGCAAGAATACCGCAGAGGCATACGCCGAATACCTCAAGCAGCATCCTGACGGCAGGCATGCAAGCGATGCACAGGAGCGTCTTGACAACAAGAAGGCTACGGAGGTGCAGCCTGAGGAGATAGCAATGGCAAAGGATGTTTACAAGCGTTTCTTCCAGGCCATCAATGCAAAGAATGAGAGCAAGCTGCTCGGCACCGTTGAATCCGTAATGGCTTCCTTCCTGGGCAGGAGCAACGCATCCAGCCAGAGTGCCGTTGAGTTCATGGAGAAGATATACAAGGACGACATCACCAACATGAACTGGCACATCCTCAACGACTTCAAGGTTGAGAAGGCTGAGCCCGACGCCGAGGGCACGGCAAACCTCAAAGTGCAGTTTGGTGCTGAGCAGAACATTGAGCGCACAGACCCTTCACTGGAGACCTATGCCAAGTACGTAGTGACCGGCGAGGTTACACCTGAAGGCAAGATTACGAAGTTCAGTCTGAAGAAAGTCAAGTAATCCCCGACTCTCCGGATTTTACATAAGGCAAACAAGCTATACACACACATTAATAAATACACACACATTAATAAATAAGGAATAAGGAATCAGGATGCATTTCCAGTGGATAATAGACGAGCCCAGCGAGCAGCAGAAGCGACAGGCAAAGGAGTTGAGCGAGAAGCTCAACATCTCCGTCGCGCTCACGCTCCAGTTGGTTAAGCGCGGCATAACGACAGAGTCTGCCGCCAAACGCTTCTTCCGTCCACAGCTTAACGACTTGATAAACCCTTTCCTCATGCGCGACATGGACCTTGCCGTTGACCGTCTCAACGATGCCATCGGCAGGAAAGAGCGCATATTGGTGTATGGCGACTACGACGTTGACGGTTGCACTGCCGTGGCACTGGTGTATAAATTCATACAGCAGTTCTACAGCAACATAGAATATTACATTCCCGATCGCTACGACGAAGGCTATGGCGCAAGCACCAAGGGCATTGACTATGCCAAGGCACAGGGCATATCACTCGTCATCATACTTGACTGCGGCATCAAGGCACACGAGGAGATAGCCTATGCAAAGTCATTGGGAATAGATTTTATAGTATGCGACCACCATACGCCCGACGAGCAACTGCCGCCTGCGGTAGCCATCCTCAATCCAAAGCGCAGCGATGACACCTACCCTTTCAAGCACCTGTGCGGATGCGGCGTAGGCTTTAAGTTCATGCAGGCGTTCGCAAAGAACAACGGCATACCATTCTCTAAACTGATACCACTGCTCGACCTGTGCGCCATAAGCATAGCAGCCGACCTCGTGGAGGTTACAGACGAAAACCGCATACTTGCATATCACGGTCTGAAACAGATCAACCAGCAGCCATCGGTAGGCGTCAAGGCTATCATCGATATATGCGGTCTCAACGGACGCGAGATAAGCATGAGCGACATCATCTTCAAGATAGGACCTCGCATCAATGCCTCCGGCAGAATGGAGAACGGCAAGAAATCCGTTGACCTACTCGTAAGCCATGACCCTGAAGAGGCCATGAAGACAGCAAAGAACATCGACGAGTACAACGAGCAGCGCAAGGACATCGACAAGCAGATGACCGACGAGGCTAACAGCATCGTAGAAAAACTTGACAAGCAGGAGCACAGACAGTGCATCGTGGTTTACGACGAAAACTGGAAGAAGGGCGTCATCGGTATCGTTGCGGCAAGGCTCACCGATATGTATTTCCGCCCCACCGTGGTCCTTACACGCGACGGGCAGTTTGCCACTGGGTCGGCACGCTCCATAGCAGGCTTCGACGTATATGCTGCCATCAAGAGCTGCAGGGACATACTCATCAATTTCGGCGGCCACACCTACGCCTGCGGACTCACCATCAAATGGTCTGACGTAGAGCAGTTCAAGCAGCGTTTTGAGGCATACGTGGCGCAACACATCGACCCTACGCAGATAGTACCTACGAAAAAGGTGGATGCACTGATAGACTTCAGCGACATCAACAAGCGCCTGCTGCATGACCTGAAGCGCTTTGCACCGTTCGGCCCTGGCAACCCGAAGCCCGTATTTGCCACCAACAACGTATATGACTTCGGTACATCAAAGGTGGTAGGCAGGGAGCAGGAACACATAAAACTTGAACTGGTTGACTCCAAGTCACCTACCGTGATGAACGGCATAGCCTTCGGGCAGTCTGCCGCAGCACGCTACATCAAGTCGCGCCAGTCTTTCAACATATCCTATACCATAGAGGAGAACATCTACAAGCGCGGCAACATACAGCTACAGATAGAGGATATGCATTTCAACAAGGGTGAAGCACAGTGACATGGTGGCGCAAAAAGCCGACTATGCTCCACCATAACGACGAAGAACCTTGGACGGAAACAACGATAACCTATACATCAGCACACTGCAGCGATACTTCGGATATGATTCCTTCCGAAGCATCCAACTTGACATTATCAGAAGCATAGCATCAGGTCACGACACCCTCGGACTGATGCCTACCGGCGGCGGCAAGAGTATCACCTTTCAGGTTCCGGCTCTTACCATGGATGGCGTATGCCTCGTCATCTCCCCGCTCATAGCCTTGATGAAAGACCAGGTGGAGCACCTGAAGGCACGTAACATCAAGGCAGAGGCCATATACAGCGGACTGTCGCCGCATGAGATACAGCGCATACTCGACAACGCGATATTCGGTGCAGTGAAGTTTCTCTATGTCTCTCCCGAGCGACTGTCCAACAAGCTGTTCCTTACCAAGCTCACCTATATGAAGATATGCTTCATAGTAGTTGACGAGGCACACTGCATATCACAATGGGGCTACGACTTCCGTCCACCATACCTGCACATAGGCGACCTGCGCAAGACCATTTGCGAGACTATGAAAGGCAGCATACCGGGCAACAGGCAGGAAGGCGCCCCGCCATTACCAATACTCGCACTGACGGCAACCGCCACGCCCAATGTGGTGAAGGACATACAGGAGAGGCTGAAGTATGACACCGGAAACGCCTCCGCGGCAATGCCCTTCAACGTTTTCTCCATGAGTTTCCGTCGCGAGAACCTTTCATACGTCGTAAGGCATGCCGACGATAAGTTCAGCGAACTAATGCACATCATCTGCTCCGTTCGCGGCAGCGTTATCGTTTACACACGCAACCGTGAGAAGACGAAGAAGATATCGGAAATGATAAATGCCGAAGGAGTCAGCGCCACCTTCTACCATGCCGGCCTCGACTTTGCCATAAAGGAGAAGCGACAGGAGCAATGGCAGAAAGACGAGATAAGGGTCATGGTGGCTACTAACGCATTCGGCATGGGCATTGACAAGCCCGACGTGCGCCTCGTCATCCACATGGACTGTCCCGACTCCATAGAAGCTTACTTCCAGGAGGCTGGCAGGGCTGGCAGGGACGGCAAGAGGGCGTATGCCGTACTGCTGCAGAACGGGCAAGACAAGACTTCGCTGATGAAGCGCATTGACGCCACCTTCCCCGACAAGCAGTATATCAGGACCGTGTATGACCACCTTGCATACTTCTTCGAACTTGCCGCCGACTCTGGCGAAGGCGCCGTATATGACTTCAACGAGACCATCTTCTGCCAGCGCTTCAAGCATTTCCCCATAAGGCTTGAGAGTGCGCTCGCCATACTGCAGAATGCAGGCTACATCAGCTACGACCTTGATCACGACAACCGTGCCAGGGTGATGATTACCGTATCGCGTAACGAACTGTACTACATTACGCAACTGTCAAAGGCTGAAGAGAAGGCTCTCAATGCACTGCTCAGGAACTACGGTTCCCTGTTCACCGACTTTACGTTCATCGACTACGGACTCATAGAGAAACATTCAGGACTCTTCGAAGAGGAACTGCACATAGCACTCAAGGGATTGGCACAGCGCAGGGTGATACGCTACCTCCCACCCAAGCGCATGCCTACTATAACATACCTGCGCCAACGCGTCGTCTCCGACAAACTCACGATAAGCGAAGACGTATATGAGAAACTGCGC
Source organism: Prevotellaceae bacterium UBA3849 (assembly GCA_002392645.1). Lineage (GTDB taxonomy): Bacteria > Bacteroidota > Bacteroidia > Bacteroidales > Bacteroidaceae > Prevotella. Next base: position 16,438 of record DGHL01000066.1, read on the forward strand.
GAGAAGCTCAGCGAGCGCATCGGCAAGATGATACAGTACATCACCGAGACCGACACCTGCCGCGAACGCATGCTCATGGAATACTTTGGTGAGAAAGTGACCGACGACTGCCACAGATGCGATATATGCCTTGCACAATAATTCACCGAAAAGTTTGGTCAATTCAATAAAAATAAGTAACTTTGCAAAACATTTTACATTAAGGCGGGAACATTCAACTTGCCTTGTTATATTTTCAAGATATGCCAGAAATGCCATTCACACTCCCCTTCAACTTTCTTGACATCATCGTCAAGGGTATGATTGTAGGAATCATCTGCTCCGCGCCGATGGGGCCTGTTGGCGTGTTGTGCGTGCAGCGCACACTTAACAAAGGTCGGTGGTATGGTTTCGTAACAGGTCTCGGAGCTGCTGCCAGCGACTTGTTCTATGCACTTATCACAGGCTTCGGCATGAGCTTCGTCATGGAACTCATCGACGAGCCGCAGAACAAGTTCTGCCTGCAGATATTCGGCAGCATACTGCTCTTCTGCTTCGGACTATACTGCTTCAAGAGCGACCCCCGAAAGAATGTGCACGAAAGCAAGAAGAACCAGAAGGGCACACTGTTTCACAACTTCGTGACGGCGTTCCTCGTAACGGTGTCTAATCCATTGATAATATTCCTGTTCCTTGCCACCTTCGCCCAGTTTGCGTTCGTGATACCTAACCATCCCATCGAGATGTCATTAGGATACCTGAGCATCGTCGGCGGAGCACTGCTGTGGTGGTATGGCCTCACATGGCTTGTCGATAAGGTGCGCGAGTTCTTCTCAATGGACACCATCGTTATCATCAACCGTATAATAGGGTCGATAGTCATGGCATTCTCCTTTGCCATATTCATCGGCACCGTGTTTAACTTATTCTCTTTGAATTAATGCTTATCTCACAAGAACTACGACGCACCAACATCGCCGAATACGTACTCTATATGTGGCAGGTGGAGGATATCATACGTGCCTACGGATGTGACCTCGCCATGATACGCCGCGAATACATCTCACGCTTCGAACTCACCGACGAGCAGCGCGAAGACATGATTGACTGGTACGGCAACCTCATCCGCATGATGCGCGAGGAGGGCAAGACGCAAAGCGGACACTTACAGATAATCAAGATCGTGACGCAGCAGATGGCTGAACTGCACGAGATGCTTATGCAGTCGCCTAACTTCCCTTTCTACAATGCGGAATACTACAAGGTGCTACCGTTCATCGTAGAACTGCGCAGCAAGGGCAGTAAGGACGTAAGCGAGATAGAGACCTGCCTCAATGCCCTGTACGGCGTCATGATGCTGCGCCTGCAGAAGAAGGAAATCAGCACCAGCACCGAGAATGCCGTAAAGGAGATAACGACCTTCCTAGGAATGCTCTCAGACTATTACAAGAAGGATAAGGAAGAGGGACTCAAGTTCGATGCTTAACACTTCGCTTCGCTCAGAGTGAAAAGTGAAGAGCTCAGAGTGAAGAGTGAAAAGTGAAAAGTGAAAAATACAAGTTACGCTTATCCTCACTATGCTCTGAGTGAAAAACGAGAAGTGAAAAGTGAAGAGTGAAAAGTGAAAAGTGAAAAATACAAATTACGTTCGTTTCCACAAACCTCTTCTTAATTCATCGCTCGGCACGCAGTGACGCTTGCCAAAGCAAGAATTCACAATTCACAATTCTTAACTCTTAATTCTTCGCTCGGCGCTTGCGACGCTTTTCTTGCGCTCCGTGGGTGCTCAGGCGCATAGCGGAGTCCCAAGGCTGCAAGCCGACTAAAAGAATTCTTAACTCATAATTCGCCGCCCAATCTCCCTCCCTCACAGGGAGGGCCGGGGAGGGTCTCTTAACTCATAATTCATAACTCATAACTTAACTTACAACTTTGAACAACGAAATAGAACGCAGACGCACTTTTGCAATCATATCACACCCTGATGCGGGTAAGACCACACTGACAGAGAAATTCCTCCTCTTCGGCGGACAGATACAGGTTGCCGGAGCAGTGAAGTCTAACAAGATACGTAAGACAGCCACTTCCGACTGGATGGACATCGAGAAACAACGTGGTATCTCTGTGTCAACCTCCGTCATGGAGTTTGACTACACCCCTTCAAAGTCAACCGACGGCGAGGTTTACAAGGTCAACATCCTCGATACTCCTGGTCACCAGGACTTCTGCGAGGATACCTACCGCACTCTCACTGCTGTCGATTCGGCTATCATCGTCGTTGACAGCGCCAAGGGCGTAGAGGCACAGACACGTAAGCTGATGGAGGTCTGCCGTATGCGCAACACTCCTGTTATTATCTTCATCAACAAGATGGACCGTGAGGGCCGCGACCCCTTCGACCTGC
>DGHL01000064.1 GCA_002392645.1 Prevotellaceae bacterium UBA3849
CCACTGGAGGTAGGACATACCGTAGATATGAGTTGAGTGATGGCAGAAAAGAAAAGAAATAAAAAAGAAAACGATAAAAGATTATTGTAAACACTTGATAATCAGTGGTATTTTTCTTTTTTACAATTCTGTTAAACCCTAAAGATTTATTGAATGATGCTATTAGAGATAACAGTATTGATTTATAAATAGAGTTCAGGTACAGAAAACAGGGTGAAGAAAATATAAGATTCTAAAAGTACTCAGTTTCTTTGGCTGTTTGGGAGAAAAACTATCTTTTCAGGTTTTCATAGAGCCAAAAGGAGGTCATTTAGCTGCAAAAGATAAATGGAAAGAAGATTTGCTTAAAGCAATGAGGGAGAAGCGCATTGTCGTTAAAGACCTTGACAACTATATTATTACAGGTGTTCCATTCTACAATTATGACAATGAAAATGAATTTAAGAACGAATTAAATGAAACATTAAGGAGTATAATATAGCAAGCATAAGATAACAATCATCTCATCAATATTGACAATAAAACAAATACCCCCACTGATTTTCAGCCTTGATGCCGAATATCAGTGGGGGCTTTTCTTTTTAAAAAACTCTTTTCTCTTTTCTCTTTTTTACTGATAACCTTCAACCTTTCAACTTTCCGCTCGGCACGCAGTGACGCTTTCTTGCGCTCCATAGGTGCTCAGGCACTTCGTGGAGGTCCAGCAAAGAACCTTCAACCTTCAGCCCTCAACTCTCAACTATTTTCCAAGGCTTTCGAGGTTTCGACGGGCATTCTCATCACCCAGTCTCTCAGCGCGTCTGAAGAGTTCGGCAGCTTTGTTGACATTACGGAATACTCCGTTGCCATCCCTGTAAAGTTCACCGAGTTTGTTGATGGCGTCAGCATGATCCTGGTCTGCAGCCTTCTGATACCATACGGAAGCCTGGTATGCGTTTTTGGTTACACCGATGCCGGAACGGTAGCAGTTGCCGAGTGCGGTCTGCCCGTAAGGGCTGTTTTGCATGGCAGACTTCTCATACCATGTGAAAGCCTTGGTATAGTCAATCTTTGTGCCCCTGCCATACTGGTAGCTGTGCCCGATGTTGTACTGACCGAGAGCATCGCCGGCATTGGCAGCCTTTATATAGTACGTCAGGGCAATACTGTCGTTTTGCTCTACGCCTGCAATGCCCTCGTAATAGCAGTAGCCGACGTAGTTGAGGGCTTCTGCATCGCCTTTGTCAGCAAGAAGCTGATAGTAATGGCGTGCCTTGGTCTTGTCTTCTACGACGCCGTCCTTGCCGTACCAGTAGATGTAGGCGAGGTTGCCGATGGCAGTGTTGTTACCCTTCTCTGCCGCCTTCTCATACCATTCAATGGCTTTGTCCATGTCCTTCTCCATACCTTGTGCAGACTCATACATAAAGCCGAGGCTGAGCATGGCAGGCGCATAGTCCTGTTCGGCAGATTTGAGATACCAGATGAAAGCCTTGCCATAGTCAACTCCGGTGTTATAACCAAACTGGTAGAAGATGCCGAGGTTGTTCTGTGCTGCGGCATGCCCCATCTCGGCAGCCTTGCTGTAGAGGCTGAAGGCGCGTGCAGGGTCTTCCTTGCCATAGACATCCTTGTTCATGATGTTGCCGGCAAGACGGTTCATGGCCTCTGCATTGCCTTCAAGAACCATCTGCTCCAGTCCGGGGATGGATTTCTTGTAGTATGTGTATGCCACGTCCTTGTCGATCTTTACACCGCCGTTGCCAAGTGCGTAGCAGTCGCCTATGGCATCAGTGGCACAGGCGTCTCCGCTGCTCGACAGCTCAAGTAGTTGGCTGACGGTGAGAGATGAATATTTAGGGGTTTGGGCATGTAGGGTAAATGTAGAGATGGTTGCCGTAAGAATAGTCAGTAGTATCTTTTTCATATCTTTTAGTGTGTGGTTATGCTTTTGCGTACAAAGTTACACATTATATAATTAATGACAAAACTTTTTTGTAAATATTTTGCCGTCTCAGAAATTATTATTACTTTTGCAACTCAATATTTGCGAAAAATAATCAGAATGAATAATAACGTGATATCAAGGTTCCTCGTGCTGCTGCTGATAATGGTGACAGAGACTGTGGCCGTGACGGCGAGGGGAGAGGAGAGCAGGCAGGACTCGGCGCTGTGCTATTTTGACAGTGTGGAGGTGGCGCTGCTGACATGTGAGCCCCATGATGAGGTGTATAGCCTCTACGGACATACTGCCATAAGGATTACCGACAGGAATGCCAACACTGACATTGCGGTGAATTATGGTATCTTTAACAGTAAGGCAGACTTCTTCGTGCCGCGCTTCGTGTTCGGACTGACCGACTATATGATGGGCGTCACCGACATGCAGCAGTTCCTTGCCGAGTATGACTACTATGGCAGTGGCGTCATGCAGCAGCGACTGAACATGACGGCGCAGGAGAAGCAGCGTCTGCTGGAGGCTTTAAGGGAGAATGCCCTTCCTGAGAATGTGGTGTATAGATATAACTTCTTCTATAACAACTGCACGACGAAGGCAAGGGACATGATACTCGATGCCCTGGACGGCAAGGTGGAATATAAGCAGAAAGGCTTGCGGGAGGGTGAGCGTTCTTTCCGCGACTTGATACACTCAAAGGCCGGTACGCACCGCTGGGCGGCAGCAGGAAATGACTTGCTGCTGGGCGTTCAGGCAGATGAAAATACTACGTTTGCAGAGCGTGAGTTCCTGCCACAGGTGCTGATGATTGATTTCGACGATGCCGTGGTGAAGCGTAATGACGGCAAAGTGGAGAAACTCGTAGGTGAGTCAACTTGGCTATTACCATCGACACATCCTACGGTGTTCAATGAAGCACCGGGGTTTCCTCTGACACCGATGCAGTGTGCAAGTGTGTTCTTCGGTGTCATCTTGGCACTGTGCGTGGTTCATTGTGTGACACGCAAGAAAGTGTATGAAAAGATAGAGTACGGAGTGGTATGTGTATATGGTCTTGCAGGATTGATATTGCTGGCGATGGTATTCTCACAACACCCTACGGTACGTATTAATTTCCAGATACTTGTATTGAATCCGCTGCTGCCGTTTATCTGCATGCCAAGGTTCAGGAACAAATATACATTTGCTATCGTCACAGGCTGCCTGGTGGTGTTCTTTGTGGCAGGCTTTTGGCAGAGGTATGCTGAAGGCATGTATTTAATGGCATTGTCTTTGCAATTAATAGCGCTGACGCACTTTTTCTTACATAATTTTGGCGGTTTGAAAAAAAATCACTAACTTTGCATTTCAGATTTTGCTAAAAGCAAGTGGGAATACTAACATAGAAAAAATAAAACAATAAGATATGAACTTCAATTCAATACTCTCGGCTCTCTTTGGCAACAAGTCAAGCCGCGACATTAAGAAAATCCAGCCACTCGTAGATAAGGTGAAGGCTGCCTATCCTGCCATACAAGCACTCAGCAATGATGAACTCCGTGCAAAGAGCAAGGAGATACAGCAGTTCGTACAAAACTCTTGTGCTGAACAGAAGAAGCAGATAGCTGAACTTAAGGACAAGATTGAACAGACACCTATTGACGAGCGTGAGCCTATATTCAACCAGATAGACAAACTGGAGAAGGAGGCGCTGGACAAGCTGGAGGAGGCACTCAACGTGGTGTATCCTGTGGCTTTCTCTATCGTTAAGGATACGGCTCGCCGTTTCACTGAGAACGAGGAGACTGTGGTTACTGCTACTGACTTTGACCGTGAACTGGCATCAGACCCGGAGAAGGATTTCGTCACGATAGACGGTGACAAGGCTATATACCACAACCACTGGACTGCAGGCGGCAATGACCTGAAGTGGGAGATGGTGCATTATGACGTACAGCTCTTCGGCGGTACGGTGTTGCACCAGGGTAAGATTGCCGAGATGGCGACGGGTGAGGGTAAGACACTGGTGGCTACATGCCCTGTGTTCCTCAATGCCCTGACAGGTAACGGCGTGCACGTGGTGACGGTGAACGACTACCTCGCAAAGCGTGACTCTGAATGGATGGGCCCTCTCTATATGTTCCACGGACTGTCTGTGGACTGCATTGACAAGCACAGGCCAAACTCTGAGGAGCGCCGTAAGGCTTATCAGGCAGACATCACGTTCGGTACGAACAATGAGTTCGGTTTCGACTACCTGCGTGACAATATGGCAATGCATCCGGAAGACCTCGTGCAGCGCAAGCATAACTATGCCATTGTCGATGAGGTCGATTCTGTGCTTATCGATGATGCACGTACACCACTTATCATATCTGGTCCGCAGCCAAAGGGCGACATACAGATGTTTGAGGAGTACCAGCCATTGGTGGAGAAACTGGTTGGCGCACAGCGCAAGCTTGCCACACAGCTCCTTGCTGAGGCTAAGCAGAAGATAAGTGACGGCCAGAAGGCTAACAACAAGGATATGGTGGCAGAGGGCTTCCTTGCTCTGTATCGCTCATATAAGGCTCTGCCAAAGAACACTCCGTTGGTGAAGTATCTTTCAGAGGACGGTATCAAGTCGGGCATGCTTGCCACCGAGGAGATATACATGGAGAACAATAACCGTAAGATGCCTGAGGCTATCGCTCCGTTGTATTTCGTTGTGGATGAGAAACTTCACTCTGCCGACCTTACCGACAAGGGCGTGGAATGGCTGTCACAGCAGGTGGACGACAAGGAACTGTTCGTCATTCCTGACATTACATCAGAGCTTTCTGCACTTGAGGCTGACAAAACCCTCAGCGACGAGGAGCGACTGGCAAAGAAAGACGAGCGCCTGAATCACTTCTCTGAGCAGTCAGAGCGCGTACATACCCTGCAGCAGTTGCTGAAGGCTTACTCATTATATAATAAGGATGATGAGTATGTGGTCATTCCAAATAACGACGGCGTGATGGAGGTTAAGATCGTGGACGAGCAGACCGGCCGTATCATGGAAGGCCGTCGCTGGTCAGACGGACTGCATCAGGCTATCGAGGCCAAGGAGCACGTGAAGGTGGAGGCTGCCACACAGACATACGCTACAATCACACTGCAGAACTACTTCCGTATGTACC
>DGHL01000105.1:0-716 GCA_002392645.1 Prevotellaceae bacterium UBA3849
TGGGAATTATTAGAACCCACCTTTTTTAGTTATTCAAGTAATCCGTCATCATCTTGCGATAATCGATATCATTCTTAATGTCTGTGAAGTTATCGATCATCCACTTGCCGTTTTCCTTAACGAGATCTACGCGTACAGGAGTTACAGAACCGCAGTTATGAACCTTCAGCGTGAAAGCCGCCACGGAGCCATGCTCTGCATCGTCCAGCATAATCTTCTCCAGATAATAGTTTGTCACTTTCACGTTCTCATAGTCCTGCCCCATAATCCAGTAGTCGCAGTCAAGGCATAGCTCATCAGTCTTGTTCTGCTTTGCAGAAACAGCCTTTACGGTTTGTCTCCATGCCTTTGAGCAATACTTTGCATCAAGGTCTGTGTTCGGCAGTGCATCACGCTTATACACCCTCTCTACAGTGCCGTATATTTCCTTTATACGACCGTTAAGGGCTGCCACCTCCTCCTCTACACTTTTCGTCTGACTTACGGGCTGCTGTGTTTCTTGAACCGCAGGTACGCTGTCATGCACCTGCGTACTGTCATCGTTTTCCTTCTCTGTAATCTTTGCCTCATGGGGCTTAATCCATTTACAGGAACTGATCAGGCTGATAGGGGCTGCTACAGCCATCAGCCTAAGGAATGATTTAATTCTGTGGTCCTTCATAATCTTCATGGTTTTATTAGGTTTATTAAGAGAGTTAAGAATTAAGAGTTATGAA
>DGHL01000105.1:763-33660 GCA_002392645.1 Prevotellaceae bacterium UBA3849
TTATGAACTATGAATTATGAATTATCTTACTCCTCCTCCTCTGAATAGTCTATCAATCCGAATGTGTTTTCGCGAGCATTGGCATCAAAAGTGCCGCTGCCGTTACCATCAGTCTTACCTTCCTCTATATATGAGCCAACCATAATAGTTGCAAGGTCAAGACTTATGCTCTGCATTTCCGGAGCTATATAATCGTTTTTTTTCATAAATATATACAAGTTAGTCTTATTACTTCACTGCTATCTTACGATGATTCTGCAGCAACAATCCCTTGGCACCATTAGTCACACGCTGACCTATTATATTATATATAGGTGCATCGTCGTTCATTGCTACCGCCTTTACGTTCTGTACGCCATCAGCTTCCTCTTCTTCCATGAACTTTATGGAATACATCTTAGCCTGCGCACCCGTTGACGTCACATAAGCCCTGAAAGGTTTCATCTGGTTCAGATAGGTGCAGTCGTAGAACTTGTTATCATATATGAAATAGTCTGAGGCACCGAGGTCGCCATTCGCCCCGCCTGTAAGCAAGGCGTATGTACCTATCATCTGCACACCGCCGGCAGCACTTGTTGCAGTGCCGTTTTTCACCGTTACATCCTTAAAGGTGTAGGTATCGTCAGAACTCTTCTCTTCTATCTTTATAAACACAGGTTCATTGGCATTGATGTAGCTTTGTGTCTTTACATACATCTTGTCTGCATCAAGCTGCTGCAATACCGCCACAACGGAGCCATTGGCGAAAGTCTCGCTTATCTGTGTGGCGGTAACGTCAAAAGGGAGCACCAACGTGTTCCACTCACCTGCCGGAATGTTGCGTGTAAGCCTTACCTCGCTGAAGTCACTCTCAGGAAAGGTGGTGTACTCGCCTGCATCTGTGAGCTCCAGCTTCTTGTCTATGAACAGGCGCTCATACTCCGTAGCAGCGAGGATGAAACCACCGAATACCTTACCTTCGGTGTAGAAGCTTGACGATGTAGGGTCTTTCACCGTAGGCGCTGTGTCCTTACCCATGAGGTAGTACTCTGCTGAGCCGTCACGATTATTTGAACCGCCTACGCCGGCAGACTTAGAACAGCAAACGAGGTGTACGCCGCCGTTGCCGTCAGCCACCATGAACTGCTCAACGATGCCCTGATATGCTTTCTTGGCTAACGCTGTGTAGTCTGTGTCATAGAGTCCGAGGCGCATACCCTTCAGGTAGGCTGCCGTGAAGATTGCCGTAGCAGAAGACTCAAGGTAGTTTGCTACTGGTGAAGAGGTATATCTGTAGCTACTGTCGTATGTCTGGGCTACGAATGTGCCGTCATGGTTAAGCAACTGATACCAGCAGCCTGTTGCTGCATCCTGCTTTGCTGCAATACCAGCAGCAAGCTCATTAAGATAGCCGTGCAGTGTCTTGTAGTTCTGTGTCTTAGTCAGTCCTGCTATCTGCATCTGCTCAAGCACGTCAACGAGTGCGAGGAAATACCATCCCTCAGCTCTGCCCCAATACTCTGCAGAGTGATAGATGCCGTCGCTGTTAGGGAATCCTGCCCACTTTGATGCGTTTGTCTTTGCATTTGTGTCTGCAGTACACTCAGGGTCTGCGGTGAAGGCATGGTAGAGCAACTTCACTTCTGGGTTCCAGAGATAGTTCCATGATATGGTGAACTGCTTTGTTACCAAGTCCCAGTCTGCAGCCTTGCTGCCTGCTATACATCCGTCTGATTCATAATTGTCGTATTCATTGAGCATCTGAGCCAACAGTGCAGGGCCCATATACTGTCCGTCACACCACATCTGGTTGGTGTAGCCAGACTTATGCCACCAACCGCCGGCAGCACCGGACAGCAGACTCTCGCTGATAGCATAGTCGCTGTTCGCAATCTTTATTCCTGCAAGAGCCTCACCCAAACGTGTCTCAGCAGTAGTAATACTCTTTGCGTTGCTTATGTTCGTATCAGCAGCGTCAGGTATTGCTCCGGACTTTGCCACTTCCTGTAACTTGAAATACAGTTTTACGGCATTAAGGTCGTCAAAGCTCTTACCATTCACGCCATCAGACTTAATGGTATTGTTAGCGTAATCCTGTACGGCATAGAACCATGGCTTTACGTTTATGTCGTTGTTATTCTTGTAATAGTCTATAGTCTCCAGCACAGCCTTTGCCACAAGTCCCGGAACGTAGTCAAGCTCAGAGGTCTTGCCTTCTACTGTCTTTGTTCCGTCATCTGTATATTTAGCAAAGTTCATCACTTTCGTGTTACCGTAAAAGTCATTCAGACGTGAGTTAATCACCCACTCAGAGTAACGCTTAGTGGCATCGAAGGTTATTGCACTGCCAGCGGCAGGAAGCACAGGGGCGTTTGCGTCAACCTCATAAATGGCATAGAGAGTAGTGTTTGCGCTTGGCTTATATGTAGCACCGGCACTGTATGAAGCCGTTGTAGCAGTGCTGCTTGTTGACCAACCCAGGAAGTTATAGCCGTAGTTAGCCGTTGCTGTTGGCAACGTCACACCTGCGCCTTCGCTTGCTTCGGTAAGGCTTGAGGTAGAACACGTTCCGTTAGTGTTTGCATTAAATGATACTGTGTAGCGAGTTTCCGTACTGCCTCCCTCACCGTATGTAACGTCTATGCCGTAAACATTATATCCACTGTTAGGGGAATAAATGTATAAGGTCGTGGCACCACCAGTATAATTGTATTCCTCTGCCACCGGTGTAGAAGAAGAAGTACAGTATCCTGTCTTTATTGCTGTTCCCAGTGGAGAATTACCCGATGAAATCGTTAGGCTTCTTTCACTGGTAGAACTTGAAGAAGCGCCATACGTCTTAATAGTACATGGGCCTTCTACAGCAAAAGACAGATAACGATAAGAGGCATTTCCAGTTCCTCCGAATTTCAAGCAATGAGTAAAACTAACGTTATCAATAGTTTTATTACTTAAAGCAATGGTTATTTTTTTATCAGATGTTCCCACCATCGTAAAAGCCCCGATGGTCTTGCTTGATGTTATATCACCTGCGTCATCTGCAGTAAACCTCAGTGAAAGGTTTGTCGCTGCATATGAAACGCTGCTTACTACCGCCATAATGGCGAGAAGTATCATTTTTCTTGTTTTCGTAATATTTTTCATAATCTTGTAATATTTCATATATAACAGTTTATGGTGCAAAGGTAATAAAAATTATTCATTCCAACAAACAAGTTACAAAAAAGTACATATTTACATAGTGAAATTTTCTGTAGTGACAAAACAAAACGCCAAAACTGAAATATTTATCGCAAAAGATGATTTCACAACCTTTACAAACTCAAAAAGAACACGCTTTTTCACCGTTTAGAACTAACTGTCTTTCAACGTATTAAAAAAGGCGTTGTAAAAGCTATCAAATCACAACGTAATATGATAGCTTTTACAGTGTAATTCGATAGCTTTTACAATGTAATTTGATAGCTTTTACAACGCCTAATATGACAACCTTTACAGCACAATTTTAAAAACTGTAATTTTGGTGCGCTGTCCGTAGAAAATAAAACAAAAAAACTTGAAAAAAATTTGGATTTTAAAAAAGATTTTTGTATCTTTGTACCCAGAAAGAAAGATATACCTAAGTATTTACGAACTAAACCTTTACAATTATGAAACTAAAACGACTTACTAACTGCGGCAATGGTTTCGAGGCAATCCTGCTGCAACGCGAACTGGAGAACGAGGGAATCCCTTCTACTATCAAGAACGAAGTGACAAGCGCATACCCACCGATGGGTGGTTGCGTAATGTTTGTCTATGACTATGACTACGACAAGGCAGTAATGGTAATGACACACCTGGCTGGCGAAGCATAATACTCACACAGTAGGCAAGCAGCCATACTGCATGGCTATACCACAAACGACAATTCCAACAGTTTCTGACAATCCCACTGCTGCATGACGCAGAAATAATTGTCAAAAATCGTTGGAATTGTCGTTTTTTTATTGAAAAGTTTGGCATTTCCAAAACTTTTAGTTAACTTTGTAGTCTTTAAGACTAATGGATTTCACTGACATCATAGGACAGCAGGAAATGGCGGAGCGCTTGCGCTCACTTGCCGACGCAGAGCGTCTGCCACATGCCATAATGTTCAGCGGCCCCGACGGCTGCGGCAAAATGGCCATGGCGGTAGCACTCGCATCATATATCCTGAACAAGGGCGCATACAAGGTCAGGGGCATACAGCACCCCGACCTGCATTTTACATTCCCTACCATTAAACTCAAGAAGTGGAACAGCGAATACAAGCCTGTAAGCGACGACTTCATAGAGCAGTGGGAGGAGATGCTGAAGCAGGGGCCTTACTTCTCGCTGGCGCAATGGACTGAGATGATGAAGGTGGAAAACCAACAGGCTGTGATAACCGTAGGCGAGGCAGACTATCTGCTGAAGCGCTTTAGCATGAAGTCGAACCAGGGCGGATGGAAGGTCTGCATAATATGGTTGCCTGAACGCATGAACATCGAATGCGCCAACAAGGTGCTGAAACTGATAGAGGAACCACCTGCGCAGTCACTCTTCATCATGGTATGCCGTGAGCCTGAGGCACTGCTCGAGACGATACGCTCGAGAACACAGCGCTTCGAAATGAAGGCTATAGACGCTGCTGACATAGAGAAGGCTCTGACTGAAAGACGCGGATTGGCAGAGAATGACGCACGACGCATAGCCCGACTGGCTGGAGGCAACTGGCTCAATGCGCTTGAAATGCTCGATGCCGGCAACGAAGACAGGTTGTTCTTCGACTACTTCGTGACACTAATGCGCAAGGCCTACACCAAGGACGTCAGGGAACTGAAACGATGGAGCGAGAGCGTGGCCACACTGGGACGTGAGCAACAGAAACGCCTGCTGGTGTATTTCCTCAGGATGGCAAGAGAGGCATTCATGTATAACTTCAGGAATGAGGAACTGTCGTACATGAATGAGGAGGAGGAGCACTTCTGCCAGAAGTTTGCACGCTTCGTGAACGAGGGCAACATCCTGGGATTCCAGCAACTATACCAGGATGCACTGCGCGACATAGGGCAGAATGCAAATCCTAAGATCGTGTTTTTCGACATCACGATGAAGGTGGCGGTGCTGCTGCACACTACCTAAAGGCTTGCCTACTCACCCCCACCCCACCACGAGAGGGAGGATGACAGAAAACATACATTCAATTCAAATATATACATAAAATTAATTTACGTGGATAATAACAAAGAAAATATACAAAAAGACGACTGGGCTAACATGAAGTTCACCCTGGGACCTACATGCGCAAGGGGACTTTGCGCCAAGGGTGTCTCAAGGAGCGACCACCAGCTGAATACATACGACTGGCTGGCTGACGTGCCCGGCAACGCTGAAAGCACCGACCTGGTGGAGGTGCAGTTCAAGAATACACGCAAGGGATATTACCACAACGTGAACGGTCTTGACCTGAAGAAAGGTGACTGGGTGGCTGTAGAAGCAAGCCCGGGCCACGACATCGGCGTGGTGTCATTGACCGGAAGGCTGGTGACTCTGCAGATAAAGAAGGCGAACCTGAAGTCGGCAGACGAGATACGCACCGTATATCGCTTTGCCAAAGACACCGACATGGAGCGCTACTACGAGGCAAAGAGCCGCGAGGAGGCTACCATGATACAGAGCCGCCAGATAGCAAAGGAACTGGGACTCGACATGAAGATAGGCGACGTGGAGTATCAGGGAGATGGCGGCAAGGCTATTTTCTACTATATCGCAGACGAGCGCGTGGATTTCCGACAGCTCATCAAGGTGCTGGCAGAGACTTTCCACGTCAGAATAGAGATGAAGCAGATAGGTGCGCGTCAGGAGGCTGGACGCATCGGCGGTACGGGACCATGCGGCAGGGAACTGTGCTGCGCAACTTGGATGAAGTCGTTCTCAAGCGTAGGCACTACGGCTGCAAGGCTGCAGGATATATCGCCAAACCCTCAGAAGCTGGCAGGCATGTGTGCCAAGCTGAAATGCTGCATGAACTACGAGGTGGATTGCTATATGGATGCTGCTAAGGATTTCCCGTCAAAGGACATTATTCTGCAGACCATGGACAGCGACTACTATTTCTTCAAGCAGGATATACTCGCCGGCATCATAACATACTCTACCGACAAGCGCAAGCCTGTAAACCTGGAGACCATAACACCGGCAAGGGCTAACGAGATAATAGCCATGAACAAGGAGGGCAAGAAGCCTCTGTCGCTGTTGGAAGACGACAAGACGAAGGCTCCTGAACGTCCGAAGGATATGCTCTTCGGCTCTGACCTTACACGTTTTGACAAGGCGAAGAAGAAAAAGAAAAAGAAGAAAAAAAAAGACCAGGGGCAACAATCTGCTGCTAACAACCAGCAGCCTACAAACGCACCGGAGCAAGCAAAATGACATCACACCGCATACTGAACATTGCGACACCGCTCATGGCTTTGCTGATAATGGCAATGGCATGGAGCTGTACTGCTGATACTACATACCATAAGTATGTGGCTGTCGGCGAGGAGGGATGGTCTGCCCACGATACGCTGGTGTTTGATATCGACACACTGCGCACGAACGGCAACTTCACCACCTATGTATGCCTGCGTGCAAAACCTGACTTTCCCTATCGCTACCTTTCGATGATAGTGGAGCAGACTTGCATGCCGTCTGGCAACAAAGAGCGCAAGACCGTAAGGTGCGAGGTGGTAAACAGCGACGGCGTGATGACTGGCGTAGGCATAACATATCACACCTACGAGATTCCTGTATTCACCGGTACGCACAGATCCGGCGAACACATCAAGGTTGCGATAAAGCATAACATGACACGCGAATACATGCCGGGACTAATGGATGTAGGCGTGAAACTGAAGGTGGCAACAAAGTGATTTAATAAAACGCACCCGAAGAAACTACAATTATATGAGCACAAGACTACTGTGGGTGGATGACGAGATAGAGCATCTGCGCGCACACATACTTTTCCTTGAGAAGAAGGGCTACGACGTGGTCGTGGCCTCCAATGGTCTTGACGCTATAGAACAGTGTCAGCAACAGACGTTTGACCTCGTGCTGCTCGATGAGATGATGCCCGGACTTACCGGACTCGAGACTTTGCAACGCATCAAGGATATACAACCGCAGACTCCGGTAGTGATGGTGACGAAGAGCGAGGAGGAAGACATCATGGACCAGGCTATAGGTTCAAAGATTGCCGACTATCTCATAAAGCCAGTAAACCCTATGCAGATACTGCTGGCGCTGAAGAAGCACGTTCACCAAAGGGAGATAGTGACCGAGGTGACGCAGCAGAGCTACCAACAGTCGTTTATAGATATATCTATGCAGATAAGTGACTGCAACAGCTTTAACGACTGGAAGGAGATATACAAGCGATTGGTAAGGTGGGAACTGGAACTCGATGCTACCGGCAGTAACATGACGGAGATGCTGCGCATGCAGAAGGAAGAGGCTAACAACGGTTTTGCGAAGTTCATCAAGAAGAACTACACTAAGTGGACGACTACATTCGCTAACGGCAAGAAGGACGATGACATGCCTATGACGTCAAACCGAATTATGCCTGACTACGTTTTCCCCATGCTGGCAAAGGACGAGAAAGTGTTCCTTATCGTAATAGACAATTTCCGCTATGACCAATGGCGTGTGCTTGCAGAGGAGATAGGCGACATGTTCGATATCGAAGAGGATTTGTACTGCAGCATATTGCCTACGGCTACGATGTACGCAAGGAACGCTATATTCTCCGGACTGATGCCTGAACAGATAGAAAGACAGTTCCCTGACCTGTGGGTGGACGAAGAGTCGGAAGAGGGCAAGAACCTTAACGAGTCGCCGCTGATAAAGACTCAGTTGGAGCGCTACCGACGTAAGGAATCGTTTTCATATCACAAGATAAACGACTCACAAGGTGCTGAAAAACTGATGCAGCAGTTTAACAACCTGCATCAATACGACCTTAACGTGGTGGTGATAAACTTCATTGACATGCTGTCTCATGCACGAACGGAATCAAAGATGGTGCGCGAACTTGCTAACAATGAGGCGGCTTACCGCAGCATATCATTATCATGGGTGCGTCATAGCGTTCTTGGCGAGTTGTTCAAGCGATTGGCACAGACAGACTACCACATCGTACTGACTACCGACCACGGTTCCATACGATGCGACAAGCCAGTGAAGATTATCGGCGATAAGAATACAAATACAAACCTAAGATACAAACTTGGAAGGTCGCTGAGCTGCCAGTCAAAGGAAGTGTTTGAGATAAACAATCCGAAGGAGGCTTGCCTGCCTGCACCTAACATATCATCATCTTATATTTTCGCGACAGGCAACTCATTCTTTGCGTATCCAAACAACTACAACCACTACGTGCAGTATTACAAGGATACATTCCAACACGGCGGCGTGTCAATGGAGGAAATGATCATACCACTCATCTCCATGAAAGGAAGGAAGAAGTAATATATAAGGATAAAAAAAGAAGTGAAGATTACAATTGAGAATATTGACAGCATTCGCCATGCTGCAAGAGAGTTTATAAGCGCCATAGATGGTAAGGGCACATGCTTCGCCTTCTATGCGCCGATGGGTGCCGGCAAGACCACATTCATCAAGGCTATATGTGAAGAACTGGGTGTCACCGACGTTATAACATCGCCTACATTCGCCATTGTAAACGAATATACCGACGGTAACGGTGCGCCGATATACCACTTTGACTTCTACAGAATAAAGAAGATGGAGGAACTTGCCGACATGGGTGCCGACGAGTATTTCTATTCTGGTGACCTTTGCCTTATGGAGTGGCCTGAACTCGTAGAGGATGCCCTGCCTGATGATACGGTGAAGATAACGATAACGCCTCAGGAAGACGGCTCACGCATAGTTGAGTTCTAATGTTTTCACAAGATGTGACATTCGAAAGGTAAGACACTCGCAAGATGTAACATTAACAAGGTGTGGCATCTATAAAGTGTGACAAAGTGGAGCAACCCACTACTTACCTTTGGGACAGTGGGTGTCCGACAACTCTCACACCGTACGCAATTAGAGAAAAGAGAAAAGAGAAAAGAGAAAAGAGAAAAATTCATAGAAACAAACAAAGGGTGAAAAGAAACCAACTAACAAGGTTTCTTTTCACCCTTTTATTATTCACCTTTTATATTATATATCATGCCAAGGCACCAAAGTTATGCCAGAGCATCAAACTTTGACTGAAGCGCCGTCTTGCTCTGTGCACCTACGACACGATCAATCTCCTGACCATTCTTGAAGAATATAAGTGTTGGGATATTGCGGATGCCCATCTCTGCTGCAACGTCCTCAGCCTCCTCTACATTGCACTTGCCTACAACGATCTTGCCGTCATACTCCTCTGCAAGCTGAGCTATGATTGGAGACAACATCTTGCAAGGTCCGCACCACTCTGCCCAAAAATCAACCACGAATGGCTGTGCACCATTCTTCAAAGACTCAAAATTCTCGTTTGTAACTACTACTTCCATTGTCTGTCTTCCTTTCTTTTAATTATTACACTTCGTTTTATTAACCACCTCTCTCTCCTTTTTATATAGCTTATTGCATCAGAAACCGTCGAGCTCGTAGTATTCATCCTCTATATCGCGTGACGATTTCTTTCCTTCGTCATCGCTGAACTCGAATGTCTCGCTATCATCGGTGCTCTCTGTCTTCGTGCTTTCACCATCAGAGAACTCAAACGTCTCACCGCCATTATCGGCATTATCCTTGCCGCTATCACTGTCACCGTCACCTATGACGATTTCCATTGCGCCATCATCTTTCTTCTTGTCGCCAGCGCCATCGTCTGGTATTGCGAAGTCGTTTGCATCAGACTGTGATAAGGATTCCTTGGTTGGCTCTGCATCATCAGGTATTGCAAAGCCATCACTTACACCAGACTTGGTTGCAGGAGCCACGTTTTCTGGTTCTGCAGGTATGACGAAGCCTTCATTGCTGCCAGACTGCGATACAGGTTCCTTCACTGTTTCCTGCTCTGCCGGATATTCCGGAACATCCATCGACTCCGTTGTTGCAGGAGATACCGGCGTTTCCTGTGCATCAGGTATTGCAAACTCATTACTATCGTCACGCTTTACGGCTGGAACCATGCTCTCCGTTTCTACCGGAATGGCGAAGCCTTCGTCACTCTTAGTCTGCTTTGCAGGCTCATTATCGGCAGGAGCATCGAACATACCGTCATCACTCTTAGTCTGCTTCGCAGGCTCGCTGTCGGCAGGAACATCGAACATACCATCGTTATCAACTGATGACTGTCGTGGTGACTCAGCAGGCATATCAATAGTCTCGCCACCGCTCTGCGAAGGAGCATTGTCGGCAGGTATGTCAAATGCCTCACCTGTCTGCGCAGCTTTTGAAGTATCCTCATCAGTAGGCATATCAATTTCCGTGCCAACTGGCGCTACTGTCTCTTTGTCTTCTGGTATGGCAATGGTTTCAATGTTGTCATTACGTGTCTCTTCCTCGCCCTCATTCTGGCTTATAGGCTTAGCGCCACCAGGTGCCACATCGTCAGTAGGCAGGAACGGCTTCACCGGATCAGGGTTCTCACGCGTACCTTCCTCTTCCGACTTCACCACCACAGGGTCATAGAGTTGCTCCGGTCTGCTCACCGGCAGCGGTGCGAAGTGGTGCACATAGAAAGTATCGTAGTCGTTGTATGAATAGCGATTACCTATCAAGGCAAGGTTTTCCTCACTGATCACGATAGGTCGCGCCTTGCCCATCACCCTCTTTATGCCGTCTTGCTGCAGCAACAAGCGTGAGTACTGGCGAGCCTCGTCAAAGTTGCGGAAGCCACTCACTATCATGTGGTGCATGCCATAGGAATCGTCGATGTCAATATCGAAGTTGCGCACAATGAAACTGGTGAAGTTATATCTCGCCATCTGGAACAGCAACTGATTCTCCTGTACGCTGTCCGGTGCATAAGCCATGACAAACAAGTAGTCAGTGTTCTTCTCGTCAGAGAACGTCTGGACATTTGCCGAGTCACTACCCTCCGTAAGCGCCACATTCCTTCTGTCCCATACGTTGGAGAGGTCAAACTTCGCTCCGTATAGTTTCTTGCCCGCCCTGACACCGTTTATTATCATGCCAGCCATCTCGCTCACTGCGCTCTGAGGATAATCCTTCACCACATTCTCCATGGCAGACACGCACTCATCTACATCTCCGTCATTAAGTTTCGTCATACCATAGAAGAAAATGAATCGGTCGCGGTTGTCACCAAGTGGGAAGCGCTGCTTTGAAATCTCGGCATTGGAATATACTTCCTGAAAGCGGTCTGCCTTGAATGCCTCGTATGTGGCACCGTAGAGAGAATCCTCTATGTGCTTGCCGAACTTTGCATTCTCGGCAAAATAAGGATCAGTCAGGAGTACTGTGTATTTAGAGTCTTCGCAATATTGCTTCAAACTATCCACGAAGGTCTTTGCAACATCATGGTCACCCTTACGTGAATGCAACAGGAACAGGTGGTAATACACCTCATCCTTCGGTTCATATTCAGGATATTGCGAACGCAGCCGGTCGAACTGCTTTTCACTTAAACGCAGATTATCGAGCTTATCCTTGAATATTATGGCAGATTTCACCAGACCCTCCTTAATTATCTCATGGCAGGCGGCCTTCTGTTCTTCCGTGAATGGTATCTGCGCCAGGTAGTACTCACGCTTATGAGGATCCTGCTCCACACTGTCAGACAGCAGTTCCTCTTCCTGCATCCTTTCCTTCTCAGCAGCTATCGAGTCACGCTGCTCATCGGTAAGGTTTGCCAGCTCAGCCTCGTCGTCAGACGCCTGACTGCCCACCACGGTCTTGTTATTACGCTGCCAGTCATCTATGTTGTCGCGCCTGCCCCACTGTCTTTGGAAAGCCTGCTTACCTTGAACCACAGCCTGTGTATTGTAGAAATACCATGCGCCAGCCGCTCCCGCCGTAGAACCCAAAGCAGGCACCTGAGGAATCTTGTTCTCCGCCATGCTAATATTACCATACTTCTGCTGACGCTTTGCCACTTCTTCTTCTGTACCCTTGGCAGCCTCTTCCTTCTCTTTCTTCTTCAGGGCATCAATCACCCTGTCTATCGCCGCCAGGCGGTCTTTCTCTGGCATGACAGATAACTCAAGCAGTGAGTCTTGCAAATGTATGGCATCGGTGAACGGCACCAATTCGTCGAGCACCTTTGAGCGATGTGCCAACTCCTCATAATCAGGGCGCTCCTTGTCAAGCAGACCTATAGCTTCGCCATAGCAACGCTTGGCATCGCCATACTTCTCCATCTGCCAATAGAGGTCACCCAAATGAAGCAGCAATACACCCTTCTCTATGCCCGAACGCATAGCCTTCTCGTTACCTTTCTCGTAGGCACTGATGGCATTGGCAGTATCTTTCTCCGCCAGGTATATATTACCTATGGCATAATACACCTGATCAAGATAATCCTTGTTGTTTTCATTGCGTGCCATGCGTTTCAGCTTGCTGATCATCTTCTTAGACTGACCCTCAGCCATAACCTCGGTCATGGATATCCTCGCATTGAACTCCAACTGATACGGTGGGTTCTGCCTTACAACCTTGCGAAACGCATTGTATGCCTCAAGCTTATGTCCCTGCGCTGCCTCTATCTGTCCGAGCAGATAATACTCACGTGCCCTCTGCTTGCGTCGCATCTCATGCTTTATCACCTTGCGCAGATATTCCGCAGCCTTCGGCAGGTCGTTCACATGCAGATAGTAGTCACACAAGGTATAGTCCCACTCCTTCTGCGCCCTCCAGTCTATGCTGTCGCGCATCATATTGCGTATGACATCCTCTGCATCATACAGCCAGCCGCTCTCTATATAGCATTTTGCCAGCCAAGCCCTCGCCTTACCATAGATGGAAGGCTGCCCCTTGTACAAACGAGACATATACGAGAAGGTAGCGGCAGCCTCATCAAACTCTCCCTTATGAAACTGCGACCTGCCCATCAGCATCCATGCACGCCACAAGAACGGATTGTACTCCTTCCTTGACAGCCATTCTATGTCTGCCTGAGTCTTTCTACGGTCTTTGTTCCACTCCGGCTTTGCCTTAATGCTATGTATCTGTATAGCCTTCTGAGCCTTCAGTATGGCAGCGTCGAAGCTACCCTTGCCAAGTTCACGACTGGCCTTGTTACCTACGGTGTAGAGCGGCAGCATCTCCGTATAGTTGTCCTTATTGCCTTTCTCCTTCTCCAAAGAGCCTTCTATATAGGCCTGCGCACCGTTATAGTAAACATTATACCTTGCAGTGAATGAATGCCAGAAACGCGTCATTCCCGTGTTCTTCTTCGTTGAACACGAAGCCAGCACGAGCATGATGACAAGTATGGGGTATATGTATTTTCTGGTCTTCACTTAGCGTTTTTTTCCTTATGGTTTTCGCACCAATTTTACAGTTGCGCGATTTTGCATCGTAAAAGCTATCAAATTACGCTGTAAAAGCTATCAAATTACATCGTAAAAGCTATCAAATTACACTGTAATAGCTATGCTTTTACAGCGCCTTTTATAACAGCTTGGAATGCAGCACGTTGCACAAGGGCCCCTTTCCCAGGTTTTCGATACAAATTACAGTTCCGGGGTTATCTCAAAACCTGCGGTTTTCAGGTCGTCCCAGAACCTCGGATAGCTCTTTGTAACCACCTCAGGATTGTTTATCTTCAAGCCTGGGAACATGATGGCAGCGGGTGCAAATGCCATAGCCATGCGATGGTCCTCATAGGTATCAATCACCGGATTCTCATCAGGTTCGCACATCGTACCATCCCATGACAGCACTCCCTCTACGCTGTCGTCGAGCACATAGCCCAGTTTCTTCATTTCATTCTTCAGCGCTGCTATACGGTCGGTTTCCTTAATACGCAGCGTCTGCAATCCCTCAAAGCGGAATGGGATGCCCATCAATGCGGTTGTCACCACCACCGTCTGCGCCAGGTCCGGCTGTCCTATGAGGTCAAAGTCAAAGCGTGGCAATCCCCTATGGTGAGCCGTAAGCGTCACGTCGGTAGGCTGCATGGGTTCTTTCTTGTCGAACTGTGTCTTCACTCCCAGCATGCTGAATATATACCTGACGGCACTGTCGCCCTGACGACTGCTGTCCATCAATCCAGGCATTACCACCTGATGCTCAGCATCCACGCCATGTTTCTTGCTCAGAAGGGCTACTATCTCATACCAATAGCTTGCCGCACTCCAGTCGTTCTCTATATAGAAGGCTGTTTCCCTATACGGCTGTGGCTTTACGTCTATCGTCGATGCATCTATCCAGTCAGCATCAGCACCAAACTCGCGCATGGTACATACCGTAAGATCTATGTACGGGCGCGATATCACATTGCCGGTAAGCTGCAGACGCAGTCCGTTTGCCATTGCCGGACCAATCATGAGCAGTGCTGATATATACTGCGACGACACATTGCCCGGTATCTGCAGTTTGCCGCCTTCTAGTTTCTTACCTTTTATGCGAAGCGGTGGAAAGCCCTCCTTCTCCACATATTCTATATCGGCACCCAGTCGGCGCAGAGCATCCACCAATACGGATATCGGTCTGTGTTTCATGCGATCGGTACCAGTAATAACGTGTTCACCCTCCGTCACGCTGAGCAGCGCAGTAGTGAAGCGCATAGCAGTACCTGCCGCCTTTATGTCAATCTCATACGACATCTCACCGAGAGCCTTCACCATAACGTCGGTATCATCGCATTTACTAAGGTTAGCGGGATGATTGCTGTTTCCCGCAAGTGCATTTATCATCAGTGCCCTGTTGCTGATGCTCTTTGAGGCTGGCAATGTCACCTCGCAGTTCATCGTCAGGGGAGCATTTATTGTATATTGCATTTTATGTTTGAGTGTTTACCTAATAAACGCAAATTTAACAAATATATTTGACACAGGCAAACAAACGCTGATGTTTTTCCTCGTTTTATGTAATAATTAACAAAAAAAGCAATGTATTGTTTGCACAACTGAAGATTTCTTATTATCTTTGCATTCGATTTTCGAATCAATCGGGATGTGGCGCAGTTGGTTAGCGTACGCGTCTGGGGGGCGTGTGGTCGCCAGTTCGAGTCTGGTCATCCCGACCAAAGGTGACAATTGAAGATTTTCGGTTGTCATCTTTTCTTTTTCATCCTTACAACTACTTGAAAACAAACGGAATATCTTAAACACCTCGTTTTCTGTATCGGTTCGATAACTGTTTGTATTCTTGTCAAAGTAAATTCCGTTTGGAAAGAGTAAGTTTTGCAGTTTTTGCCTACTATGGAAATTTCCCTTTTGCCACAAAACACCTAATTCACAAGACATTGCAATCGTTTCGTCTATGAAATTCTTGAGGTTCGATATATTTTTGTCAGCCTCTGCAAGCTCACTTTCGATTTCTGCTAATTCTTTGTTCAGTGTGCTTATCGTGGTTTGAAATATGCTTTCTGTAATTTCCCCTATACCAAAACGAACCTGAACCTTTTCTATTTTATTATTCACCTCTACATGCCGTTTTCTCAACTCTTTACGCATGGAACTTTTATTGTTACTCAAGTCGTTAAAGACCTTATGCAGAACTTTTGACAATATAGGAATAAATTCTGTCGGTATATGATAGGTATTCAGCAACTCTGTATAAAGATTGTGCATAATAGTTGTGCTTCGATTGCACTGACAACCTATCTTATTGCATTTGTAATAGTCTTTTCCCTTTCCCTTGACGGTGTAGCCGGTAATGTAACCTCCACAATCTGCACACTTTACATGACGTTTAAGGGGAAATAATTCAGTAACCTTTTGTTGTTCATACCCTGCTCGGGTGAGACCATTTGCCCTATTCCATGTGTCTTCATCAATCAACACCTCTTGCTTCCCTCTGACAGGCTCATAATTTAGCAAACGATTAACTATCCATCCACAATAGAACCTATTTCGCAAAATATCGTTGAGGGACTTTCTGTTAACTTTTACTCCTAACGATTTCAAGCGTTCTACAATCTCCATATCACTTGCACCTTCATTGGCTTTCCATATCCAAGCATTGCGAAGTTTTCGCCCTATCTCGTTGACGGTATGAATGTGTGTCTTCCCCACTTTCTTGTGGTCATAGCCAAGCGGTGGTCTTCCGTACCACTCTCCTCGCTTAATGCACTCGGTCATGCCCATGACAGCCTTATCACGTCTTAGATTATTCTCAAATTGATTGAATAGGAAAATGATATTTTCCATAAATTCACCTACTGCGCTATCGGGGTCTGTCAGTTGCGTTGCAGATACAACATAGATTCCTTTTGCCTTCAGATATGCCTTGGTCATCATTGCTTCCATACCTGCGCGGCTAAAGCGGTCAAAAGAATAAACCAAAATTATATTTATTTCCTTATCCTTTGCCACATCTGCAATCATTTCCTTATACATTTTACCTTCATTCTTTGCACTCTCATGCTTTCCACCAAACTCACGTTTGATGGTTATACCGTTAGCCTCAGCAAATTCTCTGCATATTTTCTTCTGATTGGCAAGACTGTAATTTTCGTTTTCCTGTCTCTCAGTGCTTACTCTTGTCCATAGTGCTGCTACCTTATGCTCGAGTTTTGCATATTCAACGACTTTATTTTTTTGTTTCTTTTTCGACATTTCCTATTTAATTTATCGTACTTATATTATCATATACAATCGTTCCAAACGTATAAAGGAACTCTAAGATTTTCTTCTGTGTTGTTTCGTCTGCCAATCCTATTTCATTGAACGACTTATTGTATTCTCTTATCTCATCTTCACTGAACATTTAACCAATGAATAACCCTTTTATTTCGTTGTTTTCCACCTCTATCTTTGCCACTCATCACGAGCGAGATAGTCGTTTGTACGGTGCAAGGAACAACCGCCTAAAATCCTTTTTTTAAATCTTCTGTCCTACATATTCTTCACGTCTTTCTTATTTAATATTTTATTTTCCACATGTGCAAACATAACACACAGATTCCACATAATCAAATAAAAAGGCAATTTTCTAACAAATTGCCTTGATTTTTCTTAATGTATTGATGGAAGTACCCGTTATCTTGGTAACATTGCGGAGGCTTAATCCTTTGCGAAGTAAGCGGATTTCCTCTTTGTATTCCTCTTTCATGGCATCGTCAGACTTACGATAACCAACCTTCCGACCAACTACACCACCATTAGCACGATAGTTATTGTACCCCGATTCCATTCTGCTACGAATTAGTGTGCGCTCCATACTGTTAAACTGCGCCAACATGCCTATAACAAGTTGTGCTATCGGGTTCGGCTTGCCATCTGCCTGCAAGGTCTCAAGTCCATTCTGATGTATATATAATGAGGTGTGCAACTCATTTAGTCTATCTACTATGTTGACGAAATCTGCCACCCTGCGAGACAATCTGCTACACTCATATATAAGCACCTTATCAATGTGCTTAGCCTCAACGAAAGAAAGTAGTTCTGTCATTGCCTCACGTTCTATCACCTTTTTTGCTCCGCTTATCTTCTCTGCAAATTCTTTTACGATTTCATACCCCATACGTTTTGCATATTCTCGTAGGTCATTTAGCTGACGGTCATAGTCTTGACTCTTGGTTGAAACTCTTGCATATATGACTGCCGTTATCATCTTTTCTTTCATTATATCTTAATATTTGATATTTTACGTTATCTTTTCAGATGCAAATATACAACAAAAATCAATACCTACCAAATTATTTTGATATTTTCTTTTAATTTTTATAAAAATAATTGATATCTCAAGTTATTTTAGTAATTTTGTACCCAAAATCAAAAATAAAATGGAAAATAACATTAGTAAAGCGGTAAGATTTCAGTGTAGAAAACAAGGGATAACAATGCGACAACTTGCAGAGAAAATGCGAATAGCACCTGAGAGCCTCAGCAGGGCAATTAACGGAAATCCTCAGTTATCCACTATACAAGCGATTGCCAAGAATTTAAATGTTGAAGTTGCCACACTATTCAACTCACGCACAGAGCCAAGCGACCTAACCGCAATCATTGTCTTTCGAGGAAAAGCAATGATTGCAGACAATGCAGATGCCCTGCTAAACTATGCCACAGAAATAAGAAACACCCTTCAAAACGAGGAGATAACAGAGTCTGATATCAACATGAAATATCACGACAAATAATCAATCCTTAATAAAAACAAACAAAAAGTGAGTTACCCCACAATCGGAATAACCCACTTAAAAAGATTTTATTTGAAAGAGATTTACTTATTTGTCTTTTTCACACGAATGAATAAACCTTGTACTATATCATAAGTGTTTTCTGTTGAAATGTTTGCAATACAAATGTTATCTTTTGAACTTGTATAAGAATGTCCCCCACTTAAACAAAAATCATCAGTCCCTCTTACTTGCGAGAAAATTAAAGGCTCATCGTTGCCTACCTTACGAATGTAATAATTATAGGCTAAATCTTCACGAATTGATAATTCACGAATTGATAATTTATTATCCTCAAATTTATCAATCTGTGTATAATCTCTAAAATTAAAATCAAAAACAATTTTGTCTTTATGCCATGTAATCACAAATTCTTTATAATAGTAATCTCCCTTATGGCTACATTCAAACCACTCGTTAGGATTGTCAAGGGACACCCATTTATATTCTCCATACATATCTTCTTGTACATCATAGTCATTCTTGTCATTCTTTACACAATAAAGCCCTTGAAAAACATAACACATAAAACGATATGCATATTTCCCATTCTTTTCATCTTTTCTATATTTAAACAAGTCAGACTTGAAATAGTCCTCGCCCTTCTTTGTCAACACATATTTACCATCGTTATCACCACTTCTTGTCCCATCATCCTTTGCAATGCAACCCTTTGACTCCAACGCATTTATAAACGTGGTTGTATTAGCACTATTATAAGCCTTGTTAAGTAATTCAATGTCATCATCTGTCAATGGTTGTGTGCTACCGCCATTCACTTCCGTTCCACCACCATTTGGTAGGAAATCATCATCACCACCCTTTGAGCAACTTGAAAAAGTGATACTCATTGCCATAAGGCAAAATAAAATACTATAAATTTTCTTCATAATCGTAAGTTAAATTAAAAAATTAAGATACAAGGAAACTATTCCTGAGAATGTTATTATCTGTTTTATTGCTTATCGTCTTTTTCTTTTGGATATTCTTCTTTTTCTTCCTTTTTGTTGAGTTGTTCACTTTCTGCCCGCACTTCTGATTCATCCTCCTCATACTCTTTGTTGAGTGCATCCGCTTCTGCCTGAGCTTGCATCTTGTTTGCATAGTGTACTCCCTCGTTAGGAACAAATCTCCATTCTCCTCTGTTAATATCATACTGTTTTTTTGCAACACACCAAAATAATGGTTTTAGTTCTGATGGCATCGCCACATACATTATAGCCATAACATAATAAGATTTACGCACCTGTGACCCTATGATGCAAGTTAGTATTAAGGTTCGATTTAGGCACAAAAGAAAAGCGGAGTCACCATTTTCCTAAACTGCCATGTGGGGCTTGGACTCCCTGAAATCACAGATTAGGAAAGATTACTCCGCTTGGCAGTATTTCGTAAAAGGGTACGAATACACACCAAGAGAGCGTCTCCCACTTTCTGATGATTTCATTCGGCTTAAAGCCTATAAGTGAAGTGTCCAAGTTCACATGTTCAGAAAAGCGAAATGCGCTATCTATTATGTCTGTCAAGTTCCTTTTACGGAAACATGACGCTACAAAGATAAGCATTTTTCTTGGAATTCGGCAAACTTTCCCAAACAAAATTTAATTTTAGGAGTTATTCAATAATTTAAAAGGAAATATTGAACAACAATCAAAAAAAACAGAAAACGATTCAAAATAACCTTTTAAGTTAAGATGATACAAAAAAGATGTATAATAGAAAACACCGCAAGGTATGCTGTTCTGAACTGTCAGCCTTGCGGTGTTTCTATCTTTATCGGTTTATCAGATAATCTATTATTTTCTTATTTACAGTCAGCAATGCCTCTGAGGCTTTGCACAGATTCCTATGAAAGGCATCCATGTCATCTTCTGCTGCATCTCTCAGGTTCGTCACTGCCTTCACCAGCATTACAGGAACATTATGGAGCGAGCATACGAAAGCCACGGCTGCGCCTTCCATCTCCTTTAGCCTTCCGCCGTTTTCTTCTATTATCGTTTCCTCTTCCGGCGTAAGGTCGAATGACGAACCCGTAGTAACCTTGCCCATCCCCACTCCTATCTCCTTCGCCATTGCCTCCGCACCATCCCACACGGGATAGTTGCCGATTCCCTGGGTATGCCACGTGTTGTCACCAGGTACGCGACGGTCATGGAACATGGCTCCGTTACCAACGTACACCTTGCCCACCTCCATGCCATAGCGTTGCCATGCGCCGCACGTGCCGCTGCTTATGACGATATCAGGATGCAGGCGGTCTATCGCCACCTGCGTAGCAAGCGTGGCAGCCTCACAACCTATCAGGTCGCGATCATGCTGCACTCCGTTTATAACCACATACAAGTCGTGCGCAGCCAGTCTTGCCTCATACAATTCACATGGAAGCGGTGCGAAGAAAGCCTCCCTGTGCTCCATGCCGTAGCACTCTATAAGCGGTTTGGCCTCCGCCCTCATAGCTATTATATAACAAATCTTCATGGCTTAATCGTCATTGCTGTGCAAACCGTCACGAAACGACATTCCATTCCAACGCAGCGTGCGGTAACGGCAGTTTCCGTCACCATCCTTTTCCATAACCTTTATATCCTTTCCCTTTTGAGGGAGTATTAAATAGCGATGGCCGTTAAACTCTGACAGGTTACCTAAGATGGATATGTCATATTTCAATTCCAGCATGCGGGTCTTTTCGTTAAAGATATAGGTCAGATAGCCACTCTCCTCAGTCCTATAGTAGCCATCACCTGCATTCTCCACGTCGAAGTGCATCCACGGACTTGAAGCATATTTCACGCCTCTGCATTCTCCCGTACGCTTGTCTGCGAATTCCACGCCTGTGTTGTCCCAACTGATAATGAACAGTTTCTTGCCGTCGTTCCTATTCCAGTAGGCTGCATTTACGCGAAACATACCGTCGCCCTCTTCTGTGATTTGGAAATATCCATTACGCAAATCGTAGTTTTCCGGTTCAAACTCATACCCCAGACTTCCCAATGTGGCTTCTACGAAGCTTCTGATATTCGGTGTACCATTAACCATAAAGTCTGCATCCAGCTCATTATACAACATAGGCCTTGCTTCGGTCTCTCCCTCGAAGTCCGGTCCTGTACCGTACTCCATACCTGTATCCTCCTTATAGTACGCCTTGCACAGTTCTACAATCTCAGGCTTTAGGTATTCCTCCAACTTCGTAAAATGCACCTCAGCCTCCGGCATTCCGCCTGCAAACGACGTAATCTCATAAGGACAATACTTAAACACCAGCATGGTACCCTTCAACCATGGTGTACGCGCCGGCAGCGGCTTTATCTTCGTAGGGTCATCAAACAAATCAGGATCAAGTGCCTTGCTTATGGTTGGGCGCATGAACTCTCCACGTGAGGTAAAGTCTTTCCAACCAAGACGCTTACCATTGCTGGTAAGGAACGTAACACAGAAGTCGAACGGCATACCGTGAGCACCGCCAAGGTAGTCATATCCCACTACAGACATCGTAATATACTGTGAGCAATATGAGGTGACACCAATCTCCATTTCATAATACCACGGCAAGCCGCCACCAGCTTCCTCTGTCTCTTTTCTGTAGTTGTCGAAATATTCCTTCGAAGTTTTTTTGAATGCCTTCTCTATATTATCGTAGTTTTCCTGATCAAGCATTGCGCAAACAAATGCATTTATACTGTCACGCACCGGACCGTCAACCATCGGCAGTTCTATCTGAACCGTATAGCGACAGTAGTCCTCCCCTACTTTTATGCTGTCACGCATACTTATCTGCTTAGTCGCCATGCGAGGTATCAGTGACTCTGCACTCGCTTTCTGTGCAAATGCGAACAACATGGTCATCATTGCCATTATAACCATCATGTTTTTTCCTTGTTGTAACTTGTTTCTCATTTTTTTCTTTACTTATTAGTTAGTAGTTCTTGCGGTTTTTCTATCATGCACTGTGCACCATGCGCCATAAGGAACTCACGATCACGAAAGCCCCACAACACACTGACACATGGCAGTCCTGAGTTACGGGCTGTAGCAATATCCACATCGGAATCGCCTACATACACCGCGTCAGACTTATCCACGCCCAGCCTTTCAAGCGCAGCCTCAACCATGTCCGGCGCCGGCTTACGCCTTACGTCACTGCTCTCACCTATTGCCACCTCTATGGTATCGGCAAACCATTTCTCGTGCAGTTCCGTAACGCCTTCCTGCAGTTTATTGCTTACTATCGCCATGCGCTTGCCATCAGCCTTCAACTGC
Organism: Prevotellaceae bacterium UBA3849; assembly: GCA_002392645.1. Lineage (GTDB taxonomy): Bacteria > Bacteroidota > Bacteroidia > Bacteroidales > Bacteroidaceae > Prevotella. The sequence goes on from DGHL01000105.1 coordinate 23,307, forward strand.
TTCAGTGTTTCGCTTATACCAGGATACAGGCAGGTATTGTCCTGACAGTGCTCAACGTAATATCTCTTAAATTCCGCAAACACTTCGCCGAACAATGGATTATCCTCTCCATCCGGCACAGCTCTCTCTATCAGTTTCCTCACGCCATTACCCACGAAGTTTCTCACTTCGTCAAGCGTACGTTGCGGCATGCCGTATGTACGCAGGGCATGGTTGGTGGCAAGCCACAAGTCTTGCAGCGTATCGAGCAAGGTGCCATCCAGGTCCCATATAATGGTATTGTATCTCATATATCTACAGTGCAAAATTACAATCTTATTTTCAATCTGACAACTTTTTCCCGTCTTTTCTTCATTTCACTTTAAGCATACGTATCAGCAATGGCGGAATGAAACATGCCATTACCACCACGCAAGCCATACCGATTATCGTCACCAACGCAAGCGAATGAAGCGCTGGATGACGCGCTAATATCAGTGTGCCGATGCCTGTCAGCATGATAAGCGCCGATAGTATTATGCCACGCTTATACGAAGCCAGCACGTGCTTTCCCGTACGCATCTCATACAGGCAGCCTTCCGTTACGAATATCGTATAGTCGTCACCCTGTCCGAAGATAAATGTGGCGAGTATTATGTTTACTATGTTGAACTTTACTCCCAATATTGACATTATGCCGAGTATCCATACCCAACTGACTGCCATGGGCACAAAGGCTATAACGGCAACCTTCAGACTACGGAACGAGAACCATAGGAAAACGAATACTATCAATGAGCATACCAAGCCTATATAGTTGAAGTTGTCTGACAATGTTGATGCCATTGCACCATTCATACTCTCCACATCAAAACTACCTGGATGACGCTGGCGCATCATCGGCAGTTCATCTGCTTTCACCTGCAATGGCGTGACAACAGTATAGCGTCGTGCCACACTGTCTATACTGAAGTTACCACGCAGCAACGTAGATGTCAATGGTTTGAAGTATTCGTATGGTTGTGGTTTGAATTCCTTCGTCAGCAATCCGTCGAATTCCTCGAAAGCCGATGCAGAGAAACCATTTCGCGCTGCAGACTCCGTAAGTTCCTTTCCTAACAGGTTGGCATGCCGGCCTACGAAATCTCTCCACTTCGCAATGCGACGTTCCTGCACAGCCTGCGATGCAATCCATCGTGCAGGGCATTCATCACCGAGTCCGTCAGCCATTCCTTCACACTTTGCCAGCGCACCATTCATAGTCGTATCGGTAGCCGTCACATACAGAGTCTTTAGGTTTTTGTCTTTTCCTTCACCACTGAATGATTGCAGGTATTCCATATCCGCTTTCTGTTCATCCGTCATGTAGTTTATGTTTGACATGTCGGAGTCAAACTCTGTCTGCATGGCAAAATATGCAAACACGCACGTCAACACTGCAAGAACGCAGAGCGAATAACGTGGAGTGAACCTGCTTAAGGTCTCTGTTTCTCCCACAGGTATTTGGCGCAGGGCTTTTCTCTCTACTATATGAGGCAAGAACACCAATACGAATGCTATGGTACCCACAAGCAGCAGCGAAGCAAACAGTCCAAGGTCGCACAATGCCGTTGAGCGCAATGGTATCAATGCAGCAAAAGCTCCCACCGTAGTTACGTTACCTATCAGTAACGGCGACTTTATCTCTCGCAGTGCCTGCCTCATATCTTGCTCATGCGTGGCATGGTCTATCAAGTGGAGCGGATAGTTTGCCGCTATTCCCGCTATTATGCTCGATATGCCAATGACTATTATCGACACACTGTCTCGCAGCAGCGACATCATACCGAGTGCAAACACCGCGCCCCATGCTACCGACACGGCTACAAGCAACATGTTTCTTACCGAGCGGAACGACCACATCAGCAATGCCAACACTAATATTGCCGACAATGCCACAGCCAGTATGCTGTCATGCTTTATCTGCCTTGCGTTCCCCACTGCTATTTGCGGACCGCCTATCACATGTACGTCTATTACGGGATGCGCAGCCTGCACATCGTCTGCCACTTGCGCCAGCATATCCGTAAGCCTTGCATTCATGTCCGTTTCTGCATTGCCAAACGGTGACTTCAGCGTTATAACGGCACGTTTCATGTCTGGCGTAAATATATAGCCATCATATATCTCAAACTCCGTCTGGCCCTTCGACTGGCACAACCGCTCTATCGTAGGTGCAAACAATCCCAGAGGGTCATTGCCTATGCTGCCTGCCAACATTCCGCCGGTAGGCAGTGTCAAGATCTCTTTGTCGTCATTCAGCCGTTGCCCTACATAGCCTGGCACGCTTAACAGCGAGTCCATGCGTCTGTAATCGGCATCATCAAGCAGGTATGGTATGTTCTCATAAGCAAATTCACGTATATGTTGCATCTGCTCCATATCCACCTGTGCCGTCATCCCTGACGTCCATCCGGCAGTGTCGCACTCTGCCACAAGACTACAGAACATATCCACAGCATCGCACAACGTGTCTGGCGACACCATGGCATCCTTTGCACCAAGCGTCACTACGAGCATGTCTGCCCCAGATATATCCTGATATACGGAGAGTGCATCACGACTATCTCCGTCAAGCGGCAGGAAGTCAGATATATCCTCTTTGTATGTCAGTCGCGAGGCAAGCACTGCCATCACCACCGTTATCGTCAGCAGCACCATGCGCCTGACGGCGCGGTGCCCTGCCATATAGTCGTATATGCGTAGTATCATATCTTACCTACAAACAAGCGTGGCAGCAGGTCGAGCAAATACTTGCGCCAGTTATTCCATGTATGTCCGCCGTCGCTCTCGTTGTAATAATACTTGTAGCCCGCAGCATCAAGGCGTTCACGGTGCATATCCACCAATTTCTTTACATAATCATCCTTGCCCACGGCAATATAGTAAAGGCTTGGGGGCGTGGCAAACTGTGCCGACAGCTTTTGGTCTATGCTGTCATAAACGGTTATCTCTGAGTAGCGGTCAAACTTCTCACCCAGCTTATTCTCCCACTTTTCACCTACTACCGGTATCTGCGAGGCAAGATCACGCAGTCCCTTCGTTATTCCTTTGAATCCTCTTATCTTTTTATCGTTTAGTGCATTGGTAGTCTGTGCAGAGAACAGTCCTACATAGTCAAACAATTCCGGGTTGTTGGCAGTAATAAACAGCGTATGCAGTCCGCCGAGCGACAGTCCGGCAATGGCCCTGTGTTCCTTGTCATTTATAGTTCTGTAGTGTTGCTCCACGTACGTCATCACTTCACGCGGAAAGGCTGTCTCTATCCTACCCGTCATTGACGACACATTGTTTGCCTTTGGCTTAGCCTGCATATACGGACTTTCACCTGGTGCGGCATCAAGTTCTACGTTACCGTTGGGCATCACCACTATCATAGGCTGGCACTTACCCTCTGCCAGCATATTATCCATTATCTGCGCAAGCCTGCCCATGTCGAGCCACGAATTCTCATCGCCGCCGGAACCATGGAGCAGATACAGCACCGGGTATCGTTTGTCAGGATTACTGTCATATTCCGCAGGCAGATACACCGACATCCTGCGTTGCTGCATGCCATTAAGCGCTGACGGATACCACACCTTCGTAATCCTACCGTGTGGCACATTGCTCTCCATATAGTAATTTGCCGGATACCCTTGCACGAAGAATACGTTGTAGTAGTTGTCTATATCGCGCACCACCTGCTGGTTTCCCGGATCGAGCTGAGCCACCTCCTCATCTATGAGGAAGTTATAAGCATACATGTCTGACGGCAATGTCGGTGTAGTATAGGTCCACACGCCGTCACTCTGCCTTAGCATCTTGCATTTGTGCAATGCCCCCATACCCTGCAGGGTAACCTCGTCTGCCATCGGGGCATAGTAAGAGAACTTGTAGGTACCGTCGGCATACGCCACCGGCGACTGTGCGCTGACGCTCGTCACTGATGCCAAGCACATACAGAGCAGCGCTATCATTGTATTCTTCATCATCTTATTATCATTTATGTGCAGAGCCTATTGGCTTTCACCGTAATAAATTCGTTATCTTTTGGTTGGGCGTTCTGCTATCTTTTTTATCATCGCCAATAATATTATCAAAAGGCAAAGTTACTACTTTTTATTTTTACACGCAAAAAAAAGAGTGATGTTTTCTGATTATTTCACAGAAATAAAGAGTAATGCGCCACGAGCGACTGTCGATGCTTTCGTATTTTTAATACAAAAGGTTTGTGCATATCGGAAAGTTTTTGTACTTTTGCATTAACAATCCACATACTGTGTGCGTATAATATCATCAAACATAACATCGCCCTTAGGGACTACCACCGAGGAGAACTACCGCGCCGTAAGGAGTGGGCGCAGTGCGTGCCTGCCACACAAAGCCGGCGAGCGTGGTGTGCCATTTGATTTCTGTGCGGCTCTTTTCCCTGAGCCTATCGACTTCGAACGCCTTGCCATCTCGTCTGCCACTGATGCCTTGGGCAAAGCAGGAAAGATAGATACCGAGAGGACCATACTCATACTGAGCACCACGAAGGGTGACACCGACTCTCCACTCGGCGACACTGCATCACGTATTGCCGTTGCCCTCGGTATTCCCACGCCACCTATTGTGGTATGTAACGCCTGCATATCCGGTGCTGCCGCCATGGTGCTTGCCTTGCGACTGCTTCGGCGTGGCACATACGACTATGCCGTAGTCATAGGTGCCGACGTACAGACTCGCTTTACCTTGGCGGGCTTCAATTCGCTGATGGCTCTGTCTGATGAACCTTGCCGACCGTTTGACGCTGAGCGTCGTGGACTTAACCTTGGCGAGGCTGCCGCCACCGTGGTGATAACAAGCAAGCCTTCAGATGGCGAGGGCTGGCACCTGACCGCCGGTGCTGTAACCAACGATGCATACCATACGAGTACTCCTCACCCGAAGGGAGAAGGATGCATGCGCGCCATAAATCAGGTTATGGAAGGCTACGACGCTAGCAGACTTGCCACCATCAGCGTGCATGGCACCGCCACCATGTATAACGACCAGATGGAGTCAAAGGCCATCGAGCGCGCCGGACTGTCTGCCACTCCACTGTCTGCCCTGAAAGGATATTACGGACATACGCTGGGAGCTGCCGGACTACTTGAGACAATACTTACCGCAAGGGCTCTCGACGATGGTATCATACTGCCATGCCTTGGCTATGATGAGATTGGCGTAAGCGGCAAGGTGTGCATATCGCAGCACATGATCAAGACCGACAAGCATGATTTCCTGAAGATAATATCGGGATTCGGTGGTTGTAACGCTGCACTGCTCTTACGCAAGCAGACGAATAGCAACGACGTTTCACTACGCAGCGACGACATACATTTAAACACCGTGCATCGCGTACGCATCACTAACAACAGCATAGTACTCGATGACACAGCCGTACCAACCGCTACCACTGGCAGGGCTATGCTGACAGAAGTCTATAGACAGCGAATAGGGCAATACCCTCGCTTCCACAAGATGGATACTCTCTGCCGACTTGCTTTCGTAGCAACCGAACTGCTCACAGAGGACCTTGACGGTTGTACCGACGATATGTGCATAGTGCTTTTCAACAAGACGAGTTCCATGGTGTCTGACAGGAAGTTCCGCGAGACTATCAGCAACGATGAGCATTTCTTTCCGTCACCGTCAGTATTCGTATATACGTTGCCTAACATCTGCACCGGAGAGATTGCATTACGGCACAAGACTCTTAACGAGACGTCTTTCTACATATTGCCATGCAAGGACGATGCCACCATGCACACCATACTGCAAGCCACCATGCTGGAGTGTAAGGCTAAATGGATCATAGGCGGATGGATTGACTGCAAGGAAGACGACGACTTTGAATGTGAGGTGGGGAGGATTGAAAAATTGAAAAATTGAAGGATTGAAGAATTAAATTAAAAAATAAAATACAGAAAATAACATGGAGAATCTAATAGAAACACTGAAGGAACAGATTATCGAGGCTCTGAACCTTGAAGATATGACCGCTGCTGACATCGATAACGATGCACCTATATTCGGCGAAGACGGTCTGGGACTCGACTCTATCGATGCACTGGAGCTCATCGTGATGCTCGAGAAGAACTATGGCATACGCCTCGCTAACGCTAAGGAGGGCAAGGATGTCTTCAAGAGCGTAAGGATTATGGCGGAGTACATTGAGCAGAACAGAAAGAAATAATGCCATGAATACTCTGTTTTACAGAATTACGCTTACAGCACTATGCCTTTGGCTGACCATAACCGCAGGCGCACAGGTGAGCACCATACAGGCTGACTTCATCCAGACGAAGACAATGAAGATGCTTGGCGACAAGATCATATCGCACGGAAAAATGTACCATCAGCAAAGCGACAAACTGCACTGGGAGTACACATCACCGTATAAGTACACCTTCATAATGAACGGAGGCAAGGTTCTGCTGATGAAGAACGGCAGGAAGGACGTCATCGACACCAGCAAGAACAAGATGTTCCGAGAGATTGGCCGTATAATGCTCAGCAGCGTCACCACCAAGAGCAGGCAGAAGACCATGGACCTGCCTCTGTCCAAGCAGATGAAGGCCATGTATAAGCGCATCGTACTTCACTTCAACCAGAAGACTTCGCTGGTGGAGCGCGTGGTAATGTATGAGAAGAACGGAGACACTACCGATATAGAACTGAAGAATGTCACGACTAACAAGACCATTCCTGCTGCTGTCTTTGCTGTGCGTTAGCCTATGCACAGCGGCACAACTGCCACGCGAGGACGGCGAGCGCATGCGCTACGGCATCGAAATCGACATGCGTGGCGCATACCTCAGCGGCATCTGCTCCATGCTTTACGAAGACGGTATGCTGAAGGCTGCCATCGTCAATGAGTTTGGCGTGTCTGCCATAGCCTTCACCTACGACCCACGCAAGGACAAGGTACGCATAGTCAGTGCCACAGACAAACTCGACAAGTGGTACATACGCCGCATGTTGCGCCACGACCTGCGCGAGTGCCTGCACTGTCTGCAACAGGGTGTCTTTACATACGAGAACAAGAAAAGGGGCATGACATATATTTTCAGTCACCAAGATAACCCGTTGACTTCCCAGCAATGAACTACGAACAGATTTTCGCCGTGCACTTTCCCAGCCACCCTATACTGCCGGGTGTCTGCATCATGCAGATGGTGGTGGAGCATGCCGAGCGCACTATGGGCTGCCAACTGGTGCCCACCGCAGCGAAAGACGTTAAGTTCCTTGTGCCCGTGACTCCCGAGGTGTTAGATAACATACAATGCGACATCTCTGCCACTGACGACGGCAAAGGCATGGTGACACTGCGCGCCAAGGTGAAAGATGCAGCGACTACATACGCAAAGATGACACTGAAATGCAAGAAATAACTTCACTGAACACTGACTGCAGGCAGAGGCTGCGCTCGCGTGGCATCTGCGTGATAGTGCCGACATTCAACAATGCCGGCACTATACTCGATGTGGTGACTCGTACGCATGCCATGTGTCACGACGTCATTGTGGTCAACGACGGTTGCACCGACTCTACTCCGCAGATTCTATCTGCCGTTGAGGGCATCACCGTGGTCACCCTGCCACGCAACAGCGGCAAGGGTTGCGCACTGAAGGCAGGATTCCGCAAGGCCATCCAGATGGGGTTTGCATACGCCATAACGCTTGATGCCGACGGACAGCATTTCCCTGAGGACATTCCGTTGCTGCTGGAGGCAAACATAAAGCATCCTGACGCCCTGATAGTAGGTGAGCGCAAGGACCTGGAGAAGCAGTCGCGCTCAGGCGGAAGCAAGTTTGCCAACAAGTTTGCCAACTTCTGGTTCTGCATACAGACGCTTCACCATCTGCGCGACACCCAGACGGGCTACCGCCTTTACCCCCTACGCAAGCTTCATGGCCTGTGCCTGCTCACATCCCGCTATGAGGCAGAACTTGAGCTATTGGTATTCTCTGCATGGCACGGCGTGAGGATTGTCTCCACACCAGTGCGTGTGTTCTATCCATCAAAGGAGGAGAGGGTGAGCCATTTCCGTCCGGCATACGACTTCACACGTATCTTTATCCTCAACACCTGCCTGTGCTTCCTCGCCTTGTGCTACGGACTGCCACTGGCACTGCTGCGCCTCATCCGCACCATCATATATACGGTGTACTCGCTGCTGTTCTTCGTAGCATGGTGCCTGTTCTACCTGTTGCCGGTATCATTATACTACGTACTGTTTGTAAAGGACCAGGAGAGGCGCACCATGGGACTGCACAAGACGCTGTGCTTCCTTGGCAAACTCGTAATGCTGTGGCACGGCATACCTGGCGTAAGGCGCAGCATGGCCGACAAATACGGTGAAGACTACTCGCGCCCTGCCATGGTGATATGCAATCACCAGTCGTCACTCGACCTCATGGCTATGCTGGCGCAGTCGCCACGCCTCACCATACTCACTAACGACTGGGTGTACCATAATCCTTTCTTCGGTTTTGCACTGCGCCATGCAGAGTATTACCCCGTAACCGAGGGCTTCGACACCCTGCTGCCAAAGCTCCGTTCGCTCGTGGAGCGTGGCTACAGCATAGCAGTATATCCAGAGGGCACACGCTCTGCCGACTGCGAGATAATGCGCTTCCGCAAGGGGGCTTTCCGCATTGCCCGCGAACTGCAGCTCGACATACTGCCGCTGGTGGAGTATGCACCCGGCAAGTGCCTGCCAAAGGGCGGTAAGTTCCTGCGCAAGGGACTTTTCCATGTTGAGACCTACGAGCGCATTCCTTATTCTGAATATTCGCAGCATGGCGAGGATAAGGACATCGCATCATGGTTCCGCAGATACTATGTCAAGAGATATGACGAACTGAGGGACAGACTTGACCAGACACTGTAAAGGCTGCGGGGGCATATAATCATGCACTGAACCTACGTCATCTAAAAATAATTATGCACACCTACTTACGCAGATTACTATATAGCATATTCGTACTGATCGCTACGATATCAGTAACGGCGCAGCAGAAAGTGAGACTTTCTGCAAAGAGCGTCACGCTGGAGATATACAAGGCCGACAACGTCAATAGCACAACCGTTCCACATGGTGTGTCAGTGATAGTATGCCCCGGCGGCAGCTACTGCTGGCACGACTATGACACCGAGGGCACCATGGTGGCAGAGTGGTTGCAGCATAACGGCATAACGGCTTTCGTACTGAACTACCGCGTGCAGGGTGTGTTCGACTATATAATGCACACTCGCTACATCATACGTGGCAATCGTCATCCCGACCCTCTCAACGATGCAGAGGAGGCACTGCAGTGGGTGCGCAGCCATGCCGACTCACTCTGCATAGACCCTGCCAGGGTGGGCATCATGGGGTTTTCGGCTGGCGGGCACCTTGCCATGTCGGCAGCTGAGTTCCTTACCCCGAAGCCTGCCTTTGCAGCTCCCATATACCCCGTTGTGACCATGACGGAGAGCGTTACACACAAGCGCTCACGCCGCGCCCTGCTCGGTGAGTATGGCAAGCGACGCAAGGTCATGCGCGATTCGCTGTCGCTGGAGCGTCACGTGCCTAACGACTGTCCGCCCATATTCCTCGTAAACTGCAAGGATGACCCCGTAGTGAAGTATCAGAACTCAGAATTGCTCGACTCTGCCCTTACCGCAAAGGGCATAGCACATAGATACATACAATACCAGACTGGCGGGCATGGTTTCGGTGCATCTGACGTCAAGGGCACCGCAGAGTGTAGGCAGTGGCGCAGCGAGTTCCTCAGCTGGCTGTCTGCGTTATGGCAGGAATGAAATCTTATCAAAGTCTTTTAGGGATTCACCACTTGTAACTATTCAGCGAATGGTTACCACAACTTCCGTTTTTCTTAAAAATCCATAAATAAAACGGCGTTTTGATTACTCTTACAATAAAAAATGGTAACTTTACAACCGCGAATTTATTATCTTATCATTAACCCTAAAAAAACATTTTGAACACTATGAAGAAGTATGTATGCGACGTATGTGGTTATGAGTATGACCCTACCGTTGGTGACCCAGAGAACAACATCCCTGCAGGAACCGCTTTTGAGGATCTGCCAGAAGACTGGGTATGTCCACTGTGCAGCGTTGGCAAAGACCAGTTTAGTGCTGCTGAATAATGAAATGAAGGGGTGAAAAGGGGTACTTCTCTTTTCACCCCTTCACTGTTTTTACAACCCCAAAATTCGTATTTAACTTGCATTTCCTTGCCGTCAAAATCACGAAAGTCATTTTTGCTCCGAAAAACAGGCCAAATGGCGATTCTATATTATTACTGTCCGCTAAACAT
>DGHL01000010.1 GCA_002392645.1 Prevotellaceae bacterium UBA3849
GGAATTATTAGAACCCACCTTTAGTATATGTTTTGTTGTCAGTATATATTGCCTCTTTCGTATTTACATCTGCAAAAGTACAAGGTTTTCCCGAACTATACAATAAACAATCAAACAAAAATACATGGACAAAGTTATTTTATGCAAAAATATTTTTCCATATCATTATTATTTCTTACTTTTGCATCAGAATAAACACCTACACCTATGATAAGAATCAAAGAGGGATTTCAGGGCGAGCGCATGGTGGTGGTGCCGCCTTACATAAGGAAGAGACAGGACGAGGATCCGTTTCTCTCCACGCTGTATATCACCGACATAGGATACTACCCACGAGCAGAGCACCATTACGTAAGGCGCAATGAAGCACTGCGACAATACGTGCTACTGTACTGCATAAACGGCAGGGGCATGTTCTCCATAGGCACTGGTGGCAAACAGATGACTATATGTGAGAACCAATATGTCATACTTCCTGCCGGCGCCGCACACGAATATTGCTCTTGCGAGGATTCGCCATGGACCATATATTGGATTCACTTCGCCGGAACTCTGGCTTCCTACTATGCACAGAACTGCGGCACACCGCACGACGTGAGGCCTAACCTGGAGTCGCGCATCAGCAACCGCATCAGTCTGTTTGAGGAAATCCTTGCCGTCATGCAGGCCGGATTAGATGACGACAACCTGCACTATGCCAGCAGTTTGCTTCATCATTTCCTTGCATCGCTACGCTGCATACATGCCTACCGAAGCGTAAACACCAAGAACGACGGCTCTGACATCATTGACGCTGCGAAACATTACATGGACGAAAACGTGGAGCGCCACTTGTCGCTCAGTCAGATAGCCGACTACGTAGGTTTGTCGGTGTCTTATTTCTCCATGAGGTTCCGCAAGGCAGAGGGTTGCAGCCCCATTGCATACATGAACCGCACCAAGGTTGACCGCGCCTGCGAACTGCTAAGGACTACAAACATGCAGATTAACCAGATAAGCTACAAGGTCGGCATCAACGATGCATTGTATTTCTCACGCCTGTTCAGCAAGCAGATGGGCATGTCGCCATCGGAATACAAGGCACAATACTGAATAAGGGGAAAAATATATGGATGATTTTATTTTCCATGAAAAACCTAACCTTGTTTCATTATTTTTTTACTAATTTTGCATTCAACATTATCCTATTAATAAGTATGAGAAGAACATTCCTTACCTTTTTATTATGTGTATCTACCGTGATTGCGGCATGCGCTGGCGACGGCGTCATCAACCTTTCAGGGCAGTGGCAGTTTCGTCTCGACGGCGATGCTGAATACAACGATGTCATAACGCTGCCGGGAAGCATGCCCGAGCGTATGAAGGGCCACGACATCAGCGTACGCACGCAGTGGGTGGGCGCACTGTATGACTCGTCATACTATTTCAATCCCTACATGGCGAAGTACCGTGAGGAGGGCAAAATGAAACTGCCGTTCTTCCTTACCCCTGCGAAGCACTACGTGGGCAAGGCGTGGTACAGGAAGCAGTTCTTCGTTCAATATCCAAATTCCGGAATCACCTCTAAGCACGACAAGATACAAGGCGCCAAAAGCCAGGTACAAGACTATGAGCTGTTCATAGAGCGTCCGCACATTGCCACCACCGTATGGGTGAACGGCAGGAAGGTGAACGGCAACGACCGTCTGCCTTCGTCGCCTGACGACGGCAGGCAGAATTCCCTGTCCGTGCCTCACGTATATAACCTCAGCGGATATCTTGTGGAAGGCGAGAACACCATAGAGATATGCGTTGACAACGACCCTGAGGTTGCCAAGGTGGGTAATGACTCTCACTCCGTGACTGACCAGACACAGGGTGACTGGAACGGTATGGTGGGCAGGATTGAGGTGCGCCCCGTTCCTGTAATCAAGAATATAAGGATATATCCTGACATAGACCGTAAGGAGGCCAGGGTACTTGTCTTGGCATCGGGCAAGTCTGGCAAGGACATGCCGCTGGAGCTCATCGCTGAGTCGTTCAACACCGCCAAGCGCCATATAGTATCCACCAAAGCAGTTATACCAAAGGGCGGCGATTCTCTGTGGGTCACCCTCGACATGGGCAACGACATGCTGCTGTGGGACGAACATTGTCCGCAGATGTACCGTCTCTCCGTACAAGGCGGTGGCAATACCCTGTGTGAGAGTTATTTCGGCATGCGCAAGATTGAGACGCGCGACAGGATGTTCTACGTGAACGGTAAGGAAACCCAACTGCGCGGAACGGTGGAGAACTGCACCTTCCCTAACACCGGATATCCTCCTACCGACCTCGATTCATGGGTCAAGGTCTTCGAGACCTACAAGCAGTGGGGACTCAACCATGTGCGCTTCCACACATACTGTCCGCCTGAGGCTGCCTTCCTTGCTGCCGACCTCATGGGTATATACATGCAGCCTGAGGGCCCGTCATGGCCTAACCATGGCGTGAAGCTGGGACGCGGCGAGTATATTGACACATACCTGTACGACGAGGCTGTGCGCATAATGGACGAATATGGCAACCACCCTTCGTTCACCTTCTTCGCCTTTGGCAATGAGCCTGCCGGCAACTGGGTGCGCTGGAGCACCGATGCTGTGGCAAGAATCAAGGAGTATGACCCTCGACATATCAATTGCGGCTTCTCCGTTGGTGGAGGATGGGCATGGCAGCCTGGCAGCGAGTTTGCGGTAAAGGCTGGCGCAAGGGGACTTAACGAATGGGCAAAGTCGGCACCTGAGTCTATGGCCGACTTCAACAAGAATATCACCGTATATAACGGCAAGGACATGCCCGGCACTCCTATCACCATGCCTTTCGTCACACATGAGATGGGACAGTGGTGTGCCTTCCCTGACTTCAGCGAGATACCGAAATATACCGGTGTAAACAAGGCAAGGAACTTTGAGATTTTCCGCGACCTGCTGCGCGACAACGGCATGGAGGCTATGGGCAAGAAGTTCCTGCTTGCATCAGGAAAGCTGCAGACCTTGTGCTACAAGTATGAGACTGAGCGCATCCTGCGCACTCCACGCTATGCTGGTTTCCAGATTCTGTCGCTCAATGACTATTCCGGTCAGGGCACCGCATTGGTGGGTGTCACTAACGTGTTCTACGATGAGAAGGGTTATGTCAGCGCTCCTGAGTTCCGCGAGTTCTGCTCAAAGGCTGTGCCGCTCGCCACCTTCCCTAAGTTCACCTACACCGACGGCGAGTCGTTTGAGGCTGACCTTACGCTCAACAACTACACCGGCGAGGAATACAAGGATGCTGTGGTCACATGGCGCATAAGCGGACTCAATGCCGAGCATTCCTCTACTACCGACATTGCCATGGGACAGGCTGTGCCTCTCGGACATGTCTCTGTTCCTCTTAGCAGTGTCACGAAGGCTGGCAAATACACCCTGGAGGTTGACGTTCCTGCCGCCGGAGCCCATAACCACTGGGACTTCTGGGTATATCCCAACAGCGACAAGAATGCTTCACTAATTACACTTCACTCTTCTTACAACGGCATATATGTCACCGATTCGCTTGACAAGAAGGCCATCAAGACCCTGCGCAAGGGTGGCAAGGTGCTTATATGCGCAGCCGGCAAGGTGACATACGGCAGGGAGGTGAAGCAGCAGTTTACTCCCGTGTTTTGGAACACCTCATGGTTTAAGATGCGCCCACCTCACACCACAGGCATATACGTTGACAATGAGCATCCTGTATTCGCAGACTTCCCTACCGACTACCACAGCGACCTGCAGTGGTGGGAACTGGTAAACAAGGCACAGGTGATGCAGTTTACCGATTTCCCACGTGACTTCCTGCCTACCGTGCAGAGCATCGATACATGGTTCGTAAGCCGTAAGATCGGTATGCTGTTCGAAGCAAAGGTGGGCAAAGGCAGACTGCTGATGACGTCGATGGACATTACCAACAATCTTGACCGCCGCATAGTGGCGCGTCAACTGCAGCGTTCAATACTAAGCTATATGTGTTCTGACAAGTTCCAGCCTCGTTGGCAGATTGACGTTGAACGCATATCCGACTTGTTCACTAAGGTGGCAGGCGAGGTGAATATGTTCACCAACGAGTCGCCTGACGAACTGAAGCCTTCGCTGAAATAGTTTTCAATCAAGTTTCAGGTGCACGAGAGCATGGAAAACTGTTGCATCTTTATAATATGGCATCATTTTAGTTGTTTTCATAGCATATCAAATTTTCTAACCTAAAATGTCCTTGCGATAATACATATCGCAAGGATTTTTTATGCCCCTACCCTACACCGCAAAGTTGTTAACGAGTGTTAGGGCTAAGCATGGCAATGTGAATACATACAAAAAAGTTGGGGGATAATATGTTGCAATTAAATAATTTATTGATAAATAATCATAAAGCCGACTCACACACTTGTCCATGACACGGGAAATTAATAATTTTGTCGCAAGAACGATATCAAATGAGACCAATGCGGAATCTTTTCATCACCTTATTTATATATATTGCAATATGTATCAACGCATACTCGCAGCACCGTTTCGTAGTTATAAACATGGAGACCAAGGTGCCTGTGAGAAATGTCATAGTGCGATATGCAAAGGACAAACAAACCTGCACTATATGGGACGGTTCGTTTATGCTCGACAGCATCAGTGACGACATCCGCAGCCATAACATCAGCCTCAGCAAGTCGGGATTCATGACATTGAACCTTACTGCCACAGAACTCACCGACACTTTAGAATTGCTTCCATCCATGAATGCACTCACTGAGGTAATCATACATGGCTACAGGCGCAACAAGATACACATGAGCATGAAATATACTCCGTCGTTGTATGAAACACTTCCCTCTCCTGCTGACCCTGCACTGAAAGTCAACGCTGACATCACTGGCGGCATAGAGAAACTCTTGACTTATAAGCGCAGGAAACGATACGAAGAGGCTAAACGCAGAATGGAGGAATACTAAACGAAACTAAAATACAAGAAACGAAAAAAGGTTGAATATCGATGATATTCAACCTTTTCCTTAGAGGTGCGTGGCGGAGTCGAACCGCCTTGGCTGGTTTTGCAGACCAGAGACTAAACCGTTCATCCAACGCACCGTTTTCTGATTTGCGAGTGCAAAGTTTCGCACGAAGCAAATAGGGTTTGTCAACCTTTGGTTGGTGCCCATGTCTCATTTGCGAGTGCAAAGGTACAGCTTTTTTCTGTATTATGCAAATAATTTCATACTTTTTTTTCATTTTTCTTTCATAATTCAATATTTCTTCGTACCTTTGCACTCGCAAATGAGACACGGGCACCAGTTTTCAACTGACAAACCCTATTTGCATCGTGCGAAACTTTGCACTCGCAAAATCGCTAAAGCAACCATGAACCAGCCATGCTGACACTCATTTTAGCTTCGTGCGAAACAGCGACACAAACTATCGAAGACAGTGATTAGTTGCAGGTAACTTAAACTCTTAACTCTTCACTCTTCGTTCTAAACTCTCAATGCGCCTGTGGCGAAATTGGTAGACGCGCTAGACTTAGGATCTAGTGTCTTACGATGTGCAGGTTCGAGTCCTGTCAGGCGCACACTTGTGACAAAGGGGAATTTCCATACGGATTTTCCCCTTTGTCGTTTTTATACAAAACAATATCAAATGAATTTAGGGTCAGCGGATTTAAAAAATACGCTCTTCCTACATAATATCTTTTCGTCGGATTCACGTTGATTTTTTCTTCATGAGGATTATCGAAATGTCGGTTTTGTCCTATCCTGGCGGTTGTTTTAAGTCGAAATAAAGGGGTGTTTTTTGAAAAAGTTTAAGGTTGGTCGGTTTTACGGGCACTCTCAGAGAGTTGTAACTTGCTGATTTTCAATAAAGGCATAAAAAAAAAACTCGTAAAATGATAGCTTTCTGCTTGTAAAAGCTATCATTTTACGAGGTAAAACGTGCCTGATTACGACGTAAAAGCATACATATTATAATGTAAAAGCTATGCTTTTACATGAAAACAGGGTAAAAGCACCGCTCGAATGCCGTTTTTAGCATCTTCTGCCTGACAAAAGCCTCCTGTTTTCAGTTTTTCAGTGAACTTTTTTCTGAACCCGAAATATCAAAAATGTCCTATACTGACATTTTGAAAGTTTATCAATTATTCAGGCATCATAACTCTACGCTTGAGATATCAACAAGTTGGTTGACTATGGCGTATATTGTCAAGCCTGCCGTAGAGTGAATCTGTAGCTTGCGAGCTATGTTGCGGCGGTGGGTTATGACAGTGTTAGGAGCTATGAAGAGCTTTTCGGCAATCTCCTTGTTCGTCAGTCCCTGTACCACGCCGATGATAACGTCCTTCTCACGCTCAGACAGTGTTTCGCTATTGTCCGCCGTACCTAGCATGTTGGAAATCTTTACGGAAACATTGTCCACATCCTGCTGTTTCTCAAGAATCTTTATGGCAGGCTCAAAAATAAGTTCTTCGACATTGGCATGCAGACGCAACCACTCTTCAAGGTTGAAAATATCATAGAGGGTGGCAGTGAGCATATTGTTACGCATCGGATCTGAAGGCAGATACTTAATTATAATGCTCTTCAGTTCCTTCAGCTTATCGCCAGTCTGTCCATGATGCTTCGAGAATGTCTCTATACTATACCCTTCTTTCTTTTCGCCTTTGAGCAAAGCCTCAACATACGGAAACAGTGTCTGCTCCTCAAACTTCATGTGATGAGTGATAAATCGCGCATACTCATCATAGATCTTGAGTATGAGTCTGCCGAGGTTATCACCCTCGTCAAGTGCCTCGGAGAGCTCACGACGAAGGAACGGCAACTGGAAATCAACGTAATACTCATGTGAAGCCTTCAGATAATGCAGAAGTGTGGGCACATCGAGCTTTGCCACGTCGCTCTGCGAGTGATAGTCATTGATAGTAAGATTGACCACGGCAAGGAAGGTAAAGGTATCAACATTCTGCTCCTCGCACACCTCCTGTACCGTTTTGTCGCCAAAACCAAGACTTATGCCGAAAGCGCCAAGGCTCTGCAGCACATTGTAATTGTCTCTGATGAGCGACAACATCTTGTCGCAACTTTCATACATTTTCAGCTTCTTCATATCATTACACGCGTAATGGTGGCCTAATATATATAGGTAACTTTGCACCATTATTACTAATAAAATGCAAAATTACTGTTTTTTTTCTTCCTAAGCAATACCTACTTTTAGGTATTTACGCCACTAAAGCTTCCTAAGCTTGGCAAATTTCAGCAACAACTGCTTGGTTCCGGCATTGGTAAACTCCACCGTAGCCTTTGCGCTGTCACCGTTTCCTTCCATGTTTGTCACTATACCTGCGCCGAAACGGTCGTGTACTACATGGTCGCCTATACTGAACGCCGCACTTACACCACCGCCTCTCATTGCTGACGACGACGTGAAGGAAGCCTTTGAGACTGGTCTGAGCGACGGACTACGGTCTGGTTCCTGCATCCGTCTTTGCTGTGGCACCGACGACCTGCCTACAGAGCCATACTCCGGCGCCGAGCCAAACAGACTGGGACGACTGCCGCCGCTATAAGCGGTACGCCTTGCCGGGCTGTACGACGAACTGCCACCATTTACATTCAGCAATTTCGGATCTATATCCCTAAGGAAGCGACTGGGCGCATGAAACTCCTGCTTGCCAAAACGGAAACGCATGCGGGCGTATGTAAGGTGGCAATACTTCTCCGCACGGGTAATCGCCACATAAAGCAGTCGGCGCTCTTCCTCTATCTCGCGCATGCTGTTCATTGATAACTGCGACGGGAAGATATCTTCCTCCAGACCTACCACATAGACATTAGGAAACTCCAAGCCCTTGGCGCTATGCACCGTCATCAGCGTTATACGTGGGGTGTCGTCTGTATCGTCCTCACGATCACTGAGCAACGACACATCCTGCAAGAACGATACGAGGTCGGTAGGATTGCCCTGTTCACGCTGGTCCTCCACAAACTCCTGCATGGAACTGAGAAATTCCTCAAGATGTTCCTGCCTTGCCAGGTAGTCGGGTTCTGTACTTGAATATATCTCCTGCGAGATGCCTGCCTGCTTTATAATATCCTTGCCAAGTTCAAAAGCATCGACGGTTTCCACGCGGCCGGCAAAGTCTTCTATCATCATACGGAATGACGTAAGCTTTGTAAGCGTACCCTTATTGACATTAAGTTCCGTACGTTCCGGCTGGCACAGCACATCCCACATGCTAATGCCTGAAATGCGAGCTGCGGCAGCAACCTTTTCGATAGTGGTATTGCCTATTCCGCGCGCCGGATAGTTGATTACACGGCGCAGAGCCTCCTCATCGTTGGCATTGATTATCAGTCGGAAGTATGCTACGACATCCTTGATTTCCTTGCGTTGATAGAAACTCAGTCCGCCATATATGCGATACGGCATGGCAACCTTCAGCAGTTCATCCTCAAAGGCACGGCTCTGCGAATTGGTGCGATACAGGATGGCGAAGTCTGAATATGCCGCCCCCTCCTGTCTTATACGCTGGCGTATGTCCTTGACAACGAAGAGTGCCTCCTCACGATCGCTGTTCAGCCCGGTGAGCTCTATCCTGTCGCCCTCATCGTTACGACTGTACACATCCTTGTGTATCTGGCGTTCATTCTTATGTATCAGACTGTTGGCTGCCTCCACAATGCGCTGCGTAGAACGATAGTTCTGCTCAAGTTTGAAAAGGCGTGCACCATCATACTGTTCCTGAAAATCAAGTATATTGTCTATATTCGCTCCACGGAAGCCGTAGATGCTCTGTGCATCATCGCCGACAACACAGACACGCTTGTACTTCTTCGTAAGCTGCATCACTATCTGCTGCTGTACATGATTGGTGTCCTGATACTCATCTACGAGAACAAACTGAAAATGCTCGGCATACTTATTGCACACCTCCGGATTATACTTAAACAACAGGTAGGTATTGAGCAGCAAGTCGTCAAAATCCATGGCATTGACAAGCCTGCACCGGTTGGCGTACTCCTTATATATAACATGTATCTTAGGCATGCCGTCGACAGCATCGCGCTGTACAGCTTCAAAGTCTTCGGCATAGTCATCTGCCGTCAACAGACGGTTCTTTGCCGCAGATATGCGCTTCATTACCTCGCCAGGCTTATACACCTTGTCATCAAGTCCGAATTCCTTGATCAGCTGTTTGCACAACGAACGGGAATCTGACTCGTCATATATGGTAAAGTTACTGTCGAAGCCTATTTTGTTGGCTTCAGAGCGTAGTATAAGCGAAAACACGGAATGGAACGTGCCCATCCTCAGATAGCGCGCCACCTCCATTCCCACAAGTGCGGCTATGCGTTCCTTCATTTCCTTGGCTGCCTTGTTGGTAAACGTGAGCGCCATTATGTCCCAAGGCTTCACGCCCTGCGTCAACAGGTAGGCTATCTTGTATGTCAGCACACGAGTCTTACCCGAGCCAGCACCTGCTATCACAAGCGACGGACCGTCGATATACTCCACCGCAGCCCTCTGCGAATCGTTAAGCTCATTAAGAAACTCTGGTATCTCGTTCATCAGTCTTCCTTTTTACTACTGTCACTACCTTCTTCTGCCGTTGTCCATTTCACGAACCTTATATCCCGCGCTATGCGTCGCTGCCTTTTGAGCATGTAGTCTGACGGTGACTTGCTCGAGAACTTACGCGGATTAGGCAGCGTGGCTGCTATCAATGCACACTCACGCCGCGTCAGTTCCTTAGGTGTCTTCTCAAAATGATACTGTGCCACCGCGGCGACACCATATATGCCGTCGCCCATCTCTATGGAGTTCAGATACACTTCCATGATGCGCTCCTTGCTCCACATAAACTCTATCAGTACGGTGAAATACATCTCAAGTCCCTTACGCAGCCATGAACGGCCCGGCCACAGGAACACATTCTTCGCCGTCTGCTGACTTATGGTGCTTGCACCATGCTTGGTCTTTGACTTCTGATTGTGTTCCGCCGCCTTCTGTATGGCGTCGAAATCGAAACCATGGTGGGTAAGGAACTTGGAATCCTCACTCGCCATAACTGCACGGGGCATGTCTTCCGTAATCTCGCTGAGCGGCACCCAACGATGACGCATGCGCAGTTCCTTACCCTCGTCAGCCTGCTCATAGCAACGTATGAACATTAAAGGGGTAAACCAAACCGGCATGAACTTAAACAGCACGACTGCAAGTATCGTAGAGGCGAAAAAGGCTACGAATACCCACCTTATGATTTTAAAAAAAATACGCATATCTATTTACGAACAATCACATGGCAACAGATTGTTTTTTGCCACATTCACTTTGCAAAGGTACACAATTTTTCCTATAATTAGAAATAATTACAATCATAATGTTGCTTTTTACCGCTTTTTTTTGTATTTTTGCATCGCAATAATAAAAGCAGACCCAAACAATTAACAAAAGAACGCTAAAAACATCAACCAAAGAGAAATGGAAAAAAGCGCATTACAGATTGCACGTGCAGCCTACCAGCCAAAATTGCCAAAAGCACTGCGCGGAGCATTGAAAGCAGTAGAAGGAGAACCTACACAATCAGTGGCAGATCAGGAAGAGGTCAAGAAGCTCTTCCCAAACACCTATGGCATGCCTTATCTCAGATTTGAGCCATCAAAGGGCGAAAACACACCTATAGAAATAAACGTCGGAGTAATACTGTCAGGCGGACAGGCTCCTGGCGGACATAACGTAATATCAGGATTGTTCGACGGCATAAAGAAGCTTAATCCTAAAAACCGCCTGTTCGGCTTCATTCTCGGTCCAAGCGGACTGGTTGAGCACAACTACAAGGAACTTACGGCTGACATCATAGACGAATATCGCAACACCGGTGGTTTCGACATTATCGGTTCCGGCCGTACAAAGCTGGAGAAGAAGGAACAGTTTGACAAGGGACTTGAAATTCTGAAAGCTCTCGACATCAAGGCACTTGTCATAATCGGTGGCGACGACTCTAACACCAACGCATGCGTGTTGGCAGAATACTACAAGTCTATCAACGCCGGAGTACAGGTGATAGGATGCCCTAAGACCATTGACGGAGACCTTAAGAACTCTGAAATAGAGACTTCCTTCGGTTTCGACACTGCAACAAAAGTGTACTCTGAGGTTATAGGCAACATAATGCGCGACTGTAACTCTTCAAAGAAATACTGGCACTTCATTAAGCTCATGGGACGCTCTGCCTCACACGTCACACTGGAGTGTGCACTGCAGACACATCCTAACATCACGCTTATCGGCGAAGAGGTGGAAGCAAAGAAGCAGACACTTGACGACGTAGTGACATACATAGCAGAGGCTGTGGCAGACCGCGCTACTCGCGGACTTAACTATGGCGTCGTTCTCGTACCAGAAGGTCTGATTGAGTTTATACCTGCCATCAAGGCTCTCATTGCAGAACTGAACGATATGCTCGCTGCCAACCAGAAGGATTTCGACATGATTGCAAATGCGAAGAAGATAGAATACGTATTGTCACACCTCTCTCCTGAGAATGCTACTATCTTCCGCTCACTGCCAGAGTCTGTCAGCCGTCAGCTGGCACTTGACCGCGATCCTCATGGCAACGTACAGGTATCACTCATAGACACAGAGCAATTGCTGGCAGAAATGGTAGGCAAGAAACTGGCTGAGTGGACCAAGGACGGTATATACCACGGAAAGTTCCAGACTCAGCACCACTTCTTCGGCTACGAGGGACGATGCGCAGCACCTTCAAACTTCGACGCTGACTACTGCTACTCTCTCGGTTTCAATGCTGCAATGATAATAGCTGCCGGCAAGACGGGATATATGTCATCAGTGAAGAACACTTCCAAGCCAGTTGACCAGTGGACAGCAGGCGGAATACCTATCACAATGATGATGAACATGGAGAAGCGTAGCGGTGAGATGAAACCTGTAATCAAGAAAGCCCTCGTAGAGCTTGACGGCAAGCCATACAAATACTTCGTGGCTCACCGCACGGAATGGGCTCGCGACACATGCTTCGTTTACCCTGGACCTATACAGTACTTCGGTCCGTCAGAGGTTTGTGACCGGCCTACAAAGACACTTGTATTGGAACACGAATAAGAAAAAAAGTCTAAACGACGACAAAACAAATTGTCAAAACGTAAGAAAAGAAATAAAAGGAGTACCTCTCGCCTGCTATCTCGAAAGATATGGTGGGCGGGAGGCATTTTTGTCGCAGCCGTATATATCATCGCCTTTTACTATTTCTTCGTAAGTCCGACGGGCTTCAGATGGCATGCCCTGTATGGCGACGTCACATACCCTAAAGGCGAGGGCTATGAGATTCAAGGCATAGACATCAGCCACTATCAGGGGGACATCGACTGGGAGGCCTTGCGCAATGCCATGATACAGAAAGCGCCAATACGCTTTGTCATAATAAAAGCCACAGAGGGAGCAAGCATTGTGGACGAGAATTTCGAAGACAACTTCTACAATGCGCGCGAATATGGCTTCATACGTGGTGCATACCATTTCTATAGCATCAAGTCTGATGCCAAGGCACAGGCTTACTTCTTCCTCGACAAGGTGAAACTGGAGGATGGCGACCTTCCACCTGTGCTTGACGTGGAGCACAAACCTAACGAACAGTCCACCGAGGATTTCCAGAAGGATGTGCTGACATGGCTGCACATAATAGAAGATAGGTATCATGTAAAGCCCATCATCTACACCTATTATAAGTTCAAGCAAAAATATCTGTCAGACAATCGCTTTGATGACTATCCTTACTGGATTGCACACTATTACGTAGAAAAGATGGAATACAAAGGAGAGTGGAAGTTCTGGCAGCATACGGATGCCGGCAAACTACCAGGTATAAAAGGCTACGTGGACTTCAACATCTACAATGGTTCGTACTACGATTTAAAGCAATTAACAATAAAAAGCGAGAATAACAGCGAAGAATAATAGATATAAATCAAGTATTTCAGTGGAAACATCGTAAAAGACTATTAAAACTTGGTCTTCTCAGTAAAAAGTATTACCTTTGCACTCGCAAATCAGAAAACATCGCGGAGTGGAGCAGTTGGTAGCTCGCCAGGCTCATAACCTGGAGGTCGTTCGTTCGAGTCGAGCCTCCGCAACTAAAATAAAAGTCAGCATCAATGATGCTGACTTTTTATTTTTCTCATTACTTTCCATCATTCGGAGAAAGCCTTTAGCTCATCGTAAATTCGCTGCACCGGCAGTCCCATCACATTATAATACGAGCCATTTATTCCCTTTATGCCTATATAGCCTATCCATTCCTGGATGCCGTATGCACCTGCCTTGTCAAACGGTTTGTACTCATGAATATAGTGCCATATCTCTTCATCTGACAGCTCTCTGAACGTAACATCCGTCTCCACAGAGAAACTTCTCTGCTTACCCTCCGTAGTAAGACACACACCTGTATATACCTGGTGTGTGGTACCGCTAAGCATACGCAACATACGATACGCATCCTGCTCATCCTTCGGCTTTCCCAGTATCTCACCACCACACACAACTACAGTATCTGCAGTAAGCACCGTGTTCTCAGCACCCTTTATCACGTCAGTATATGGAGCTGCCTTCTTCACTGCTATGTACTCTGCAACCTCCTTAGCAGGCAGGTCTGCAGGATACGACTCGTCTATACCATCGATGACAAAAACCTTGAAAGGCATGCCAAGCCCCTTCAGCAATTCCTGCCTACGAGGCGAATTTGAACTTAATATCAACATAATTCTATCAATGAATTAAGACGAATTACTAAAAGTAATCCGTCTTAACTCGCTATTATTAAATTTTATTTGATTGTATCTTTTACTTCCTCGAATGTAGCAGTGCTGTCAGGCTGGGCGGTGTAACCACTGTAACGTACATGTCGCCAGCTTGTCACCTTATTGAAATCAAAGTGTGCTATATAGCTGCCAATACTATAGTTGCCTACCCATTCATAGAAGTCACCAGAGAATGTTGTTTCAGTCAACGTATAGTTATCAGGTATCGCAACACGTAAACCATCTCCATACTCCATAAAGATAGTGCCATTTACCACCTTGAATGTAAAAGGACACTCTATGTATGTTCCGTTACTTTGGTAATCATACTCTACACCATTGCCAGCAGAATATCCATCTCTATAGAACTCTATATCCACATACTGATATGAGTTCCAACGACCGAGAGACACATGGCCTTCCCAGACGCCATCAAGTGTAGCGGCTATCTTGTCATCATCACATGATACGAATGTCATGGCTGTCACAGCCACGATAATAAATGTCAAAATCTTTTTCATTTTACTTTTTATAGGATTAATAATAGTTAGTGAGCATGTTGTGTTTACTTAGTCACGCGGAACCAGTCCACATCTACCCATCCGCGTACCTTCTTGCCAGCAGGCTCTGCAGCACAGATACCAATCTTGGCTCCAATCCACTTGCCTTGACGCATTGTGAAGGCATCACCGCATGGAGTGAACTTCTTACCGTCCTTAGAGTATGCGAACGTAACCTTAGCCTCATGCTTGTTATCTCCTGACTTTGTCTTGCCGCCTATATACTCTACCTTCAACTGCATATACAGGTCGCAGTGCAATGATGGCTGATAGTCTATCTTATCTGCTGCGGTAGGCTTCAGCGTAGCAAGTACCTTTACCGTCTCAGGCTTTCCCTTGTCTGCCTGCTTGCAGGTTATCTGCTGTAACTGGAACTCGTCGCCAACACGACGCAGTACAATAGAAGAGTAGTCCATGCCCATGCAGATGATACCGCCATACTGGCCTTCATCTTTGGCAGTCATGGTGAGCTTTGCCGTAGCGGTGAAGTTGTCGGCAGGAGTCTTCTGCAACAACAGGTTGCCAGCTTCCCAAAGGTTTTTGTAGTCCTGGCTCTGACGATGGCAGAACACACGATAGTAGCCGTAAGGTGTCGGCATGCCGAAGGTCTGGTCGTAGTTAGCATGCCACTGCCACTGCTTGCCGAGCACCGAGGTATTGAACTCATCGCTCTCCACAGGGTTGCATACTGGGTATTCCTTGCCTACGTTAGGCTTCTTATATGTCAATACAGGCTGTCCGCTGTACTTCTCGGTCTTGCCGTAGGCCTTGACCTTACCAACCTTCTCACCCATGGTAGGCCAGTTGTCAACCCACTTCACAGGCTCAAGCCATACCACGCGACCATAAGCCTCCTTATCCTGGAAGTGCAGGAACCAGTCTTCGCCACTTTTCAGGTGAATCCATCCACCCTGGTGAGGACCGTTGATGTCGGTAGTGCCCTGTGCCAACACGGTCTTGCTTTCGTAAGGACCGTAAGGTGACTTTGAACGCATGGCGAGCTGATGTCCTATAGGCACACCACCTGCAGGGCACATAATCCAGTACCAGCCATCACGCTTATAGAACTTAGGTCCTTCGGCAGTGCGGTCGTTAGTGCCGTTGCCGTCAAACACGATGACAGGGTCGCCAATCTGCTTCATGCCGTCGGCGCTCATCTCACGCACAGTCAGCACAGAGTTGAACTGGCAACGAGAGTTTGCCCAGCCGTTTACGAGGTAACACTTGCCATCCTCATCCCACAGCGGAGTAGTGTCAATCATACCCTTGCCCGGTATGACGCACTTAGGTTCAGTCCATTCACCGGCAGGGTCTTTGGCTGTCACCACGAAGACACCCAGGTCAGGGTCACCCCAATATATATAATAGGTGTGATTATACTCGTTGTATCTGATGGAAGGAGCCCACACACCGTTGCCATGCTGAGGCGTGGCATAACGGTCGTAAGGAGGCAGGGCCTTGATGGCATAGTTGATAATCTCCCAGTTAACGAGGTCTTTCGAATGGAGTATAGGAAGTCCCGGTATGCAGTTGAATGATGAAGCCGTGAGGTAGAAATCCTCACCGCTTGCACCCACGCATACGTCAGGGTCTGAGTAGTCTGCATTAATTACAGGGTTGGTGAAAGTGCCATCACCATTGTCGGGTGACCACACCTGTGACTTGTAGTTCTCCGCGCTAACCATCAATGGCAATGCAAAGAGTAAAGTTGCAATAGTCTTTTTCATTGTTCTATTAATGTATTCTGTTTTCTGCATATCAGTCACAAAGTTACAAAAAAATTATGTAATCAGATGTGTTTTAATGAGTTTTTTTCTTCACTTACCGTCAGAATATGCAAAAAGAAAAGTCTTTATACCTTCGTTGAAACAATTTTACCCTTTGTGTATCCCGTGAACATGCGATATATCATGACTCCACGTCACTGACATGCAAGTCAAAATGCCCATCATGCGAATCTATACACATCATGCCACGCTTACCTTTCTTTGTCAAAGCCAAAGCCACATGCCCCATGGTGCGTCTCATATTTATCTCTACGCAAGGATTGAGCATATAGGAGCCTTCTTCATCTCCCCTTACTATCATCATATCCACGCCTAGTGGTCCTACGTACTGCCCGGCTATGTGCTCGCCAAGGAAACGTTCCGACTCTATAATGATACGGTTAAGGCGATTAATGGGAATGTATCTGTCTATGATGTTTTCCTTCTCCCTTTCCGTAAGCAACAAGTTACCCGTATATGCGCTACCCTTTGTCGAGAAGAGCGACAAGCCGCAACACTGCACCTTACCATCCGGCAGAGCAGTAAACTCCACAGCGAAGTCCATTTCCTTGTCGCATCTTTCCTCTGCCACCACGAAGCCTTGCCTATCTATTACGTTATGAATCCAGCGTATGAGCGACTCGTCGTGTTCTGCTTCTCCCTCCTTAGTATATCTCACTCCACGTCCACTACTGCTCCATGGTGCCTTTATCACTATATCCTTATTATGGATAAGGAATGACATCACCTCCTCAAACGAGTCGCATGGTCTTGAGAATCCCGTCAAGCCGTCACGGTCTTTGAACGAGTCGAGCATCCTGACCGCAAGACGTCTGCTCGACAATTCACGTATTGTCTCCAGCTGTCTTATATCTGGCATCGACGTTTCTGGTACGCCTGCCTCCAGCAATGTATTGCGTATCGCCGTATTCCATCCCCACGGAGCCACCTCTATTGTATGCTTTCCCTTGAACGTCTGCGGCAATTGGCCTAACGTCACGAACTGTGCCGCAACATGCTGCGGAACTCCTAACGCAGAGTAATCCTGTTCTGCTTGTTCCACGTCATCCACCACAACCACGTCACCACGCTTTGCCCATAGCATCGGTATGTAACCAAGGTCGCGATGCAATTCTCTGCCTACACGCGGAGTTGTGTAATTGCTTTGGTTTGATGCCAAGGCAATGTCATGGTCAGGATTAAATACATGAATTGTCATAGCACTTACCTTATACTAAGTTCAAAAATATCCACAGCATTGCCGCCGCCATTGCTACGTCCTTGCGATGTAGTTATCAACCATTTTCCGTCGGGCGACACATCAAGGCCTACGGGGAAAGAGTCGGCTGTCATCGAACCTATCACCTTCATGCTCTGCGTATCAACCACCACGAGGCTACTGCTTGAATTGCATGCCGCAAACAAATATCTTCCGTCAGGCGATATGCAGATTGTGCGTGCACCAGGATTCACCTTGCATGTCTCAAACCCCGTCACAACGGCAGTCTTGTTCTTCATACGTCCTACCGCCTCAAGTATTTTCTTCACAGGCACACGCTGCACATAGCCTTCTATATTACAACTCATATATACATATCCGTTGCTTACCAGCATGTGGCGCGTATTCTCAAGCATTCCGGTAAGCATACCAAGATATTCTCCTCGCCTTACATCTACGACTCCGAAACCACCATCGCCGCACATACGGCTTACCAGCAGCAGACTGTCACCCGGCAGGAACACCGTACCGCGCAACTTCAGTCCGCTGTCTGAATCACGGTCAATCTGTTTCGTAAGACTATAGTTAAGCACTAATTTCTTTGTTATTGCGGGGCATGACAAATAACGCCATGCAAACGGATCTTCACCCTCTATGTCGATTATACCTACGGTATTGTCACCCCAATGTGTAACGGCAAGCCTCTTACCATCATGCGATACAACGACCATCTTCGGCAACGGTCCCGTCTCCATCAGCCTTACAATCTCATCTTTTTCTGTATCTATTATGCACATTGCAGATGGATCCTGCGCATTAATGTCGAACGTGCGTCGGTAATATGGTGCCCAAAAGAAGCGTCCACCATGCGAGAAACACCCTTCCACCGGCTTTCCGTTAAAGCAGTTTACGTTTTCGAAATAATGCGTGAACGGAAACAGTTCACTCGGTTTTCCCCACAACTGAGTCTCGCTGCCGTCAAACTTATGGTCTATCACCTTCAGTTTCCTGTGCGTGACGGCATCATACACCACAGTGCAGCATCCTTCAAGCGAATTAATATAGTATTTCTTACCATCAGGACTGAAGTTCACGGACTTCGGAGAGTCTATATCACTATCCTGTGTAATGGTATCTTCGGCATTATAGTTCTGATGTTTCGTGACAAGTCTGATTGTCAACTTGCCAGGAATCTCAAGACTGTCACCTGCCTCTACGTGCTTTATGGGATATGTCACTGCGTGTATCCTGCTGCCACATAGCAGCATCGTAACGCTGAGCACAATAAAAATGTTTAAATGTCTATTCATATTTAGTAAAGATGGGATACATTAATTACTTCCCTTTAGTCAGTGCGGTTTCTAAATTCCTCCGCCATTAATTGATTCCTTATCTTATTGGTGTACGTGTTAATATCCTTCCTTTTTCTCTCTCTTTGTATCAACCCATTCTCTCGGTTTCAGCCTTCGCTATGCCATCTCGTAATCCTCCCCACTCCATCCAGGATATTACTAAGCGAATTTACTCGAGAATCTGTTTCTTCCTTTATCTTACAGCATGGCAAGAAACTCATCCTCGCCTACTATCCTTATTCCAAGTTTCTCTGCTTTTTCCAGTTTGCTTGGTCCCATATTCTCGCCTGCAAGGATGAATGATGTCTTCTTACTTATAGAACCTACATTCTTACCACCATTCTGCTCTATTATCTGCTTATACTCGTCACGGCTATGCTGGGCAAACACTCCACTTATCACTATGCTAAGTCCTTCCAGCGCAGTACCCTGCATCTGCTGTTGCTCCTCGCTCAGTTCCATGCGCAGCCCGTAGGCTATAAGGCGATCTACTATCTCTGCGTTCTTCTGATTGCGGAAATACTCCACTATATTGACGGCTATCACTCCGCCAATACCATCCACGTCAGTCAACTGCTCCACCGTGGCAGTGCGCAGCGCCTCTATGTTTTTGAAATGTCGTGCAAGTATCTTTGCCGTCGTCTCGCCCACCATACGTATGCCGAGCGCGAACACCACCCTTTCAAACGGTACTTGTTTCGAAGCCTCTATGGCAGCAACTATCTTGTTTGCCGATTTCTCACGATTGCCCTCATAGTTCAACTGCTCAGGGGTGAGAGTGTAGAGATCGGCAATATTTTCTATAAGTCCTCGCTCATAGTATGTATCCACCGTCTCCGGTCCCAGACTGTCTATATTCATTGCCTTGCGGGCTATGAAGTGCTCTATCCTACCCTTTATCTGCGGTGGACATCCAGTATCGTTCGGACAGTAGTGTGCCGCCTCGCCCTCCAGCCTACGCAGTTCCGCTCCGCACTCCGGACAATGCGTAATGAAACGTACCGGTTGTGCCGACGGGTTGCGTCGCTCTACATCAACGCCCACTATCTTTGGTATTATCTCTCCGCCTTTCTCCACATACACCCAGTCGCCTTCATGCAAGTCGAACGAACGTATGAAATCCTCATTGTTCAGTGTAGCACGATGCACCCTCGTACCTGCCAGCTGCACCGTCTCCATATTCGCCACAGGTGTTATAGCTCCGGTCCTGCCCACCTGATACGTAACCTCTATCAAGCGTGTGCACACTCGTTCTGCCTTGAATTTATAAGCTATTGCCCATCGAGGACTTTTCGCAGTGAATCCCAGATGCTTCTGTTGGCGCAGCGAGTTCACCTTCAGCACTATGCCATCGGTAGCCACTGGAAGACTCTTGCGTTGCTCATCCCAATAGGCTATGAAGTCATATATCTCCTGTAGGCTGTGCGCTTTTCTCATGCCCTCTGATATCTTGAATCCCCATGTACGTGCCTTCTCCAGACTTTCGTAGTGCCCTTCCTGGTCTGACGTGGTAATAAGGTAATACAGATATGCATCAAGTCCTCTCTCTGCCACTACCTTTGAGTCTTGGCTCTTCAGTGTTCCGCTGGCAGCATTGCGCGGATTTGCAAAGGGTTGCTCACCTATCTCTTCGCGTTCTTCATTCAGACGGTTGAACGAGTCCCACGGCATCAGTATCTCGCCTCTTATCTCAAAATTGTCAGGATAGCCCAGTCCTGGTTGCAACACCAATGGTATTGAGCGTATGGTTTTTACGTTTGTCGTTACGTCGTCGCCTTGTACGCCGTCGCCTCGCGTCACTGCCTGCGTCAACCTGCCATTCTCATAGGTCAATGATATTGACAGTCCGTCGTATTTCATCTCACAACATACCTCAAACGGTTCTCCCTCTAATCCTCTGCTGACCTGGTTGTACCACTCCGCCACATCCTGCTCATTATACGTATTGGCAAGCGACAGCATAGGATGACGGTGTGCTACCTGTCGGAATTCCTTCGTTATGTCGCTGCCCACGCGCATGGTCGGCGAGTTGGCATCATACATCTCCGGATGTCTGGCTTCAAGGTCCTGCAGTTCGTGCATCATGAGGTCAAACTCCTGATCGGATATTATTGGTTGGTTGAGCACATAATACCTATGGTTGTGCTCATGCAGTTGACTACGTAATATATTGATTTTATCTTGTTCGGTCATATTTGCAGATTCAGTTTTGTGCAAAATTAATAAAAAAAAAGGAAATACTCATGTTTTTTCCAGAAAAAAGCGTACCTTTGCACATAAATTACATAAAATTCAGTAAATGCGTATAGACATTATAACCGTTCTGCCCGAAATGCTTGAAGGCTTCTTCAACGAATCCATACTTGCCAGGGCACAGAAAAAAGGGTTGGCAGAGATACATCTGCACAACCTACGCGACTACACCCTCGACAAGTGGAAGCGCGTGGACGACTATCCTTATGGCGGCTTTGCCGGCATGGTGATGCAGTGCGAACCAATAGACCGCTGCATAAGTGCACTGAAGGCAGAACGCGACTACGACGAGGTTATATACACTTCGCCTGACGGAGAGAAGTTCAACCAGCATATTGCCAACGATCTTTCACTGAAGGGCAACATCATCATTCTCTGCGGACACTACAAAGGCATCGACCAGCGCATACGCGACCACCTTATCACGCGTGAGATAAGCATCGGTGATTTCGTACTTACCGGTGGAGAACTTGCCGCCGCCGTTATGGCTGATGCCATCGTACGCATCATCCCCGGTGTGATAGGCGATGAGCAGAGTGCATTGTCTGATTGTTTCCAGGACGACTTGCTGTCTGCACCTATATACACTCGTCCTGCCGACTACAAAGGTTGGAAGGTGCCCGACATACTGTTATCGGGCCACGAAGCTAAAATCAAAGAGTGGGAAATGGAGCAGGCCCTTGAACGTACCAAACGCCTGCGCCCTGACCTATTGGAGAAATAATAATTCCGTCACGACACTTACATATTCCTTCCTGTGTCGCCATCTGTATCGAAATCATAAATATGCCATGTGCGTGAAGTCCATGTGATATTCTTGATTTCGATATTTTTTATATTCATCACATTGGCTGTCTTATAATAATTCATCTCGCACGGCCATCCGTTATAGAAATACACGTATTCCTCACCTACCTTGATTTCCGCGTCGGTGACCTCCATCTTGTCTATCTCCTGTGCAACATTGTCCATCACCTTGTCGCTCACAAGCAAGCCCACGGCACTGTTTGCGTAGGTCTTTATATCTTCCTTGGGTATGGTCGTCGTCGTTACCGAACTAATAAAATAGTCACCTTCATAGCCATACTCCTCACTCGACGGTCCATAGCCTATCACGAACTCCATGTGTGCCGGACTGCCTATTTCCGACTGTGTGTCCATCTCCCTCCTACCCATGGTGAAGGCATTGCCGAAGTTACTGAACAGCAGCTGCAGTTCATCGTCATTTTCCATGTATGTCTTCTCACTGACAAACTGCATACTGAACATCATCTCCAGACGAGTGCGTGGCATAATCTCATTGAGTGCCGGCACAGTGGAATACAGCGAATCGCAGATATGCTTCACCATATTGCGCGAATAGTCTTTTATCTCCTTCCAGTTCTTTATATGCTGCAGCTCGCCATATTCATCTACGGTGAACACGGTGTGTATATCCCCCATCTTCTCATACATTGCCTGCATTATCTTTGTCATCAGAGAGTCACTCCCGAAATCCATCTTCGAGCCCATCGGTATGCACTCTATTTCATAGCCCTCCGAGGTAGAGTCGCGCACCACGAACCTCAGGTCTGACAGGTACTGCTGGGTTATCACCGTGTCATTTCCCGTTATCTTTGCCTTGATGTGCTCATAACGGTAGTCCATCGTATCGTTCTTACAAAAGAATGCTACTACGTTAAGCATCGAATCCTGGCTCTCCTGTTGTGCTGTTACCTGTCCTCTCATCGTCATTACCGAAAGCATAACCACCAATGACGCAATAAATCTGAATGTAATGTTACTCATCTATCTATATGTGTGTTCGATTTTTAAGGCACAAAGGTAATCATTTTTTCCGAATACACAAACAATAATTCTGAC
Source organism: Prevotellaceae bacterium UBA3849 (assembly GCA_002392645.1). GTDB lineage: Bacteria > Bacteroidota > Bacteroidia > Bacteroidales > Bacteroidaceae > Prevotella. The sequence continues at coordinate 22,854 of DGHL01000010.1, forward strand.
ATTTTTCAACAACATATATAATTTGTCGAAAAATGCCAGAATTATTTGTATCATACCCTAAGGGCGAGTTTCTACTCTTCCTCTGTATGCTCTGCTATGAGCTGCTGCTGCAGTTCGTTTGGCATCAGCTCGTATGAAGCGAACTTTGTCGTGAACGAAGCCCTGCCACCTGTGAGGCTCGACAGTGCTATAGAGTAGTTGCTCAGTTCCTTCAACGGTATCTTTGCCTGCAGCTTCTGATAGCCGTTCTCCATATCCATGCCCATGATCAGTGCACGTCTGCCCTGCAGGTCACTCATCACGTCACCGGTAAGGTCGGCTGGCACATATACCTCAAGGTCGTATATAGGTTCCAGTATCTTCGGAGCAGCATTGCGGAATGCCTCGCTGAAGGCGTTTCTTGCTGCAAGCATGAACGACAACTCGTTTGAGTCAACCGGGTGCATCTTGCCGTCATATACTATCACGCGGACGTCACGGGCATACGAGCCTGTCAGCGGACCGCGCTCCATCTTTTCCATCACACCCTTCAGTATGGCTGGCATGAAGCGCATATCAATGGCGCCGCCCACCACGGTGTTGATGAATACGAGCTTGCCGCCCCATTCAAGGTCTATCTCCTCACGGCTCTTGATGTTTATCTTAGTCTCTGTGCCGTTCACCTTATATGTCGTTGGGTCTGGCATACCGTCTGCGTATGGCTCTACGATCAGGTGAACCTCACCAAACTGTCCTGCGCCGCCCGACTGCTTCTTGTGACGGTATTCCGCCGCAGCACTCTTCGTGATGGTCTCGCGGTAAGGTATGCGTGGTTCAAGGTATTCCACCTGTATCTTGTCTATGTTCTCCAGTCTCCACTTCAGCGTACGCAGGTGGAACTCACCCTGTCCGCGTACTATCGTCTGGCGCAGCTCCTTCGACTGCTCTACCACCCATGTCGGATCTTCCTGACGCATACGTGTCAGTGCAGACATCATCTTCTCCGTATCAGCCTCTTTCACAGCCTTGATGGCACGTGAATACTTAGGGTTCGGATATTTTATGAAGTCGAAGCGGTTCTCACAGTCTTTGCCGTTCAGCGTATTGCCAGTCTTTACATCCTTCAGCTTCACCGTACAGCCTATATCGCCTGCCACCATCTGGTCAACCGGTATGCGGTTTGCACCAGCTGCGGCGAATATCTGTCCCAGTCGCTCCTTTGAGCCACGGTCGGCATTGGTCAGATCATCGCCAGGCTTTACGCTTCCGCTCATAACCTTGAAATACTGTACTTCGCCGATGTGTGGCTCCACGCCGGTCTTGAAGAAGTACAGCGACTCCGGACCATTGGCATCAATAGCCACTTCCTCACCGCGTGTGTTGTGTACCTTTGGCATCTCATCAACATGAGGCACTACATTGCCCAGGAACTCCATCAGTCGGCGCACGCCCATGTCTTTGCCTGCACATACGCAGAACACAGGGAATATGGAGCGTGTCACGAGTCCCTTGCGTATGCCTTCACGCAGTTCGTCTTCGCTGAGTGTCTCCGTCTCGAAGAACTTCTCCATCAGTCCTTCGTCATTCTCTGCCGCAGCCTCCACCAGTGCCTTGTGCATCTCCATGGCCTTTGCCTTTTCGCTTTCTGGTATTTCCTCTATGGTAGGAGCACCGCCATCTGGGCCCCATGAGTATTTCTTCATCAGCAATACGTCGATGAGCGCATTGAAGCCAGGACCTTCGTTAAGTGGATATTGTATAGGCACTACCTTCGAACCGTAAATCTCCTGCAGTCGCTCCAGCGTGTTGTTATAGTCACACTTCTCTGCATCAAGCTGGTTTACGAGGAAGATGACAGGCTTCTTCAGTTTGTCCGTATAGCGGAAGTGGTTCTGCGTACCTACCTCTGGACCATACTGTCCGTTGATGAGCAGTACGGCGGTATCGGTCACCTCCAGTGCCGTAAGTGCCGCGCCCACGAAGTCATCAGAACCAGGGCAGTCTATTATGTTAAGTTTCTTATTATTCCACTCTACATGGTAAACGGTTGAGAACACAGAATATCCATACTCCTGCTCCACGGGGAAATAGTCTGACACCGTATTCTTCTGCGTTATTCTTCCGCGTCTGTTAATGATGCCAGCCTCAAAGAGCAGCGACTCTGTAAGTGTTGTCTTGCCTGAACCATCGTTGCCAAGCAGAGCGATGTTCTTGATTTCGTTAGTTTGATACACTCTCATAGTTTTAGCTTTTTATAAAGTTTATATTGTTTAAGGTACTTACTTTGCTTGATTAAGGTTACACATGGGTTTTGTTAAATCTTCCCGTCAGATAATCTGCCTCCAAAAGTACAAAAGTTTTTCCGTACTACAAAACATTCCAGCATTTATTTAATGTTTTTTAGGAATTAGCGTTTCGTTTGCTTTTCTCATAGGTATCTGTTCGTTTGTCTGTAATTATAAAAATCGCCTCACCTTACCGGGTGGCTTTCGCCCCGGTAAGGTGAGGTGTTTTCATTTCTGTTTCTTTCCGTCAATCACTGTTCCCCACTCAGGAATATATTCACTATCTGGTTGGCATCCGCCATGGTAACATACCCATCTTCATTAACATCTGCAGCCGTCGTGTCAAAGCCTTCCGGCTTATCCGTGGCAAGGAAATAGTTTACCACCATGTTTGCATCTGCCATGGTGACAGAACCGTCATGGTTTACATCACCTCTAACAGACACTGTTTCTACAATGTCCTTAAAGTCCTTCCAATAGTCAGCTTCTTCATATTTTGCCTTGCTTCCATATGGAACATTCAGAGTGATATCATAGTTAGAGAATGCGTCAGCAGCCTCTATTGTTGCAGGATTTTTTCCTAGGATTGTAACATCTACTAGTTCTTCACAACCTTCAAATGCTTTTTGTCCTATAATGATTACACTTTCAGGAATTGTTATAGATTGCAGGTTGGAACAGCCAGAGTATCTATAACTAATTATCTATCAGTACTTTTACAGTTAAACGGTAGAAAAGTGAAGACGTAGATTCTATGAGCGATAAAAAAGTCGAAGATTTAACACATTTAACTTTACGAAACTGCAAAAATCACTAAAATGTGCAGAATTTGAGTTGTTATTATGACTTAAAGTGGATGCTTCCTTCGATGGAGATTATAAACTGCGACGGTCTGTCGCAGTTTTACTTTGAACAACCTAACTGGCTTTGGGGTATAAGTTTGAGGACGATGATAACATCATAATTTATATTACGCGCGTGAGAATACGTCAAGAGGGGAATCGCGAACTATTACCAATTCAGTCGTGTTGCTGAAGTGAAAGAGAAGGAATGAGCTATCGGATAACTACTTCGGAGCATAAACTGGTGCTAATTTGCTATCTCGACATCCATTTTATAGTTAAATATACATAAAAACGTATCATAATTACGAAAATAAATGATAAATGTGGTGTCCATTTTAAAAATTATTTGTATTTTTGTAGTAAAATTACGATAATAGATAAAATATTGCAATATGATACGAGATTTTTGGGTAAAGAACTACCTTTCCATTCGCGACAAGCAAGAATTAAGTTTTGTGGCCAAAGGACCATCTTCGGAACTTGTCACCGAAGTTGCTGATGGTGTGTTCTTGTATAAGTTAGGCATCCTCTATGGTTCAAACGCTTCGGGTAAATCAAACATGCTGATTGCCATGAATGAGGTGTTCCGTCTGTTGGTCATGGCAAAGTCGGATGCGACAGTCGAAATTGGCG
>DGHL01000014.1 GCA_002392645.1 Prevotellaceae bacterium UBA3849
CTCCTTCTCTTTTATACACAATTTTCCCTAAACGAAAGGCTGCATTCTATATTCGAATAATAAAAGAACAAAAAGTTATAGGTGGGTTCTAATAATTCCCACTGTCAGATTTTTGAATTTGTTTCGAGGGCAAAATATTAACTGATAAGGGAGCATAGCGGGCTATGTGACCGCAGGAGTTAACAGTTTGCACCGAAAGAAAACAAAAATATAACATAATGTTATTCATGTAATTAACTAATTTAACTCGTGGGAATTTTTAGAACCCACCTTAGAGCTAGGCGATTAATGACAACAACGGAGTTTGAAGACATAATATTACGACAGTTCGGATTGCCCCCTACGCAAGATCAGCTTGGGGCGATAGATTGTTTCTGCTCCTTCCTTGCAGCAAGGGGTGAAGGAGCGATGGACTGGCCTGTAATGGTGCTGCGTGGTTCGGCTGGTACGGGTAAGACGTCCGTGGTGGCTGCCATGGTGCAGGCTTTGCTGAACCTGAAACAGAAGGTTGTGCTGCTGGCTCCTACGGGACGCGCCGCCAAGGTGCTGTCGCTTAACTGCGACAGGCCGGCAAGTACCATACATCGTAAGATTTACAGGCAGAAGAGCGTAGGCGGAGATTTCAGCCTCGACGTGAATCTGCATACCGATACACTCTTTGTGGTCGATGAGGCCTCGATGATCAGTACCATGCCACAGGTGCGCACCGACGGCATGCCGATGTTCAACGGTAACGGTGGCGGCGTGATTGACGACCTCGTCACTTATGTCTATTCCGGCAGAAACTGTCGCATGATGCTTGTCGGCGATACCGCACAGCTGCCACCGGTGGGCGAGGATGAGGCTCCCGCTTTGCGCAACCATGTGTTGGAGTGCTATGGACTGAGGGTGTTCGACTGCGACATGTGCGAGGTGGTGCGACAACAGCAGGCCTCGGGCATACTATGGAATGCTACCATGATACGTCGCCTCATTACCCACGACGATATTACGCAGTTGCCTAAGATTCGTTTTCGTGGTTTTGCCGACATCAGGGTGATGCCGGGCAACGAACTGATAGAGGCGCTGGAGGACAGCTACCATAGGGTAGGGCTCGACGATACCGTGGTGATAACACGTAGTAACAAGAGGGCTAACATATATAATAATGGTATAAGGGCAAGGGTGGTTGACCATGAGGATGAACTCTGTAGCGGCGACCGTATAATGGTGGTGAAGAACCATTACTTTGACGACAAGAAAGACAATGGCGCAGCGCAGACTGCCGTGCCCGATGACGTACAGTCGGAGAAGGGACTTACGTTTATAGCCAATGGCGATATAGCCGTGGTGCGCAGGGTCAGGAATGTGCGCGATTTATATGGCTTCCGTTTTGCCGATCTCTTGTTGCGCTTCCCTGACTATGACGACTATGAGATGCAGTTGACTGCCATGCTCGACGTGCTCCAGACTGAGGCGTCGGCGCTTACCGCCGACCGTCAGAAGGCTCTCTTCGATGCCGTGATGGAGGATTACGACCATTTGCCGCATAAGGCCGACCGTCTCAAGGCTGTAAGGGAAGACAGTTACTACAATGCCCTGCAGATTAAGTTTGCCTACGCCGTTACGTGTCATAAGGCGCAGGGCGGACAGTGGAGTCATGTATATGTTGACCAAGGCTATATGACTGACGATATGCTGACGCCAGACTACATCCATTGGCTTTACACCGCCTTCACCCGTGCTACCGAAACCCTCTACCTCGTAAACTGGCCTAAGGAGCAAATGGAGAAAGATGGCGTGGATTGAGTGACTGAAGGGCTCTTTGCATGTGATGCATTGTAAAGTGTGGAAGTTTTTATATCTGCTTTTGACACTTTGATATTTTCTGGCGCATTTTCTTACACTTTGATTTTTCGAACCTTGATTTCCTTGCGATAAAATCCATCGCAAGGAAATTATTTTCGTACACGCGATTCTCGCGCACGTTGTAACTCTCTGATATTCAATAGACGGTTTTCTCGTAACCTGCTTTTTCGCTTGTAAAAGCTATCAAATTGCGTTGTAAAAGGTGCCGTTTTACGTTGTAAAAGCTATCATATTACATTGTAAAAGCTATCTAATCACGATGTAATTTGATAGCTTTTACTTTTCAACCCCTGTTTTTGGTCTTTCAATCAATAATGGAATGCCTTTTCTTTCTCTATTTTGCGTTTTCAACCTGACTGTTTCAAAAAGTCAAAGTGCAATCAAAACGTCTCTTTTGGTGACAAAGTGAAAAATCGCCGCAGCGTAGATTTTAGAAACAAATTATGGTTAATCATGGTAATGCGTTTCAAGAAAAACAATTTCAAGTCATCGTAGTGTAGATTTTAGAAACGAATTATGCTCGCTCGGCACGCAGTGACGCTTTGCTTGCAAAGAATTATTTTTAATTTAGTCACGAATTTTATTTATAATAATTATGGTTAATTAGAATAATTCGTTTCCTATTATCAGAATTTAAAAGTATAATTAGAATAAATTAGTATAATTCGTTTCTAAAGCCTAAGCGCGATGTTTTTTGGAAACAAATTAGTATCGCTCGGCACGCAGTGACGCTTTCTTGCGCTCCATAGGTGCTCAGGCACTTCGTGGAGGTCTTGCAAAGAATTATTTTTTACAACATCTGTCATTAACTTAATAAACGAAAAGAGGATGAAGGCTTCACAGTCTCCATCCTCTAAAAGTGATAAACAAAATTGAACCGTAAAAACGGTTATACGACAGCATAAAGGCTGCCGTTATATTGACAATTAACCTCTTCGGGCTTTTTTACGAATCAGTACAAGCTAAGTGACGAGATGATACTCATTACAGTTGCATACTTTTGCTCAAACTCGCTGTCGCTGACCCTAACGCAGGTTGCTGTAGCTCCAAGTGCACGCAATGTCATCTTGTTGTCTGTTTTCTCTACTATTTCATATCCTATTGTCGTTCCTGTAAGTGGTATGCTGTATGTTTTCGTAGTTTTATAAGACTTCTGTCTTGCACTTAGAGTTCGTGTCTTACTGTCAACCCAATATTCTAATGTTTGTATGGTATAATTTCCGTTTTTATGTTGAACATCAAGGATTGTCCCGTTTGAGGTAAACTTCCAATATTCCCAATTTTCCTCGTCATTCTGAATGGTCATTCCATAACCGCTTGAGCTCTGCAGTTTCCATGCTCCTTCAAGGTCGGACATTTCTAAATCACTGTCTTTTTCACACGAAGTCAGTGATATTGCGATGGTGGCAACTATTGCCACCATCACAATATTGTATAGATACTTCTTCATAGCATTGATATTTTGTAAATGTTATTAATTTAAAACTTGCTTAATTGGCTGCCGTTCGTTTCAATCCTGTCATCGCCCAGTACTACCAGCGCCTGATAGCACGAGGTAAAAAGATGCCTGTGGTGATGAACAACGTCAAGAACAAACTGCTCCATACCGTCACCTCCATGGTCAAGAACAAGCAAGTTTACAATCCGAATTATAGATTATCAGTATAATATTAAAAATAATGGTCAAAATATTTGGATTTTAACATAGAAAGCTCTAATTATGCTTGGCGGTTTCTTTGTTTTTACGCACGTTGTTACTTGGATGTCCGCTCTGTGTGCTTTTTGAGTGGCGAAGGCTGGCTACGGGCAGACTGGGCGCACTGCCTTGCCGAGGAAACGGCAGGCGTGGCCCCAGAGCTTGTACCACGAGCGGAAGCCCAGGCCGTACGCGCGCTCCGCGTCGTCGGCGTAGAGCGTGGCCGACCAGAAGGTGCCGTAGTGGAGCGTGGCATCGTCACAGAAGCCGCTGTAGTGGAGCGTGGCACCGTCACGGAAGCCCGAGGTTGGCAGGAAAATATACTTGTCTGTGTAGCCTGTCTTTTTGCTCGTCACCTTGTAGCCCGCAACGCCGCCAAAGGTGGTGTTGCCTGCTGCCTGCCACTCCCATGTGCAGTTGTCAAGCAATTCCTGCATTTCCTCAATGGTAGGCATACGCCATGCACTGCCCCAGTTGGCTGTGGCCGCGTCGTCCGCTGCGTCAAGCACGGTCTTGTCGCTGCCTGTGTATTTGGTGAAGGTGCTGCCGCCGTCAGTGGTGAACTTGTAGGTTGACCAGCTGTAGTCGCTCTTCGGTGCAGTCTCGCCCCATGCGAAGTAGTCGCCGAAGTCCTCCGGCTTCTCCGCGCCTACGTTGCACGTTGCCCACTTTACAGACAATCCTAAATCTACAGATTCATAACTATCTACATTACTGGATATTATCTCCTCATTATCTTTTTCTTCACTAGAATTAGGTATAGTCACAGCAAGTCGAAATCCCACTAGTCTGCTTTTTAGGTTCGGAGACCCATAGTTACGGTAGAAAACGGTCTTAATTTGCCATGGATCTTGAAAAGAACCATTTCTTGTAACACGCCCATAAGATGAAGAAACAGGACCTTTGGGGTCAATTTGTGGAGCACTATTATACTGGTCATACCAGTCTTGACACCATTCTGCAACATTACCTGACATATCATACAGTCCCAATTCATTAGGCTTTTTGGTAGCTACGTCTTTAGTGGTGCTTCCCTGTGCAACAACCTCATTATAATTATTACTTCCACTGTAAATATAACCTTTGCTAAGGTTTCCTCCTCGCGCAGCGAATTCCCATTCGGCTTCTGTGAGTAAGCGAAATTCAATTCCTGTTAGTTTATTCAGTTTTGATATAAAGTCTTGGCAATTATTCCAGCTTACAGTCTCAACAGGATGATGTTCCCCTGGATATTCAGAGGGGTTGGTTCCTTCTATTGCTTGCCAAAGTTCTTGGGTCACTTGAGTTTCTCCAACATAGTAATCATGTGTCAAAGTAACCTGATGAACAGGCTCTTGGATGTTAACCATATTTGAGTTATGTGGACCGTTATCACTTCCCATTAGAAAAGTGCCACATTTGACCTTAATCAAAGAAAAAGTTATACCATTGCAACTTACATCGAGTCTGTTTGGATAAGACACATTATCGTTTTCTTCACTAGGGTAATTGTTTTCCTCTTTACTGCCATAATTTTCACTGTCTTTTTCACACGATGTCAGTGATATTGCGATGGTGGCAACTATTACCACCATCGCAATATTGTATAGATACTTCTTCATAGGCATCAGAACTTATATGCTGCACCAACAGTGAAGACAACCTGACCGTAGTCACTGATAAGCTGATACTTAGTCTCAAAGTTAAGTTTCCAACTGTCAGACAAATCAAAGTCTACGCCTGCACCGAGATTTGCACCGAATTTACCTGTAGAGTTAGAACTGTCAGATGAGGAAGAAAATGATGACGACGAGCCAGAGCCGTAGGCTCTATATAAATCATACCAATCACCTAATGCATCTTCAATTGCACCTTCTGTGTCAGTTATAACACGCTTGTACGTTACACCAGCAAGCGGGTAAACTTTAATGCTGTTTGCTACAGGGATAAGATAGTGGAAGTTTAAGTTAACATCCCATGATGAGACATAATCTTTCTTCAAGAAATAGTTAAAAGATGCCTCACCACGGAATTGGTCAATGAAACGGTACTGTGCTTTCGCTCCAAAACCTATTGTACCAATGTCTCCTGTTGCCAATGATACGTTAACTCCAATTGCACCCCTTGAATCATCAGAACTTGCTCTTGAAGACTTTGAGTTAGAGAACTGTGCAGATGCACTTGTTGCCAGCATTACCAATGCCGCGAACATGAATAATGTTTTTTTCATAATCTTGTTTGTTTTTTATGATTAATACTAATAAGAATTGCGATTCTCGAAACGAATCTGGCCATTAATGGTCACTGTGTTGTCTGTGAAAGAGTGATTGCTGTATTCTGAATAGTAGTTTTGATAAAGGTCTTTGTCAAATGTGAAGGTGACATTGTTAAATGACAGTGTTATATAGTTATTCTTGTATGAGACGAATTGTATCTTTCCATTTAACGGTAAGTTCAAATTGTAGAATTTGCTTCTTTCTTGTGTTCTAGCATATTCTGCGGATGTATATTCCTCTGTTACATATAATATATTTTTTATGTGCATTATATTCTCGTCAGGAATGGCTGTCAATGCCGTACCGCTTTTTGCTGTCAACGGGTCAAAAGATTTGAAACTAAAGTTAAAGACCACGGAATATTTTGCATCATCAGCACCATAAGTGAACGGAACATCTTGTGCAAGCACTTGAAAATAGCAGTCATCGTCAAGCTCACCATTAGATTTTGTCGTAAAAGAGTAAGATGTAAAAAGACTATTACACCAATAGTAGTAAGTCTTTCCATTCAGCTTGAATACATCTTTGGCAACATACGTTATGCCTCCGTCAGAAGAGTCATAGTCTGAATAATTGTCATCGTTTTTGTCGCATGAAACAACAGACATGAAACACACAGCTAAAAACAATATAGACAATGTTTGCAAGACGTTATTTTTCATAGATACAAATCTTTGACGATGAGTTATTTCAGATTAAAGTTAATTCTCCATATATTTGCAGTGGCTGTTGCGCTGCCACGTTGTGAGATGAAGTAGATGTATTGTCCGTCTCTGCTCCATGCAGGACTGATGTCGTCTGCAGCATGATAGGTGAGCTGAGTTAGTTGTGAGCCGTCAAGGTGGCAAACGAACAGGTCGGTGTTGCTGTAGCCGTTGCGTGTGCCGTTGTCAAGTTTGTTGCTGCCGACAAACAATATCCAGTTACCGTCAGGCGATACTACGGGCGATGTAAAACTGCGCATGCCGTCAGTAACGATACACTCCTCAATGCCTGTCTCTACGTTTACTCTCCATATCTCTGAACGCCCCTCGTCGTTGCTGCGGGCACATATTACCGATTTGTTGTCTGACAATGGGAACGGGTTCATGCCGATGGTGTATGTTGACAGGAAGTTGTCCTTGATGTTATGACTCCATATACTTGTGCTGTTAGCCTCGCTGCGTGCGAAGAATACCTGGCTCATATCATTGGAGTATATCGGACTGTAGTCCTGCGCTCCGCTTGTTATCTGGCGGCATACGTAGCCATTCTTCGCATCAGTTTGGTATAGTTGCGTGGTCTTGCCGTTTATTTCAGAGAAACAGATGTATTTGCCGTCAGGCGAATAGTTGAAGTCCACCACGTGCTGGCGGTGGGTACGCTGTATCGCTCCGCCCTGCTTCGTGAGGTCCTTTATAAAGATGTTGGTTGAGTTGTTGCGCTCTGCTACGAAGGCTATGTCGTTTCCATCTACCGATATGCCGAGAATCCTGTTAGAGAACCATTCGCAGCCGCTTGCCCTGCGCCTTACGGCAGGCATGCATACAGCGTCGTTGTCGTTGGTTATTTTAGTAAAGTTAATGCCTGATTCCTCTTTTACTGATACAACGGAATAGTCAACGCTTTGTGCGCTGATAGCGAGTGAGGAGAGTAAAGAAAGTCCCAAAGTTATCGACAGTCTATTCATAGTTTATTTTAATGTTACACCTATAGACTCTCTGATTTGGTGTGGTTAATAGTAAGATTAAGGTTACTGACATAAACAAAAAAGACGTGGAGCCTGTACCCGTTGCTCGCTCCACTATCTGAGGCCGTAGGAATTGCCCAATTCGTCAGAACGAGCAACCTAAGACCCCCACGCCGATATGATAATGCCTGCGCCTTATTTATATGTACACGTATTTCATAACTCGTGTGCGAAAATATATACGTACATTATTATGAAAACGAAACAATAAGGGCTTGCATGAAATCATACCCATGGGCATCTACCGTTGCCATGTCCCTTGACGAATTTGATAAGTTTCCTACGCTTTCAGATAGTCAGAGAACAAAGCGTGATAAACGCCTTTTCCATATATGTAATCTCCCCTTGCGGCTATGTAGTCTGTATTATCAGACATGTGTTCCATCACTCTGGATTTGCCTTTCCCCAATGCCTTGAAAGACATCTTTGGCGTGGGAGATATTGCAAAGGTATAGTTTTTTTTTTATTCTTACAAATATTTCTGAGATTTTTTTTTATAATCACTCTTTTAAAGGAAAAAATACTGTGGTAAAGTATTTACAAGACTTGTTCTTATTAATCTTTCAAGGGGTATGATTTTAGTAGCATTGACATACTGTAATAAGGAAAATAAAGCAGAGAATAGGAATATTAGCGAATTGCAATGTTTTTTTATTAAGTAAGTGCATGAATCAGAATTAAAAAGTACAATTAGAATAAATCAGGATAATTCGTTTCTAAAGCCTAAGCGCGATGTTTTTGGGGGAAACGAATTATTTTAATTTAATTCTAATTTTTATAATTGGGGGAAACATAATTATTATTATTCGTGACAAAATTAAAAATAATTCTTTGCAAGCAAAGCGTCACTGCGTGCCGAGCGAGAATAATTCGTTTCTTCAGAATTACGGTTAATCATGGTAATTCGTTTCAAGAAAAACAATTAAAATTCATTGTAGCGGATCTTGTTTGCTATCTATATGTCAAGTCTGTAATTCAAATGTTTTTCCATATAATTCTTACTTATTAAAAAGAATATAAGCTTTGGGAGGGAACTTACAATAAAAGTGGGTTCCCGCCTGATTCGTTTAGGCATATAGTTGATGTGTGATAGAATAAGTCAGGGGCACGATAGGGAAAAAGAAAATCTCCCCTCGCCATCACGGCGAGAGGAGACAACAACACAAACACAAATAAGCCTGTGCTCATAATTCGAGAGACACAGGTATGTCTCTATTATGTAAGGGTGGGAATGTGACTTCCCACAATAATATCAGTTTATTCCGAAGAGTTGCTTCAGACCTCCGTCAACGCCACTGAAGCCCATGAAGGCAAGTGACAGGAGCGATGCTGTGATAAGGGTGATAGAAATACCCTTGACGCCTTTAGGCACGTTGGCAAACTCAAGCTGCTCACGAAGTCCGGCAAAGAGTACCAGTGCAAGTCCGAAACCCAATGCAGAGGCTATGGCATAGTCTAACGACATAAGCAGTGAGTAGTCCTTCTGTATCACGGAAATGGCTACACCGAGTACGGCGCAGTTGGTGGTGATAAGTGGCAGGAATACTCCGAGAGCCTGATAGAGTGGAGGAGATACTTTCTTAAGTATGATCTCGACCATCTGTACGAGTGCTGCTATGACGAGTATGAATGAAAGTGTCTGAAGGAACTCCAGTCCCAGTGGGTTGAGCACATACATCTGTATACACCATGTAACGAGTGTGGCAAGCAACATGACGAATGCCACTGCTGCTGACATGCCAAGCGATGTGTTCACCTTCTGGCTGACGCCGAGGAACGGACAGATGCCAAGGAACTGGCTGAGTACGATATTATTAACAAATATCGCAGCGATAAATATAAGTAGATACTCCATAAGTCTTATGCTTTCTTGAATTTGTTAATAATTGCGATGATGAAGCCGAGTGTGAGGAATGCTCCTGGAGGCAGCACGAAGAGCAACATACCGAAATCCTCAGGGATGATTCGGAAGTTGAATACGGTGCCGTTGCCAAGCAGCTCACGGCAGATGCCAAGCAGGGTGAGTCCGATGGTGAAGCCAAGTCCTATGCCAATGCCGTCAAGGGCAGAGTCGATAGGGGTGTTCTTGCCAGCAAAGGATTCTGCACGGCCAAGTATGATACAGTTTACCACGATAAGTGGTATGAACAGTCCGAGAGATTTGTTTACCTCTGGCATATATGCCGCAAGGCAGAACTGGACAATCGTCACAAGTGTTGCAATGACGACGATATATACAGGAATGTGCACCATGTCGGGTGTGAGATTCTTGATGGCAGATATGATTATATTAGAGAATATAAGCACAGCCATTGTTGCGAGTCCCATCATCAAGCCGTTGATGGCGCTGGTGGTGGTGGCAAGTGTAGGACACATGCCGAGCATCAGTACAAAGGTAGGGTTCTCCTTTATGATGCCGTTCATTATTATTCCGAATTTACTCATAATATGTAGTCCTCCTTTGTTTTATTTGTTCTCCTTGTAAGTATTGTAAGCCTGCTGCACGGCACGCAGGAAAGAGCGTGAAGTGATGGTAGAGGCTGTTATGGCATCGATGTCGCCGCCGTCCTTTGACACCTTAAGGTTTGCTGTCTCTGGATTCTTGCCAATGATGCTTGCCTTAGGATTCGTGCCACCGTTTTCGGCAGACTGGAACCAAGTGTCGGCCTTTGCACCGAGACCAGGAGTTTCTGCTGTCTCGAGTATTGTGTAGCCGAGGATGTCGCCTGCCTCGTTGAAGCCTACGAGAACGGTAAGGTTGCCGCCGAAACCGTTAGGGTCGGTTGACTGTACGGCCGTACCTTTGTCGGTAGGGTAGATGATATAGGTAAGTTGCTTACCGTCAACGGTGCGCTTGACCTCTTTCTTATCGGCAACGGTGCATTTGCCACCCATTACCTGCTCTATGCCTGCATTGAGTGCGTTTTCGGCAGCTGCCTTGCGCGGAGCGTCTGTAAGGTCATAGATGTATGCGAGAATGCCGCCGCAGAGGACTGCTACTACAGTCAGCACACACACCATGTTAGGCATATTTGATTTTAATTTCTGCATAGTGATAATCCTCCTTGTTTATTTTGTTACAGGCACCTCGCCGAAGCGCTTTGGTTTAACATACATATTGATAAGAGGTGTGAATGCGTTCATGATAAGGATGGCGAACGACATACCCTCTGGATATGCACCCCAGTTACGGATGATGATTGTAAGTAAGCCGATGCTTATACCATAGATAAGCTGACCTTTGTGAGTCATTGGAGATGTCACATAGTCTGTTGCCATGAAGATAGCACCGAGCATAAGTCCACCAGAGAATATCACCTGGAATGGATCGGCAAACTGCTTGTCGTCGCACAAGTACAACAGTCCGGCAATGACGAATACCGTACCGATGATTGATACAGGGATATGCCATGTGATGATCTTGCGCCAAAGCATGAAAGCGAGTCCGAGGAGCAGTGCGAGTGCACATATCTCACCGATGGTACCTGCACCTGTATTGACGTTTCCAAGGAACATGTCCCATGCAGAAGGCAACTGCTCCAATGCGCTGCTGTCGCCCTTGATAGCCTGCTTCATAAGTGCCAGAGGCGTAGCTGCTGTCTGTGCGTCTGTATATGTGGTCCACTGTCCTTCTGTAGGCCATGATGTCATGGCTGTAGGGAAGCTGACGAGCAGGAAGCAACGACCTACGAGTGCAGGGTTGAAAGGATTCTGACCTATGCCGCCGAATGTCATCTTACCCACGCCGATGGCGATGAGGGCACCAACGATAATCATCCACAGAGGGAAGTTTGAAGGCAGGTTCATGCCAAGCAGCAGACCGGTGACGAGTGCTGAACCGTCAAGCAGTGTAGGCTCCCTTTTAAGAAGACCTTTACATATAGCCCACTCAAAAAACATGCAGGCTGCCACGCTCACAAGGCAAACGATGAGAGAACCCAGTCCGAAGAAATAGAATGAGGCGAGCAGTGCTGGCAGCAATGCTATAACCACACCATACATATTCTTCTCCACGGAGTCATTGCCATGGGCATGTGGCGAGAGAGAAACGATTAGTTTTCCCATTTTTCTATTGTCGTTTTAAATAGTTATCTTTTACGTTTATCTTAATTCACTGTTACCTTTTCGCCTGATTACTTCGGCCAGTTGGCTGGAGTGATGGCAGGCTTAGGTCCGCACTTTATCTCTGGTATAGGGTTTTGCTTTGGACCGGAGAAGTCTATGTCGGGAGCTACGAATGGTTTCTCGGCTGTTGACATAGGTGCAGCTTTCTGTGCTCCGCCAGCGGCTGGTGCAGGTTTTGTTGCTGCTGGTGCAGGAGCGGTGCGACTACGTATGATGCCCATGACGGTCTGCTTACCCTTGCGTATGTCGTCAAGCAGGTAACGGTGTGCAGGACAAGTGAATTGGCAGGAACCACACTCTATACAAGATGTAATCATCTGCTCCTCCATGAGTTCCCATTTCTCCATTGCGGAACCCTTTGCAAGCAGGAATGGTTCCAGTCCCATTGGACATGCGCTTACGCACTTGGCACAACGTATGCATGGCTGTGGCTCTTTGCGAAGTGCATCCTCTCCGCTGAGAATGGTGATAGAGTTCTGTCCCTTGCCTACGGCTACGCTGATAGATGTCACGGCACGTCCCATCATAGGTCCGCCAGCGAGAACCTTGTTGTCGCCTTCCGGCATGCCGCCGCAGAGGTTGATGAGATCTTCAAACGATGTGCCCATGCGCACGAGGAAGTTCTTAGGCTCCTTCAGTTGCTTACCGGTGACGGTAGTGTAACGCTCAAAGAGAGGCTTGTGCTTCATTACTGCCTCATATACTGCAACTGCAGTGCCGGCATTCTGAACCACTGCGCCTACATTGATAGGTATGGCAGGTGGTGCAGGAACCTGACGACGTATCACAGCGTCGATAAGTTGTTTCTCACCGCCCTGTGGGTATTTCTTCTGCAGAGGTACGACCTCGATGTTGGAACATGTTGCGGTCTTCTCCGTAAGAAGTTTGATGGCAGCAGGCTTGTTGTCCTCGATGCCGATATATCCCTTGTTGACCTTTACGGCAGCCATGAGGATTTTCAGGCCCTCGATGAGCTGGTCAGGCTTTTCCATCATCAGACGATAGTCTGACGTGATGTAAGGCTCACACTCTACGCCGTTGATGATTACACAGTCAGCCTTGGCTCCAGGAGGAGGCATGAGCTTAACGTGTGTAGGGAAGCATGCGCCGCCCATACCAACGACACCTGCATACTTAACGCGGTTGACGATCTCCTCTGGAGTCAGTTCAGGATGACGGTCAAGTCGCTCTATCTTTTCAGAACGGTCGATAGAGCTTTCCCACTCGTCGCCTTCCACCTGAATGGTGATACATGGCTTCATGGCGCCAGATACGTCAATGGTGTCGCCAACCTTGATGACGGTACCAGATACAGAAGAGAATATATTTGCTGAGACAAAACCTCCGGCTTCAGCAATCATAGTGCCCACCTTCACCTTGTCGCCCTCTTTGACGATAGCTTTTGCAGGTGCACCGATATGCTGGCTTAATGAGAACACTGCCTGCTTTGGCAATGGTGCGGGCTGTGTGACGGCATCATTGCTCAGCTTGTTTTCTGCGGGGTGTATGCCACCTATTCTAAATGTTTTTGATTTCATTGTTTGATGACAGGTTTGTTATTTGTTTGTATTTTCAGCGCTGACAGGCCAGTTAGCTGGCAGTATTGCTGGTTTAGGACCGCACTTGATGGTAGGAACAGGATTAGCCTTCGGACCAGAGTAGTCAATCTCCGGAACGACGAAAGGCTTAAGGTCTGTTGACATTGGTTTCAGTTCCTTCGGAGCATTGCTCTTGCTGCCTTCGGTCTTAGTAGCGCCTGTTTCCTTAGCAGCTGGTGCGCTACCTTCACCTGCAGAACTGATTATTGCCTCAGCCTGATCCATAACCTCAGCTCCGCCGACAGGACAACTCAATCCGTCGATATTGCCTTTCTCGGTAGCGGATTTTACGAGAGCAGCGGCAAACCCGGAACAACCAGGGAAACCGCATCCGCCACAGTTGGCTTGTGGCAGAATGGCGGCAATCAGCCCTATGCGAGGGTCTTCCTCTACAGCGAACTTCTTAGCGCAGAAAGCCAGAATCACTGCTGCGACGACTGCTATTACGCCAAGAGTCAACACTGATGATAAAATTAAGCTCATAATGGTATCTTTTAGTTTTATTTTTATTATTTGTTGTTTTCTCTATCAGTAGAATTGGTCTTTCTCCTATGTATGGGAGTGATTCGCAGACTCCTATCGTTACATCTGTTTCTTTATATAGAATGTGAGCACCTTTTCTATACGCTTACGCATAACATATAATATGATATAGTAAGGTATCATGATGCATAGTCCGCCTATTGCTGCCGTGATTTCAGTCGTGCCAGCCATTAGTAATAACACTATCGTGGCGAAGATTGCTATTATAGGAATCACGAAAGCTATGACAACGGCTTTGGCTCCCACAGAGTAGTCTGCCATCACCGTCACTTCCTGACCAACGGCGTAACTGTCTGCGTCAGAGCATCGGACCTCGATGATTTTCTCCTTGCTCTCGGCAGAGTTGCAATAAGAAGCCACCTTACATGCACTGCATGCGCTACTCTGCACAATACGTACACACACCATCCCCTCTGCGATGCTGTCCACTACACCAATATGCGATATGACATTATTGCTCATAGTATGATGTTAAGGAAACTTGGTTAGTCACCGAAGACCTTAGGTTGTGCTTTACGTTTTGTTTTAAGTTTAAGGCTTTTCGAAATTGTAATCTCGACATAGCAATTGCAAAAGTAACAATATAATTCGAATAAAACAAAATATTTCAAAAAAAAACTACTTCTTTTCTTAAATTTTCGCATATTTTAGCAATTTATTTGGCTTTTTGCCGAAAAAAACGTATCTTTGCACACTGTTTTAGACCCATTGGAAAAATATACACACAATATACGTTATGAAACAGACAAAGATAGTAGCTTCGGTTAGTGACCTACGCTGTGAGGTTGAGTTTATCCAGCAACTCTATGATGCAGGAGTTAATGTTATCAGAATGAACACGGCTCATGCCACTCCCGAGGGACTTAGGACCATTATACGCAATGTGCGTGCAGTGTCTCCAAAACTTGGAATACTTATAGATACAAAGGGCCCGGAGGTCCGCACTACCGGTGCGAAGGCTCCTATAGAGTATAAGACTGGTGAAAAGGTGGCTATAGTGGGAGACGCGGAACATGACACTACGCATGATACTATCTGTCTGTCGTATGCTGACATATGCAAGGATGTGAAGGTCGGTGACGATATACTCTTTGATGACGGCGAACTTGACATGCAGGTGGTTGCTAACGATGGCAGCAAACTGACTGTTGAGGTTATGAATAATGGCAAACTTGGTTCGCACAAGTCTGTCAATGTCCCAGGTGAACATATTGACTTGCCTGCCCTTACGGAGAAAGATAAGCGCAACATCCTGCTGGCCATAGAGGAGGACATAGACTTCATTGCACACTCTTTCGTACGTTCGAAGGAAGACTTACTGGAAGTACAGAAGATACTTGACGAGCATAATTCAGACATCAAGATCATATCAAAGATAGAGAACCAAGAGGGCGTAGACAATATCGACGAGATTCTTGACCACTGCTATGGCATAATGGTGGCTCGTGGTGACTTGGGCATAGAGATTCCTGCAGAAAAGATACCAGGCATACAGCGCATGATAATCAAGAAGTGCGTGTTCAGGAAGAAGCCAGTTATCGTGGCTACCCAGATGCTGCATACTATGATTAAGAACCCACGTCCGACACGTGCGGAGGTCAGTGATATCGCAAGTGCGGTATTCCATAATACTGATGCCCTGATGCTTTCAGGTGAGACTGCAAGCGGTGCATACCCAATAGAGGCCGTAAAGACTATGGCTAAGATAGCAGAGCAGGCTGAGGCAGACCGCCGCTTGCACCTGCCAAAGGTTGACGTTGACGGTGCAGACACTAATCTGCGTGATTTCCTTTGTAAGGCAGCGATAGAGACGACGGCGAAACTTGGCGTAAAGTGTATCCTTACTGATTCAGGTACGGGTGATGACGCAAGGACGCTGGCCGCATATCGTGGTCCTAACCCAATCGTTGCAATCTGTAAGAAAGAGAAGTTGCAGCGCTGGTTGGCTTTGTCATACGGCGTAGTGGCTACGTATCCAAAGCAGGACGAGCTTGACAAGATGTTCTTCAATACGGTGAAGAAACTGTATGAACAAGGTCTGATAGGTCAGGATGATAAGGTTACATATCTTTCTGGTCACATGAACATCGGTATATCAGACAAGTCTGCTGGTGTGTCTATGCTTGAAGTGAATACCGTAAGCGAGGTGTTTGCAACATACGAAAAGAATTAGTAAAAACAGGTAAAGGCTTTCAGTATGCCATATAATCCGAGACTAAGAGAATACAAGCAATATACGGTTGACAGGGAAGCTCCTTTGCTGGAGTATCTCCTCGCTACACTGCCAGGCAGCAAGAACAAGATAAAGGATACGCTGCGAGGCAGGGGAGTGAAGGTTGACGGCAGGGTCATTACCCAATATGACTTTCCGTTGAAGCCTGGTTCCAGGATCAGTGTAAGCAAATCAAAGAAGAACGATACGTTCAAAAGCCGTTATGTCAGCATAGTCTATGAAGACCAGTACATAATAGTGATAGAGAAGAAACCCGGCATACTCTCAATGGCGGCAGGTCATTCTACGCTCAATGTCAAAAGCGTTCTTGATGAATATTTTACCAAGACACGCCAGCCATGTCGTGCCCATGTAGTACACCGTCTTGACAGAGACACTTCTGGATTGATGATATATGCCAAAGACATGGAGACGGAGCAGATACTGGAGCATGAATGGCACGATATAGTGTTCGACCGTCGCTATGTTGCTCTATGTTCCGGTGAATATGAAGAACAGACTGGTACCGTAGCCAACTGGCTGAAGGATAATAAGGCATATATAACATATTCCTCTCCTGTCGATAACGGAGGCAAGTATGCAGTTACCCATTTCTGTGTGTTGGATAGCTCTGTAGCCCATAGTCTTGTAGAGTTTAAGCTTGAGACAGGCCGTAAGAACCAGATACGTGTGCATACTGCCGATATGGGACATCCTGTTTGTGGAGACGTTAAGTATGGTAATGGTGACGATCCTTTGCACAGGTTGTGCCTGCATGCGTATGTACTGTGCTTCTATCATCCAGTGACCCATAGGCCTATGGAGTTCTCTACTCCAATACCATCGCATTTCAAGGAAGTTATCAACAAGGACAACAAATCATAAATACACTGTAATAAGAAAATGGAAGATCAACTGATATACTATGCAGTGGCTATCGTTGCTATTATAATAGCCCTCATTCTGTTGAAGCGATTCGTAGGATGCCTGTTCCGCACCATCGTCACTGTCGTGCTGATAGCGATTCTTGCATATATTTATTTTATGTATATAAAGTAAGTCAATAAAAACGGACGATACAAATATGAGAAAGATATTCTTTACTATTCTCTTTGTGTGTGCGTGTCTTGTGGCAAATGCACAGGGAAAGTTCACTACACCGGTAGAGGAACCACAGACACAGAACGAGAAGCCACGTCGTGGACTTTTTGATAGAGACAAGACTCCTATCGACAAGAAATACCTTGCAGGAGCATGCCCTGAGGTGGAAGGCAAGATAGTATGGCAGAAGTATTTCGATGCCGGTGACATGACTGCCAAGGAGATATATGACGTGATGCTTGGCTTCCTGCAGAAGATGAGCAAGGGCGAAAAGCAGACAGAAAAGAGTCGTGTGGCAGCCATTAACGAGGAGGAACATCAGATTGGTGCGCGTTTCGTAGAGAAACTAGTGTTCCAGAACACTTCGCTGGTATTAGACCAGGCAGAGTTTGCATATCACCTGCTAGTGTACTGCATAGATGGACGTTGCGAAGTGGTGATGAAGAACATGAGCTACATTTATGAAGCTGATCGTTCGGGAGGCGGACAGTTCCCTGCAGAAGACATGCTGAGTGATGACGTAGCGCTCAATAAGAAAAAGGATGGTTTCCGTGTGGGAGGCATAAAGAAGTTCCGCATGAAGACCATCGATCGTAAGGATGAGATATTTGCCCAGATAGCCCGTACTCTGAAGCAGGCCCAGAAGGCAGATTCTCAGGAGTAATTATTTTTTAGAACCCACCAAAAGAGAAGAGACTGTATGGTACAGGAAGAAGAAGGCATAGAGATAAGACATCGCCGCCGATATGGTGAACCAGAAGTAAAGCATGACGTAATATTCAAGATACGTCAGATACTTAACTGGTGCTTTATTATACTGGCAATTGCAGGCGGACTGCTATATACGTATGGCGTATGGTATCGCAGCAACTCAAGGATAGAGTTGATGGGAGTTATTATTGTGGTCATCGCAGTAGTAGTGAAGATGTCGGAATGTATGCTTAGAATGAAAAAATAAGTAGGTGATGCTGAGGTAATAGATGAAGAAAATACTTCTGTTTATAATGTCATTTATGATGTGCGGCGTGACGTTTGCACAGGTAAATGATTATGATGACGGCTTCTCCGTTGTCGATAATACGTTTAATCCAAATCGCAATGCGGCAGATTCTCTGAAGGCAAGTCATAAGGAAGTGCCAAAGGGACTTCGTGTGTGGACTATAGACGGATTGTTTGGCGACATGACGGAGCAAGAACCCGATACGGTCCAGCATCTGTTTATGAACTCTATATTTACGACAGGAAAATATGGAGAATACAATACGACGGGTAATCTCGGCGCTCCGCGCATATCGCGTATAGCTACCGATCGTGACTATGCGCCTTTGTTTGAGATGTTGGAGCCTTATGACTTTTTCGTTACGGCACCTTCAGATCTTCGTTACACTAATACCCTGTCACCGATAACGAACCTTACCTTCAATACATGTGGTGACCGTACTGATGGTGAAGATCACCTTAAGGCACTCTTTGCCACTAACGTGAACAAGGAGGCAGGTTTTGGCTTGAAGTTCGACTATGTATATGGCCGTGGATACTATCAGAGCCAGTCAACTGCATTGTTTGACTATACGATGTGGGGTTCATATATAGGTGAGCGCTATCAGGCACATCTGTCATTGTCGTTTGATCACATGAAGACGACCGAGAATGGTGGCATTACCAATGATGACTATGTAGTGCATCCAGAGGCAACGACAGAGACTTATTCCACAAACGAGATACCGGTTTACCTTTCAGATAACTGGAATCGTACTGATGCTTTCCATGCAAACTTCTCTCATCGCTACAATATAGGCTTTTATCGCAAAGTACCTATGACTGAGCAAGAGAAAGAAGCACGTCGCTTTGCCATAAAGGCAGAGAAGGAAAAGGCGGAGAAGGAGAAAGAGACAAGACGTGCAGCAGGCGATAAAACCGCCGTAATGTCGAAAGCACAGATGTCAGGTCGTCCTTCCGATGCACAAGTGGTAGGCGATCTGCCTACTGACTCAGTCAAGGAGGTCATTAAGCGCATGGCAGAGCAGAAACGTCAGTTGCGCGACAGCCTTTTGGCGAATGCCGATACAATGGCGGTTGACACATCGTGGACCAAGGATGAATATGTTCCAGTTACGAGTTTCATCCATACAGTGACGCTTGATAACTATCGCCATACCTACATAGCTTACAAGTCGCCTACGGATTTCTATCTTAACAGGTATGCTGTAGGGACAGACAGGGCGCGTGGTGATTCTATATATGATAGGACCACATACCTTAACTTGCGTAATGTTCTCGCGGTCAGTCTGCACGAAGGATTGAACAAGTACGTACCGATGGGAGCAAAATTGTTTGCTGCCCATGATTTCCGTCGTTTCACACTGCCGGCTTCCGGCGTTGATGCCATGGAAAGCTTTATAGAGAATAATCTTAGCATAGGTGGACAGTTGATAAAGTCAACCGGTAACACGCTGCACTATAACGTGACAGGAGAATTTGCTGTCTTGGGTGCAGACATGGGTGACGTTCAGATAGATGCAGACGGAGACCTTAACCTTCGTCTCTCAAAACACGACTCTGTCAATGTATCGTTGAAGGCATTCTATCATCTTCTCGCCCCATCGTTCTATAAGTGTACGTATCATTCCAAGCACTTCTGGTGGGAGCACGATGATTTTGCAAAACAGATGCAGACACATATCGAGGGCTCGTTCTCACTTAGTCGTACGCATACTAAGTTGCGTGCGGCATACGACAACTTCCAGAATCTTACATATCTTGGCGTAGGCTATAACCGTGATGATGATGGAAATATAACGGGCTATACTGCCGACTTCAGGCAGTCATCCAAGAATATCAGCCTGTTTACGTTAGAGTTACAGCAGGACTTCCGCATAGGAATACTTAACTGGGAAAATCGTATTACATATCAGAAGAGTACAGACGACGATATATTGCCGGTGCCGGCGCTCAATGTGTGGTCAAACCTCTATCTGAATTTCCGTATAGCCAGAGTCTTGAACGTGCATTTCGGTGCGGACGTGCGATACTTCACAGAGTACAATGCTCCAGAGTACGTACCTCAGCTCTCCCAGTATGCAGTGCAGGAGAATGCAGAAGTAAAGACCAAGGTGGGTAATTATCCGTTGGTCAATGTGTACTGTAATTTCCGCTTGAAGCAGTGTAGGTTCTTTGTCATGATGAGTCATGTCAATGCCGGTTCAGGCAACAGACGCTATTTCCTTACGCCACATCATCCGCTCAATGAGCGTATATTGCGATTCGGACTCAACTGGACTTTCTTTAATTAAGATTTCCGATATTCAGCCATGCATTCTTGCTTTGCCAGGCAGCTTTTGGAGTTACAACTTTACAATTCTTCACCACTTAAATTCATCAATCCTAATGAAAGATAGTGTTATAATTCTCAGTGGTGGTATGGATTCCACCACCATGCTATATGAATACAAGGAACGCATAGCAATAGCCGTAAGTTTTGACTACGGCAGCAAGCATAATGCCAAGGAAATAGAATGTGCCAAGTATCACTGCGAACAGTTAGGTGTGAAGCATCTCATTATCCCATTGGCTTTCATGCAGCAATATTTTAAGTCATCGTTGCTTATTGGTGGTGAGGAGATTCCAGAAGGACACTATGCCGATGAGAACATGAAGTCAACCGTGGTGCCATTCCGCAACGGAATAATGCTCGCTATAGCCGCCGGCATAGCCGAGAGCAATGGACTGAAGCATGTCATGATGGCCAACCATGGTGGTGATCATGCCATATATCCCGACTGCCGTCCGGAGTTTGTCAGTGCAATGAGTGAAGCCGTTAGCGCAGGTACCTACGAGAATCTCACCATCCTTGCTCCATATACCGATATCACAAAGACCGACATTGCTATGCGCGGTAAAAAACTCGGCATAGACTATGGTAAGACGTGGTCATGCTACAAGGGAGGAGAACACCATTGCGGTAAGTGCGGAACATGCGTAGAGCGTAAGGAAGCACTCCGTGATGCAGGCATAGAAGATACTACGATATATGAAGAATAGAGGCACCCTGCTTGTAGAATATTAAGGGTAAATAGTTCTATATGTAGTTATTATAGGTCAAAAAGTAGTATGAAAACTAAAAAAGGCTCATTAGGTTTCCTATTGAGTCGTTTTTTTTTTGTAATTTTGCAAAAACAAAAAAGAAGAAAATATGATTTGTTGATTATAAGGTAATCTCGAAGATACCGACAACAAGTCATCAAGAAGAAATGACGAAATGAAGAATGTTTTCAGGAAAATATTTTTGAGTGCGATAATGTGTGTCGTTGCCATCGTGGCTGATGCACAGCAGATAACAGGTGTCGTTGTAGATGCCGACACTGGTGACAGCATATCCTTTGCAAGCGTAAGCTATAAGGGACACCACTACGCCGTGGTCAGCGATGTATGGGGACAGTTCGAGATAAACAGGCATCTGGGATGGAACCTTACCTTTTCTGCCGTAGGCTACAAACCGAAGGTTTATGCCGTAACCGATCGTACGTTGAAACATCTTGTGGTAAAGCTGAAGCCCGATTCAAAGAACCTTGACGAGGTCGTGGTGAAGTCGAAGAAATCAAAGTACTCGCGTAAGGATAATCCTGCCGTGGAACTGATGCGACGTGTGATAGCAGCCCGACAGCAGACGAAACTTGAGAACAAGGACTATTTCCAGTATCGTAACTATGAGCGTATGACCATAGCCCTCAACGATATCACAGAGGAGCAGGTTACCACAGGCGCATACGCCAAGAAGGAATGGCTGAAGAACCAGCTTGAGATAAATCCTATAACGGGTAAGAATGTACTGCCAATCATAACCAACGAGAAGATATTCCGCAGATTCTATCGTAAGTCTCCAGAGAAAGAGCGCATATATATAGATGCAGAGCAGAGCACAGGTGTCAACGACCTGATAGAGACAGGCGACATCTTCACTGCCATGGCAAAGGAAGTGTTCACTGAGGTTGACATATACGATGACCAGGTCAGGCTCCTGCAGTTTCCTTTCACGTCGCCTATAGGTCGTGATGCCATAGGCTTCTATCGCTTCTATATAGTAGATACGCTGGAGGTTGACCGTGACTCATGTATTCAGGTGTCGTTCGTGCCAAATAACCAGCAGGACTTCGGCTTCCGCGGCGATCTGTGGATTCTGAAAGACTCCACGCTGCATGTCAAGAAGGTACACCTCAGCATACCAAAACGCTCCGATGTGAATTTCGTTCGCAATATGTCTATAGACCAGGAATATCTGCGTCTTCCTAGTGGCGACTGGGTGTTAAGCGTCAATGACATGCTTGTTGAGATGTCGATTGTAGGCAGGTCGGGCAATTTCCTCATTACGCGAACCAGTCGGCGAAACGACTACTCCTTCGACCCGATAGACGATAAGATGTTCCGTGGCAAGGCATTGGAGAAACGCGATCCGTATTCTGAGATGCGCGACAAGGACTATTGGACAGACAATCGCGAGGTGGCACTTACCCATGGCGAGGAAGGCATGAATGACTTTATCAAGGGCATGAAGAATACCAAGGGCTTTGGATGGTTGCTTGCGGGCATGAAAGCGGTGATGGAGAACTATGTGGAGACAACAAGGGGGGACAATCCCAGCAAGATCGACATAGGTCCTATCAACTCTATGATTTCGAGAAACGATATCGATGGCTTCCGTCTCCGCGTGTCGGCTCAGACAACAGCGAAACTCAATCCGCACTTCTTCCTGAAAGGATACATGGCCCATGGCTTCCGTAGCAATAACAACTACTATGGTGCAACGCTCACATATTCCTTCAACAAGAAGGCATACACGCCAGATGAGTTCCCTATGAGGTATGTATCCTTCAGCACCACATACGATATCTGTTCACCATCAGATAAGTTCCTCAATGTGGATAAGGATAACATCTTTGCCGCCATTAAGTGGACCAAGGTCTTGAATCAGGCATTTTACAAGCGCCAGACGCTTGAGTTCGTACGCGAGGAAGATTGGGGATTCGGTATAAAGGGCGGATTCAGGTTTGAGGAGGATGAAGCTGCAGGCAATCTCTATTTCAAGCGATTCAACGAACCGTTGCCAGAAGGTTCCCATGGTAAGTTCCGCTTCAGTGAGATGTCTGTCCAGCTGACTTTCTCACCAGGACAGACATACGTAAACTCCAAGCAGAGGCGCAGAGGTGTAAACAACGATGCGCCGATATTCAAGCTGAAGCATACCATCGGTGTAAAGGGCTTCTTTGGTGGTGAATACAACTACAATGTAACGGAAGCGAGCATCTATTA
Organism: Prevotellaceae bacterium UBA3849; assembly: GCA_002392645.1. Classification (GTDB taxonomy): domain Bacteria; phylum Bacteroidota; class Bacteroidia; order Bacteroidales; family Bacteroidaceae; genus Prevotella. The sequence goes on from DGHL01000014.1 coordinate 23,414, forward strand.
CCGCCAGTGGCTTAAGTCATGGGGTAGGATGGATGTGAATCTCAAGGGAGGTGTGCAGTGGAACCAAGTGCCGTTCCCATTGCTCATAGCACCTGCAGCCAACGTGTCATATATATGGCAGCGTGAGACCTTCGAACTTATCAACAATATGGAGTTCCTTAACGATAAGTATGTGTCCTTGCAGCTGGAGTGGGATATGAACGGAAAACTCTTCAACCGTATTCCGTTGCTTAAGAAGCTGCAGTGGCGCGAGCTGATAGGTTTCAACGTACTCTACGGTGGACTCTCTGACAAGAATAACCCGTTCTATGAAGGCAATGCCTCAAGTAACAGACTGATGGAGTTCCCAACGTGTGCCCATATCATGGATCCTCACGAGCCTTATATGGAGTTCCGCGTAGGCATACACAACATTCTGAAGATGCTCCAGATAGAGTATGTACGCCGAATCAACTACATCAATCTGCCTACAGCCACCAAGCATGGCGTGCGTTTCGGCTTCCGTCTGTCGTTCTGATGAATATAACATCTTCGTTTTTCCTTTTGTTTGGAAGGACGGAAATGTAGTATGGGATAGTGTCCTTGATTATAAGATTAACGACACTGTGGCATGTTCCGTAATCCTCAAATTCGGGCCGGACAAAAAACAAGCATTTTCAAGAATGATTTCTTGGTATTTTTTTCGGTATGAGAGAAAACTCATTCTGAGCGCGAAAAACGATGTGGGTGGAACAACTGCCTATAAACAGGGTTGGCTCGCCAAAACAGGCCTTGAAATGCGAAATACAGGGTGGGGACGAACAGAAAATAGAATGTGAAGGCTATTTATTAGATGATTATGTTGCAAAAGCATAGCTTTTACATTGTAAAATGATAGCTTTTATAGCCAAAAGTGATATGAATTACGCAGTAAAGTGATAGCTTTTACAATGTAAAAGCTATCACTTTACTGCGTTTTAAGAAAACTTTACATTTACGGAGCTGTTCGATTCTTCGGATTTGTCTTTTTGGAGATACATGTTGACTTACCCTAATGTATGCTCACTGATGTATTGCTGCACGGTATCCTTATAGCTGTCAGATATAGGGATGTAGTTATCGCCGAACACTATGCGTAGGCGGTCGATTATGTCAGCCTTCGGCATGTGTACTATGAAAGAGCGGTGTACGCGCAGGAACTCAGGCTGTGGCAGATAGTCCTCCAAAGTCTTCATATTCATCAGACACAACACTTTCTTCTGTGGCGTGCAGACATGTATCTTCACATAGTCCTTCAGACCCTCTATGTATAGTATGTCATCAAGGAAGACCCTTACTAGCTTGTATTCGCTCTTGACGTATATGAAGCGATCTTGTGTAGCCTGTGCCATCTGCGTGGCATTGGCAGTTTCATAGGCTTTCTGCGCCTTGTTTGCTGCATGCAGGAAAGCCTCGTATGATATAGGTTTAAGCAGGTAGTCTATGGTGTTCACCTTATAGCTGTCAACGGCGTAACGGTCGAAGGCAGTGGTGAAGACTATCATGGTTTTAGGAGAGAGTATGGTGGCAAACTCCAGTCCTGATAGTTCTGGCATCTGTATGTCAAGGAATATCAGGTCAACAGGATTGTTGCGTATCTCTCGCATTGCCTCAATGGCACTGTTGTAAGTTCCTATCAGATTTAGGAATGCTGTCTTTTGAGCATAGGATGCAAGCAATTCAGCTGCAAGTGGCTCATCATCAATAATAGCACAAGTCATGAGAGTTAAGAATTATGAATTAAGAATTAAGAATTAAGAGTTGGGATTTTCAATACAATAAGTGAGTGGTATAGTCCGTCAGACTCCACGCCCTTTGTCCATGTATGGCTGTCGGGGTATGTCATGTCCAGACGCTGCTGTACGAGTGGCAAGCCTATTCCGTGACCGCTGTGGTCGTTAGACTGCTTTGGGTTGTTAGAGTTTGATATGTCGCATACTATGGCATCGTCAGTCTCTGCTAGTCGGATGTTTATGACGCAAGGTTCGGTGCTCGATACTCCATGCTTGAAGGCATTCTCTACCAGCGAGATGAAGAGTAGGGGAGCCACCATGGTGTTGCGAGATTCATTGACGTTGAACTCCGTGTTTACCGTTACGTTACTTGCGAGGCGTAACTTCATAAGGTTTACGTACGAACTGATGAAGTCAACCTCAGACTTCAGCGTCACCATCTCTGTCTGGTTATCGTAAAGCATGTGGCGCAGCATCTTTGACAGTTGCATCACGGCACTTTGTGTGCGCTCGGGACTTATGGCAGCGAGAGCGTAGATGTTATTGAGCGTGTTGAGCAGGAAGTGTGGGCTTATCTGGTTACGCAAGCTACGCAGTTCGGCATCTCGCCGTGCGGTCTCCGCCTCCTGCTGCTTCTGTCTTAATCGGGTTATGTGCTCCTCATTGCGCAGCGTGAATGCCACGAATATGGCGAACAGGAAGTTTACGCTGTCGCGCAGTGATGCAAGAATGTTGAAATGGTCTTTCTTGTCGAAAAACGGATGGTGATGCCTGTTCATGTGCATTTCGTCCATGTGCCTTTTGTGCTCGGCAGAGTCGGTCCTCATGCCTTCACCATGAGGCTCCATGTGTGCTTCGTCACCGAAAGGTGGCTTGTCAACGTCATCAGGCGGCGTAGGCATCTCACCGTCATCCATAGGACCGCGAGCCACCTCGTCATCATGCATGGGGGCATGTTGCATTTCATCGTGCATGGGGCCCCTGGGAAAGTCGTGACGTGCATTGGCTATGGAGTCAGAAAAGGATTGTTTCGCTAACGTAATAGAATTGCGCCTGTTCTCAAACTCCACGTCGTGCCAATATATGAGGAATGTGCATAATCCTACTATGATTATCAGGTTATAGAAGAACAGTGTCTTCTTCCTGTTGCTTTGGAATGAGTAGCGTGGTATGAGCCACAGATAGTTTATCCAGAATAAAGCCACGGCGAGTATAGGCATGACGCAGTGCATAAGGTAACCCTTCAATGAAATTTCCTCTCTTGGACCGAGGAACATCATTGAAAGCAGCACTATCGCCGCTGCAGAGCCTATAATCAGTTTCCCTTTCATATTCCTGTTATTTCGCATACATCCATAAATCCATCATCTATTCATACCTTATCGCCTCAATAGGATCCATCCTTGCAGCCTTGCGGGCAGGGAAGTAGCCAAAGCCGATGCCGATGATTGTGCAGACAATGAAGCTGACCACGATAGACCACATGGGCACCGACGTAGGCAGACCGAAAAGCAAGTTGGCACCCGTGGATAGCAATGCGCCCAGTGCAATGCCCAGTATGCCGCCGGTAACCGATATAATGATCGATTCGATGAGAAACTGGTTGCTGATGTCGATGCCGCGTGCGCCAACCGACATACGCAGGCCAATCTCCTTGGTGCGCTCTGTCACAGACACCAGCATGATATTCATGATGCCAATGCCGGCCACGAGCAATGAGAAGGCAGCAGCCACCACAAGGATGAGAGTGACGGTATCCATTGTTGACGACATGGTCTCCATCATCTCCTGCTGTGAGCGAATGGTGAAATCATCCTCGCCGTCATCCTTTATCTTATGTTGCTCATGCAGTATGGAGGTCAGTTCGCTTATGGCATCATCGGTCATGTCCTCAGTAATGGCAGAACAGTTGATGCTCGACAGGTATGTCTGCGCCGTGAGTCTTTTCATTACGGTGGTGTAAGGAGCAATGATGAGATTGTCCTGGTCCATGCCGAAAGAGTTATATCCTTTAGATTTCAGTACGCCGATTATGCGGAACGGTATGCTCTTGAATCGTATAGTCTTGCCTATGGGGTCCTGTCCGTCGGGAAAGAGCTCGTCAACCACGGTCTTGCCTACTATGCAGACCTTGGCTGCCTTCTTTATGTCCTCGTCAGAGAAAACGGAACCGCTTGTAACCTCCCACTGCTTGATGTCCAGATACTCAGTAGATTCGCCATACATGGTGCTTGAGGTGTTGTTGTTACCGTTGATACACTGTCCTGACGATGTAACCTCAGGAGAGACGTAGGTCACGTATTTTGCCTCATTCTTGATAGCTTCATAGTCTTCCTCCTTCAGGGTCTGCATGCTTGACGGATCTTGTTTTACGCCACCCATGCCCTTGTCGGCGCCAGGGCGTATCATGATGATATTGGAGCCCATCTGTGCAATGTTTTGGCGTATAGACTCCTTGGAGCCCTGACCGATAGCCATCATGACGATGACTGCCGCCACACCGATTATGATGCCCAGCATGGAGAGAAACGAGCGAAACTTATTATTTGCAATGGCTTTGATAGCCACCTTCATTAGATTGATGAAATTCATAATTAAGACCCATTCCCCTTATTCCCTTCTGAGGAAGGATGAGAATATGTAGGGAATTTATTTTTAATAGTTTATATTCAGTCTTTTGTTGCGACTCCATGTAATCCTTTTTCCTTTTGGGAGTGGACAGATGGAGTTAGTCATCCTGTGGCTTAGGCAGTGCAGCGAGAGCTTCTGCCGCAGACAGGATGTTATCGTTCACCACGTCTTCGCGTATCTTGCCGTCGCGCAGCATAATGTTGCGTGAGGAGTATTGTGCAATCTCGGGGTTGTGCGTAACGAATATTATGGTACGTCCCTGCGCATGCAGTTTCTGGAACAATACCAGCATCTCAAACGAAGTCCTTGTGTCGAGGTTGCCCGTAGCCTCGTCGGCAAGTATCACGGCGGGATTGTTTACCAAGGCACGGGCTATGGCTACGCGTTGCATCTGTCCGCCCGACATCTGGTTTGACTTATGCTCCAGACGGTTGCCAAGTCCTACCTCGTTGAGAGCGTCAATGGCAGCCTTGCGTCGCTCTGCGGCACTATATGCGGAATTATACATCAGCGGCAGTTCTACGTTCTCCACAGCGGTGGTCTTTGCCAGAAGGTTATAGTTCTGGAAGACAAAGCCAATCTTGCGGTTGCGCAGTCTTGCTCGCTGACTTTTCGACATGGTGCGCACCGAAACTCCGTCAAGCAGGTATTCGCCCGATGTCGGAGTGTCAAGGCATCCCAATTGGTTTAGCAATGTTGACTTGCCGGAGCCAGACGTACCCATTATGGTGACGAACTCACCCTCATATATCTTGAATGAAACTCCGCGCAGTGCCTTCACTACCTCGGAGCCAACGTGAAATTCGCGTTTCACGTCTTGTAGTTCAATGACTACTTTTCTTTCTTTTACATCCATACCAGATAAGTTTTTGTGACTCTCTTCCTTCTCCCCTCATCTTTCATCTTTCATCTTTCAACTTTCATCTTTCAACTTTCATCTTTCAACTTTCATCCCTCATCCCTTCTTCTCCTTATTCTTTGATGGATGTTTTGGCATGAATGGATTATTGTTATTTGCAGCTTCGCCTTCGTCTTCGTCCGATGCTCCCATCTTAAACTCGGTGATGACCTTTTGTCCAGCCTTCAGTCCGGATATGATTTCTGTAAGGGTACCGTTGGATGTTCCGGTCTTCACGGCGATAGCCTTGAATACATTGCCCTCTAGTATCCATACCTTGTCCTTGCCTTGACAGTCTTGTATGCTCTGCTCCTCAGTGAGCATCTTCTCGTTAGGAGTAAACTTCAGAGCCTTGGTAGGAACTGCCAGAACGTTGCTGACCTCATGTGTGAATATTGTCACGTTTGCCGTCAGTCCAGGCTTTAGCTTAAGGTCAGCATTAGGAGCAGATATGACAACCTGGTATGTCACCACGTTAGACTCAGTGGTAGCCTCCTGTCTGACCTGCGTTACACGACCCTCAAAAGTGTCGTTAGGATAGGCATCAACGGTGAAGCTTACGCGCTGTCCCTCTCTTACATCGCCTATGTCAGCCTCGTCAATGTCGGCTATCACCTGCATGTTGGTCAGGTCCTGAGCAATGGTGAAGAGTTCCGGAGTATTGAACGATGCTGCTACGGTCTGACCTTCCTCTACGCTTTTTGACAGTACGACACCGTCTATTGGTGAAGTAATGGTGGCATAGCTGAGGTTAGTCTGTGCCTTCTTCACGCTCTCAGATGCAGTGCGCACCTGCTGCCTTGCCTGCTCGTATGAAAGACGTGCCTGCTCAAAGTCGTTGGCAGAGATGAGACCTTTCTGATACAATGTATTGTAACGGTCGTAGTTAGACTTCTGATAGGTAAGGTTGCTCTGCGCAGACGACAGGTTCGCCTTGGCAGATGAAAGTTCAGACATGAGATTAGTCTTGTCCAGCTCGGCTATCACCTGACCTTTTTTGACGGTACTGTTATAGTCAACGTAAAGGTGTGCCACAATGCCGCTGACCTGTGTACCCACGGTAACCGATGTCACAGGCTCTATAGTGCCGGTTGCGGTTACGCTGGTAGTGATGGTTTCTGCCTTAACCTCTGTGGTGGTGTATGTTACGTCAGCCTTCTTCTTACCTCCCATGAGGAAGTATGCGGCAATGGCTGCTATTGCCACAATGGCAATTATGATATATTTCTTTTTCATTATTGTATTTTATTTCTTGTAAAACTCTAACATTTTTATATTAAGGATAGTCATGTACTTAGACTGTAGTTCGCTTTGCTGTGCAGACAGCAGGCGAGTCTTGCCCTCCTGCAGTTCCACGGTGTTCTTCAGTCCTACTGCAAACTGCTCAGACAGCAAGTCGTATGAATCCTGTGCCGCCTTGGTGCTGACCTTCGCCGCCTTATACTGCGACTGGTTATTGGTGGCTTGAATCCAGTAGTTCTCTATCGTAGAATAGAGTGAAGTCTGTTTGTCGCGTATATCGAGCAGAGCCTCCTGACGCATGATGTTAGCCTTGTTTACTGCCGACTTGGCAGAGCGTTGGTCGAAAATCGGTACGGATATGGTGACACCTGCACCGGCATTGAAATTCGACTTCATCTGCTCGCCCCATCCGTTATTGCTTAGTGAAGAGGTGTTTGTGCCCACTGCCGCCTGCAGCGACACCGTAGGCATGCGCTGTGCCTTGGCAAGTTTCTGCTGTATCTCTGCACTTTCAACGGCGAGTTGCGCCTTACGCATCTCCGGACGGTTCTCTATTGCAGTCTCATATACGCTCTGCTGCGATGGTATTGGTTGCAGCGCCATGTCATCGGTGGCTTGTGGTGATACGACGTCGAAGTCCTCGTCATCGGTAAGTTGCAGCAAAGCCTTCAGCTGTCGCTTGTAGTTACGTGCGTTACTCTCCGCCTGTACCACATTGTATTCATCCTGTGCGCGCTGTGCAGTGAGCTGCGAGCAGTCAGCCTTCGACATGCTGCCCACGTCAACCATCTGCAGTGCACGCTCCTCATTTACCTTTGCAGCCTCCAGCGTAGCCTTGTTCACCTCTATAGCCTCCTTGGTATAGAGTATCTGTATGTAAAGTTGTGCTATCTGCTCTTCAATGTTGCGTGCGTAGGTAATGGAGTCTTGCTCTGCCTGTTGCTCCATATTCTCGTTCTGCAATATGGTGTTACGGTTGCGGTTGCCGTTCCATACTGTCCAGTTGGCGCTTACGGAGTATGTACCGTTATAGCTTGTCGTGGTGGCATTCGTCTCCACCAATCCGTTCTGTACGGTAGCGACTCCGTTAGCTTTCCATGGCTGGTAAGCCACGTTTTGCGAAGTGGAGAAGCTGAGTGACGGAAGCAGGGCAGCCTTCGATGCAAGAGTTGTCTCAGCGTCAGACTGACGTGTAAGTCCAGCCTTTTGCAGCGTGATGTTGTTCTCCATGGCATATCCGATGCACTCGTCAAGCGTCCATGTCCTGGCACTCATGTGGAGTGTCTGGCATAGGCATATTGACAGAGTAATAAAATGGAGTAATTTTTTTTTCGTTTTCATTATAGGTAAACTTAAGAAGTGTAATTGAGTTTCTTGGTTGCAAAGTTACCTTTTTTTTGTTTTATTGCAAAATTTATGTCGTTCAGTTCATATTAAAAAATGTTATTTAAATTTTGAATGTCCGTCAATCATAGTTTTTTTGCAGACCAAACATGCTGAATTAACGTATTTTTACAATGCGAAACTGTCCAATAAATAGAATAATCATCATTTTATATCTATTCATTGGACAGTATGTAATAAATTCAACTTTTGCAGGTTACATTTGCCCCGCAGTCTGTTTTATAACGCCTCGCTTCGCTTAGGTGGGTAGGGAACTTACATTCTAGTCTTTAAAACGCTCGCCCCACAGACGTAGCATCTGTTGATACTGCTTTTCCTCAGATGGAGAATGCTGCGCGTGCCATAGACGCGTGTCGTGCAGTTCGTCAGGCATATACTGCTGTTGCGCGAAGTTGCCAGGGTAGTCATGTGGATATTTATATCCATCACTATAGCCCAATTGTTTCATAAGTTGGGTCGGAGCATTGCGCAGATGCAGCGGCACAGGCAGGTTGCCGGTTTCTTTTACGAGAGCCAGGGCATCGTTAATGCCGCAGTATGCAGAGTTGCTCTTCGGTGAAGTTGCGAGATATACGCATGCCTCGGCCAGTGCGATGCGAGCTTCAGGCCATCCAATCTTCATAACGGTATCGAAGGCAGCATTGGCAAGAAGCAGTGCATTAGGGTTTGCAAGTCCGATGTCTTCTGAGGCACTGATGACGAGTCGGCGTGCTATGAACTGCGGGTCTTCGCCGCCCTCAATCATGCGTGCCATCCAGTAAAGTGCGGCATCGGGATCACTTCCTCGTATGCTTTTTATGAATGCAGATATGATGTCGTAGTGCATCTCGCCTTGCTTGTCGTAGGCAAGCGGATTCTGTTGCAGACGGCTTTCTACCAATTTGTCAGTTATCTCTATGGTCTGTGATGACTCAGCCTCTACTACCAACTGCAGGATGTTGAGTAATTTACGTGCATCGCCACCGCTGTAGCGCATCAATGCGCCAGTCTCGGTGAGGCGTATGTCAAGTTTTTTCAGTTCTGCGTCAGTGGTTATGGCACGCTGCAGCAATTCCTCAAGGTCAGCCTTCTCAAGCGATTTCAGGACATACAGTTGGCAACGCGACAGCAAAGGGCGTATGACCTCAAAGGAAGGATTCTCGGTGGTGGCACCTATCAGTGTTACTATGCCACGCTCAACTGCACCGAGCAGCGAGTCTTGCTGTGACTTGGAGAAACGGTGTATCTCGTCAATGAACAGTATTGGTGACACTGAGCCAAAGAACCGAGAACCTTTGGCACGCTCAATTACGTCGCGCACATCCTTCACACCACTCGTTACGGCTGAGAGCGTATAGAAAGGAGTGTCAAGCCTGTTGGCGATTATCTGCGCCAGCGTGGTCTTGCCTACGCCAGGAGGGCCCCAGAGTATAAACGATGATATGTGCCCAGACTCTATCATGTTTCTGAGCACAGCCCCTTCTCCTACGAGGTGTTTCTGACCTATATATTCATCAAGTGTCTTCGGGCGAAGTCTTTCTGCTAATGGTTCCATTACAAAAAAAATGAAAAGTGAACATTGCAAAGTTACGAAAAAAAACTGAATAAACAAAATAATAGGGATTTTTAGGAATGAAAAAATTGTGTATGTCAATATTTTTTACGAACTTTGCACTCATATCCAAGATAATTAACTATATGAAACTACTACTGACAACAACTTTATTATTTCTGTCATCATTATTCGTGTCGGCAAATACCGGTACCTTTGAGGCCGGCAAGGGCACTTTCCTTCTTAACGGCAAGCCATTCGTGGTAAAGGCTGCCGAACTGCACTATGCCCGCATTCCCCGTGCCTACTGGGAGCATCGCATCAAGATGTGCAAGGCTCTCGGCATGAACACCATCTGCATATACATCTTCTGGAACAAGCACGAACGCCGGGAGGGCGTCTTCAACTGGAGCGGAGAGAACGATGTTGCTGAGTTCTGCCGCCTGTGTCAGAAGAACGGAATGTACGTCATCGTGCGTCCCGGACCATACGTATGTGCAGAATGGGAGATGGGCGGCCTGCCATGGTGGCTGTTGAAGAAACGCGACATCAAGCTGCGCGAGCAGGATCCTTACTTCATGGAGTGCGTGCGTCGCTTCGAGGGCGAGGTAGGCAGACAACTGGCACCGCTGACCATACAGAACGGCGGTCCTATAATAATGGTACAGGTGGAGAACGAGTATGGCTCATACGCCACCAACAAACCATACGTGAGTGAGATACGCGACTGCCTGCGCTCCGTAGGCTTCGACAAAGTGGTACTGTTCCAGTGCGACTGGTCAAGCAACTTCGAGCAGAATGCGCTGCCCGACCTGCTGTGGACCATGAACTTCGGCACCGGCGCGAAGGTGCTCGACCAGTTCAGGCGTGTAAAGGAACTGCGCCCTGATGCACCGCTGATGTGCTCGGAATACTGGAGCGGATGGTTTGACGGATGGGGCACTGCACACCAGACACGCCCTGCCGACGCCATGGTCAAGGGCATAAAGACAATGCTCGACAATGGCATATCATTCTCATTATACATGACACATGGCGGAACGTCATTCGGACAGTGGGCTGGTGCAAACAACAAGGGGTTTGCGCCTGACTGCACCAGCTATGACTATGACGCACCTATCAACGAGCAGGGAGCGGCTACAGACAAGTATTACCAGCTGCGCGAACTGTTGCAAAAATACTCTGACGGGAAACTGCCCGACGTCCCCAAGCCGATGCCGATAATAGAGATTCCAGAAGTGAGGTTCGACCACATGATGCCACTGCTCCGTGCCGGCAACATGCCGGAGCCTCTGTCATCGCACGACGTGATGCCGATGGAACAGTACGATCAGGGTTTCGGCAGCATACTCTACTCTACCACCATGCCTGCAGTAAAGGCGGGCACGCTGCTGCAGGTCAGCGATATGTGCGACTATGCCATCGTCTATGTGAACGACAGGAAGATAGGCGAGCTCTACCGTGGCAACGGATATGAGACTACGCTGCGACTGCCTGAGGACGTGGCGGAGGGCAGCACTCTCGACATCTTCGTCGAGGCCATGGGGCGCATCAATTACTCTAAGCTCATCAACGACCCTAAGGGAATAACGCGCAGCGTGGAACTGCTTGCCACCAACGGCAAGGATGAAGTGACATACAACCTGAAGGACTGGAAAGTATATCGCTTCCCTATATATGACGATGCAGCTTCCATCGACAGCCTCGCCGACAACATGAGTGCCATACCCTTCACGGGCTCCGCCGGCACACCGGCATACTACAAGGCTTCATTCTACCTGAAGAAGACAGGCGACACATACCTCGACATGAGCACATGGGGCAAGGGCCTCGTATGGGTTAACGGCCATTGCCTGGGACGCTTCTGGAACGTAGGTCCGCAGCAGACGCTCTTCCTGCCGGGCTGCTGGCTCAGGAAAGGCAGAAACAGAATCGTGGTGCTCGACATCACCGGACCGCGCAAGGCTGCCACAAGGGGACTGTCACACCCCGTCGTTGACCAGCTGCACCGCGAGTACCTGCCAAAAGACGCCGTCAAGGGCGACGCACTGAAAAAAGCACTTGCAGGCAGAAGCAAGGGAGCGAAGGCACAAGGCACAGACGACGGCGGCCCCGGTAATGATGCTGCACCCGGTGCCGCAGAGTAGCATGGAACTTTTATAAGAAGATAAAAATGGAAGAATATAAGTCGTTACTTACATTCTTCCATTTTTGTTTATTCCTCAATCCTTCCGCCCGGTGCTTCGCCTGCGAAGGAGAAATCAAGCCTTAAGACCTTCTAACAGCCTTCTGAACACCTCGTTGTGCCTGAGTATGTCAGGATTTCCCACTATCACCTCCCTGCACCGCGCCCTCGTGAGGGCCACGTTAAGGCGGCGGTCTATCATGGCATTGCTCCGTGGGTCAAGAAAGGAGTTGGAGGTAAGGAAGCGCAGCTGATAGACATACTGCACGGTGAAGCCATATACTATCACGTCGCGCTGCGAACCCTGATAGCGCTCTACCGTATCGATGGTAACGTCGCGCAGTTCGTTGATGCCGTATGCGTCAAGGGCTTTCCTTACTGCGGTTATCTGGTTGCGGTAAGGCACTATCACGCCTACGGTCTTCTGTGCGTCGAACTCCCTGCCTGCCTCCTGCCATGCCTTTGCCACTGCCTGCGCAATCACGGCAGCCTCGTCCTCGTTTACCTTGTCGGACATGGAGCGTGCGGGCTTCGGCACTGCCACGAACTCAACCCGCGGCCCTTGTCCGTCAACCTGCAGCTGATGCGGCAAACCTGCTATGCCGAGCTTGTTGTCATAGAAAGCCTCGTTGGGAAATTGCGCTATGGCAGGGTGCATGCGTCCCTGGTTGCGCAGCAGGTATGAGTGGGCAGGGTAGAGCGAGAGCATACGCTCAAACAGGGAGTTGCGGCAGTTGTACAGTCCTATGCCGTGCAGCATGTCGTCATCCACCCTTGACTCATCCTCCGATTGCTGCACTACGGCAGGCAGTTGCTTGTGGTCGCCTATCATTACGAACTTGCGTATGGCTACGTCAATGCCGTCGGTGGCAGACAGCAGTCCCAGCAGCTGGGGCTCCAATATCTGCGACGCCTCGTCTATTATGGCGAGGCTGAACGATTTCAGCCTGAACAGCGAGTTTGCCGCTGCAGACAGTGACGTGGTGGTGCCCACGAAGATGTGCGAGCTGTCTGTCAGCGACCGTATCTCACCGATATTGCGGCATGCCCTGCTCTTCTCCTCCAGCAGATATCCGCGGTAGCATTCCTCACACGACAATGCACTGCCGACCCTGACGAAGTCGTATGGCTCGCTGCCGTCATCGGGATGGCACAGCTTGCTGCAAATCTCGTCCACCGCGCGGTTGGTGTATGCCATCAGCAATACGCTGCCTTCGGGGTTGCTAAGCCGCTCCTCCTTCAGTATGTTCATAAGTCCGAAAGACGTCTTGCCCGTGCCGGGCGGACCTATTACCAGGAACATGTCCTGTGCCTGCTTGGCCTGCAGTACGAGGTCGTTGAAACCGCCATACTCTCCGCACAGCTTCATGTCGGCATTCACCTCGGGCTCGCGCTGCCCCAGTATCATGGCACGACGGTGGACGGGAGCAGTCAGGAACTGGTGCAGCGAGCGCAGTTGAGCAGTGTGCGACGACTCATACATGTCGTGCTCCAGTGCCCATTTCCACCCCCTACGCTGCTTAAATACGTCCTTGTCAGTCTGCGGAGCCTTCAGCCTTACGCAAACCTCCACGCACTCCCTGCCTATGGACAGCTTTTCTATGCTGCCGCGGTGCACGATGGTCTTCCTTATGTCCGGCTCATGGCCAGCCTCATAGGCATGCAGCGCCACGATGTCGCCCTGCCTGAAGTTAGCCGATATGGCGCTGTCGGTAGTCTGCGCCGTCATTACGATGCCCGTCACGCCGTCATCGTCACCCTCATGCCTCAGTCGGGCTATTGTAAGGTCGTGCAGTATGGAGCCAGCCAACAGTTTATCGGCAAGCGTGTCATGCCACTTTGCGGAGAATCCGGAGTCCTCCTTGCCGTTACTGCCCATCTTCGCCATTACGTGCTCAGCCTCCACAAACTGCACCATGCGCATGAAGTAGGCCTTCTCCAGCGGCGTGGCATCATGTATGGGTGACAGTATCTCCGCCAACTGCGGTCTTACGTACATGCTCCAGAATCTGTCGCTTATCGGCTTGCGCAACAGTTTCTCCGGCGTCATCCTCAGCAAGACGTCGGCACCTCCCTTGGCATACGACATCTCGCACCATGCCGTCTGGTTGCGCAGCATTACAGCCTCCTTCAGCAGTTCGGGAGCCGCGCCCAGTCTTAAGAGCCCGTTCTTGTACTTAGAGTAGAGCAGGAACGACTGTATGTGGCTGTTGTCTATGTCGTGCCCGTCGAGTTTGTAGCCATAGTGCAGCATCGCCATGTAGAGCAGCATCTGCACATAGTGCTTCTCCTGATATACCGGTGTGTCGGGGTCCTGCTGCGGAAAACCGCCTTTGCCCGATTTTTGTTCTATGAGCACCCTGAAATCCTTCTGCAGGAAGTCTATACGTCCCTGCAGTCCCAGTGTTTCGCAGAAGAACGACGGTTCCAGTATCACCTGAGCCGGGTCATAGTGTCCGACCTCCTTGCCCAGAGCCTCGCTTACCACGTTGTGTATGTTCTCACGTTGCTGTTTCGCCTCACTGTGGAAAGAGGCATCGATATCGCTGGCGGCAGCCATAGCCAGTGCGTTATGCCTGAAAAAGTCCGTCACGCTCTCTGCATAGCTGCGCTGTGATCCGTGTACTTCCTCGTCAAGCATCTGCGATGCCAGGTTACCCAGGTGTATAGCCTTTGTCGGGTACACCGTTCTAAGTTGGCTCAGCAGTGCAGCGTAAGGCGTGTTGGCATAGCTCTCAAAGCATCCTGCCACCGACGTTATGTCTATCAGGTAGTCAGGCTGGTAGATTATCAGTTCGGGCACCAGTGCACCGCCGTTGCCGTCACCCTCGTTGCCGTCGCTCCTTCGTGGCTTTACGAGGTTCACCTCGCATCCCTTCTCAAGCAGTTGCGCTATGTATTCCCACCCGCTCGGAATCACGGCGCGTGCATAGCCCAGTTCCTCGGTGTCACCGTATATGTTGCCATCGTCCCACTCCTGCACCACCATGCGTATGCAGTCGCCTATCAGCCTGCGGTGGCGCCTTGTGCGCTTCTTTCCGGCAAACAGCATCCTTATGTCCTCAGGTATGGCACTGCCGGCATCCTCGCCCTTCGGCGTGAATATCAGGCTTATGAACTTAGTCAGAGCCTCCATGTCTTCAGCCATGCAGCCACGCAGAGCTTCAGTCTTGGCAGAGTCTATGCTTCTCAGCCTCTTCCTGAGGTCGTTCAGAGCCATCATCAGCGACTTGTCGGCGTCATGCTCCTTGCACAGGTAGTCAGTCTTGGCAAAAAGTCCGCCGAAGCGCAGTCTGCTGTCAGCCAGCTTTTGCTCAATGCTCCGCCTCAGTGCAATGTTCATCAGTCTGTAGCACTGCCTGATGTCGCCCTCGGCAGCCTCGTTGGCAGCCTTCCTTATTATGTCGAAATATTCAGTCTGTTCCATAGATGCAGGGTGCAAAGTTACATAAAAACGCATGAAAAGCCAAATTTTTGCTATGTTATCTATGTAAATCTGAAAAGTTTTTATTAACTTTGCGAGCAAAAACCATATTTTAGTTTAGGTGGGTTCTAATAATTCC
>DGHL01000119.1:0-3295 GCA_002392645.1 Prevotellaceae bacterium UBA3849
AAGAAAACAAAAATATGACATAATGATATTTACATAATTGACTAATTTAAAACGTGGGAATTTTTAGAACCCACCTTTACGATTATGGGCCAGTATTGGACGAGAAAGAACGATAAGGACGACGAGGATGCCGGCAAGGTTGTAACACCCTGGTCGGAGAAAGAGATGAAGGAAGACCGTAGTAATGGCCGTCCTAAGACGCAGACCTATGAGGAATACTGCAAGATGATGGCGCAGCAGCAGGAGGAAGATATGATGGACATCTGCTTCCCCGAGCAGCCAGAGGGAGTATTCGTGCGTGGGCATTAGTCACGCCGCAGTCGTGGTGGCTGTTTTTAAATCTACATAATTTTATTTACTAACTGAAATTTTATTTACTAATTGACTATTATACCCCAACCAATATAATGATTTTATATAATTGATATGAAAAAGTTTATCTTTACCTTTCTGCTGCTCATCACAGGAGTGAGCATATATCAAATTCATGCTGCCGACGTTAAAGGCTTGTGGATAGGCGACCGTAGTGTCGAAATGTCAATCTACGATTTTGTTTCAAACATCAAGCCAACAGGTTTGAGCAGCGGAACCATAACTTATGACAATTCTACGCAAACGCTGACACTTGACAATATTACATTTAATACCAATATGACGGCAATAAATAACATACACATGAGAGGTTTGACTATATATGTAAAAGGCACATGTAATATTTATTGCTCAGATCCATATGCGGCAATGATTTTCAGTTCAAATACAACAATCACAGGGCTTGACTATTCCGCCAAGTTGAATGTCGTTTCAACCGCAGGTATGGGTTTGGAACTCAGTTATGGCTTGCACGACAATGTAACATTGAATACATATTGGTTAGACTTGTCTGTATGGGCCCCCAGGTATCCTATATATGCATCAGGATGTAACCTGCAATTTAACTACTCTAAAGTTGATGCCATCGTTACAGGAACTGCATCTGATTCCCAAGCCATAATGGCTCAAAGTTTGGTGTTGGTTGACGAAGTTTGCACAAACGGCCAATTCCTGGAAGATAATTCAATCTATGACAGCAATCACGTAGCACCCAAAGAGGTGCATATTCTCCCCAAACTTGCCATTGGCAGTTTCATGGTTCCCCTCAGCACAGGCATCACCTCACTGCCAGAACGTGCCCGGGCAGCTGCCGGCATCACCTCAGGCACGGTGGAATGGGACAACAGTACCAAGGAACTCAAATTCACAAATGTCAAACAGAATGTAACCAGCACCTGGTGCGGCATAACAAATATGGGCGTAGACGATCTGAAAGTGACTTTCTCTGGCACGAATAATCTTACCACGCCATCAAATCACGTCATTTACTCAGAAAAAGACATAACGTTGCAAGGAAACTCAACCAACACCTACGCATATCTAACCAGTAAGTCGAACGACTTTAGTGCCATAAAATCGCTCAACAACTTGAAGGTTGCCGACATGTATCTGCAAACCACCGCTTACGAAAAATCGATAGAAGGAGTGGAAACCAACAGTGCACTTACCATTGACAATGCAACTGTATCTGCTTCCGCCAATGTTTGGTACGGCAAAGCCATATCAGGATTTGCAAGTTACACAAAGAACATTTCAGAGGTAGCCTCCCCTTACGGTTGCGACTGGCGCGAATCGCTACACGGATTCGGCACAGGAAACACGCTGGCTCAGTTTGTAATGTTCATGCGACCTACAGAAACTTACCCGGTATCGATTTTCGGCCATGTAGTTAACGATGCTAACCGTGCAAACATGGTAATCTTTGATGGTGTGACATCTGGTGACATATCGTATGATGTGGCATCGAACAAGTTGATATTGAAGGGGGTAACATTAGACTCCCCTACAGGCAATACGGAAGCGGCAATATCCGTCAACGGGGTTGACATAGAACTCACTGGAACAAATAAAATAAACTCTACGGGCAGCTGTTTTAACATAAGAGATACACTCAGCATCACAGGAAGCGGAAATATGACTGCGAAATCATCGGCGCAGCATGGCATCACGGTTGCAAACCGTAACACGAAACTAACCCTTGCCACCACAAACGATTTCCTCGTCTATGCTAAAAGATTTGGCTACTACGGATATTATTCTGACGAACTGGCTTTGACCAAAGCAGAGACAGATAATTATGGATATCGTTTTCAAGGAGACAACGGAGCCATACGCTCTTTAGGTAAACTTACTCTTAAAAACATGGACTATGCTGTCGGTACAAGCAGTGACCGAAGTGACTATTACTTCAATGGTAGTGACGTAGTACAGAATGGTGGTTCTATAGTAAAGAGTTCTCTTGGTGTCTCTTTCGGTTCTATAAAGGAAAGACTTGGAATATATGTAGCAGGCAAGGAACTTTGTCGTGTACAGGACGAATCATACAACATATATGTTGGCAGTCCATCTATCACCACTACAGGTTCTTCACCTGCCGTTACATACAGTCCAAGCACCAAGACTCTGACCCTCAACAATGCAACAATTAAATATGATGGAGATGACATACAGTTCAAAACCTTTATGAACTATGGAAAAATAGGCGATCTAAACATAAATGTTGTAGGTGACAACATCATTGAAAATATAAATTATTGTGCCATTGGTATAAGCGACGTATCTTATACTGCGATTCCTACATCTCCTACTACTACAATAAAGGGAAGTGGCACCCTGAAGGCAAAGGCAAAGAATATTGCTGGTTACATCTGCAGCAAAGCCAAACTCGTAATTGATGGCGTACAAGCAAGTTTTGAAGGAGGAGATTATGGTATTGGCGACAACAACAATATGAATAACCAGAAAATCCTGACTATACAGAACAATGGTGCAGTAAAGGCTACCGGTGGCAAGGGAGCCATTACCAAACTAAGCTCCATTAAACTCTACGACGGCATAAAAGTCTCAAAACCCGCAAATGGTGTTATCAAGCAAGTAGGAAGCAACGGCTATGGCATATATGAGGGTTCAACTTTAGCCACGACAGCCATACTAAGTAACGGCAATTCGATGTTCGACATCAAGATGGGCGACGCCAATGACGACGGATTTGTCACCATGGCAGATGCTAACCTTGTAGTGAACTACTTCCTTGCTACAGACAAGTCAACCATAAACATCAATCTGGAAGCAGCCAACGTGAACGGTGACACTGACGGTGAAGGCAAGCCGAGCATTACCATGGCTGATGCCAACCAGATAGTGAACATGTTCTTGGCAGGAGGAAGTCAATGAAAAATTGAAGGATAAAAGCAAATCGGTG
>DGHL01000119.1:3362-7997 GCA_002392645.1 Prevotellaceae bacterium UBA3849
CACCGATTTGCTTTTATCCTTCAATCCTTCAATTCTTCAATTCTTCAATTCTTCAACCCTTCAATTTTTCAATCCTTCAATTTTTCAATCCTTCAATTCTTCAATTTTGAAATTATATAATTTAACAAAAAACGATGCTATGGCATGTGCCATGGCATCGTTTTTCTTTTTCACTGTATATTCTTATATTGTTCTTGTCAGAGTAGGGTATCGCGGAATGTTACAGGAATGCTACTGTCAGTCCTGCCATCACGATAGAGACCATAGACATCAGTTTGATGAGGATGTTGAGCGACGGACCAGACGTATCCTTGAACGGATCGCCCACAGTGTCGCCTACCACGGTGGCCTTGTGGCACTCAGAGCCCTTGCCGCCGAAGTTACCTTCCTCCACCATCTTCTTGGCATTGTCCCACGCACCACCGGCGTTACTCATGAAGATAGCCAGCGTGAAACCAGCAGCCAGTCCGCCGACGAGCAATCCCAATACACCAGCCACGCCGAGCAATACGCCCACGAGGATAGGTATGATGATGGCGAGCAGCGATGGGAATATCATCTCGCGCTGGGCAGAACGTGTGGAAATCTCCACGCAACGGCCGTAGTCAGGCGTAGCCTTACCCTCAAGTATGCCGGCAATCTCACGGAACTGACGGCGCACCTCCTTCACCATGTCCTCAGCGGCACGGCCTACGGCACCCATGGTGATGCCTGAGAAGAGGAATGCTGCCATGGCACCGATGAACACACCCACGATGACCTTCGGGTTCATGAGGTTCACCTGGAAGTAGTTCATGAAGGCAGGTATGTCCTGTATCTGTGTAAGTATGTCAGCCATGTGCTGGTCGCCGGCAGCTGCCAGTCGCTGCACTGCCTCCTTTATCTCTTCAATGTAAGAGGCGAGCAGAGCCAATGCTGTCAAGGCTGCAGAGCCGATAGCGAAGCCCTTGCCGGTAGCGGCGGTGGTGTTACCCAGTGCATCTAGGGCGTCAGTGCGCTTGCGTACCTCCTCGCCCAGTTCGCTCATCTCGGCATTACCGCCGGCATTGTCGGCTATCGGACCGTAAGCGTCTGTTGCCAGTGTGATGCCCAAGGTAGAGAGCATACCCACGGCAGCGATGCCCACGCCGTACAGACCTTTTGACAGGGCCTGTGCGTTGACGTCAAGGTCAAAGCCGTTGGCACAGAGATAACTCAGCATGATAGCCACAGAGATGGTCACCACAGGTATCATGGTAGATATCATACCCGTACCCACACCTTTTATTATAACGGTGGCGGCACCAGTCTGTGACGCTGCGCTTATCTCCTGTGTAGGTTTGTAAGAGTGTGAGGTATAATACTCCGTAGCCTGACCTATGATGACACCAGCCAACAGACCAACAATAACGGAGCAAGAAATGTAAATCCAGTTCTCTATGCCAAGCAGGTAGAGTATGGCAAACGTAGCCACTGCAATGAGGCATGCGCTGACGTTAGTGCCCAGTCCCAGCGAGTGGAGCAGTTGCTTCATGCCTGCGCCCTCCTCAGTGCGTACGAGGAAGATGCCGAAGAGTGAGAGGAATATGCCCACGGCAGCTATTATCATAGGTGCTATGACATACTGCAGCTGCATCTGTGTACCCAGATAAGCCGTTGCACCCAACGCTGCTGTTGACAGTATTGAGCCGCAGTAGCTCTCATAGAGGTCGGCACCCATGCCAGCCACGTCGCCTACGTTGTCGCCTACGTTATCGGCAATGGTGGCAGGGTTGCGAGGGTCATCCTCAGGGATGTCTGCCTCCACCTTGCCCACGATGTCGGCACCCACATCGGCAGCCTTGGTGTATATGCCGCCGCCAACACGTGCAAACAGTGCCTGTGTGGAAGCACCCATACCGAATGTCAGCATGGTGGTGGTTATGGTGATGAGGCTGTCAACGCCAGCCATATTGAGCACTAAAAACCAGATGGCGATGTCGAGCAGTCCGAGGCCTACCACGGTAAGTCCCATTACGGCACCAGAACGGAAAGCCACCTTCAGACCAGCGTTGAGGCTCTGACGTGCTGCGTTGGCTGTACGTGCAGAAGCGTATGTGGCGGTCTTCATACCGAAGAAGCCTGCCAAACCAGAGAACAGACCACCAGTAAGGAATGCGAACGGCACCCATGGGTTCTGCAACTGGAAGCCGTAAGCCATGATGGCGAAGATAACGGCGAGGACCACGAATACCACGGTTACTACCTTGTACTGCTGCTTGAGGTATGCCATGGCGCCCTTGCGAACGTGCATGGCAATCTCCTTCATGCGGTCAGTACCCTCATCTGCCTTCTTCATCTGAAGGTAGAAATAAAGTGCCATACCCAGTGCTACCAGTGAGGCAATGGGCACGAGCCAGAATACACTTGGAATGTTTTGCATAGTTACTTTACTTAGGATTTGAAATCTCCCCCAGCCACTCCTGACAGAGCCGACCAGAGGAGAATATATGAAAAACGAGTTAATTCTATAAGGGTGACTATCTCTCTGCTGTAGTTTTTACGGGTCCTTCCAAACTGTAGATATGGTCATACTCCACGTGCCCACACCTTTTTCCTTGCGAAAAAAAACTCCATGCTTTCCTCAAGGCTCTTTGTCTCGGGTTTGTACGGTGTCATGCCCGATATTAAGGTGTAATCGTAACGTATTTCTGCGCCATGGAAACATGTGGCATGCCATCAACGAAACGACTCCGTATTATCTTTTACTTCAGTTTGTTGAGATATGTCTCGAGCTCGTCGTCAAGTCCGAACTTGGCAGCTACCTGCTTTATAGCGTCAATAGCGTTGTCCTTAGACAGCTCACCGTTTTGGAACTTAGATATGATATCCTGTGGGTTGATATTGTTAAGATCAAGTCCTAATCCACCGAGAATGTCCTGCAGGTTACCTGCACCGCCATTGGCGTTGGCACCTCCCTTGTTGCCTCCGAGCAGACCGCCCAGGCTACCTAAAATGTTGCTGAAATCCATACTGTTTAAAGTTTTTGTTAGTTATATAATATATAATATGTAGGCATGTTTGTACCCACTGCTTGCAAAGTTAAGCATTTTTTTTTATTCCACCAAGAAAACACGCTGAAAAAATAAAATATTGCCTAAAGTGCAGTCTTGCTTCGTAGTGTCTGCCTGCATGGCGGAGCCCTTATGCAAACAACTGCCTGTAGTATTCTGCCTTCTTCTCCAGCTTCAGCGGATAGGCACGCGATGATGACGGCATGCGCCACCATCTGATATTGCGGTCGTATGCATAGACCTCGGTGTGGCTTCCTATCTTAGGCAGCGCCACTGTGGCACCGCTGGCATCCGTCAGCAGCATGCGCAGTTCCTCGCTTGCCTTTCCGCCTGTGGTTACGATGGTGTGGCACTGTGGCATGCACCGCAACAGTGAGGCAATGTCTGCCGGTTCCACTATCTCAAGAAACTCGTCGCTGGCATTGCCACGCAGTCGGCGCACCTTCGATGCCGTATCGTAGAATGCCATGCCCTGCGTATGTGCAAACTCTGTTATGCTGTCTTTGTCAAACCGTTTCTCCGTGCCGCCACACTCAAAGTGTCCCTTGTCGCCATAGTGTATCAGTCCCATGATACGCCAGAAATCGTTTATCCAGTTAGGGTAGAAGAAGTCCATGCTCCATCTCACCTTAGGCGGCGGGAAACTTCCGAGAAACAGCATGGTGGCATTCTCTGGCAGGAACGGTTCAAGCGGATGTGATTCTATCTCTGCCATCAGCCTTCCTCCATAGCATAGTCAAAACATTTGTTCAGCAATTCGTTAAACTCGTATGTTCGCCTAAGGTCTGCCAGTGCGTTCTGCAGGAAGTCCTTCTTCAGTACGTCGCGTTTCGTAACCGGCTTCATCAGCGTGTAGCTCTTCAGTCTGTAGTATTCGCTGTGAGCATCACTCTCGTTGTATCCAGCCGGTATGCGCTTCAATGCCTCGTCCCATGGCAGATGGAAATCCTCGCAGCCCTTCAGCGTAGCCACGAAGTTGTTGCCTTCCAGCATAATCTCCTCGCGTACGCTCTTCAGCACCTCCTTCGTAGGGTTGTATAGTCCACTGCATATAAAGTAGGTGTCGGTGGCAGGTTCCAGGTGTATGTAGTAGCCAGCCATGCCCGACTTCTTTCCCTTGGGCGCCACATATACGCCGTGCCATGTCTTGTACGGACTCTTGTCTTGCGAGAATCGCAGGTCTCTGTATATGCGGTAGGTTATGTCCTTCAGTGCAAGTCCCGATACTCTGGGGTCGAACTCCTCCACGCCGTGCATGAACTCCATGGCGAAGGTGTCAAACTTCTCCTTCATAGCCTTGTATTCGCCTTTGTGCTCGTCAAACCATGGCTTGTTGTTGTTCTGCGACAACCTGTATAGGAAATCTATTATCTCTTTCATGTCGTCATGTAATTTTACGTTGTGTAATATGTATGCAAAGTTACGAAAAAGAAACAAGAATAATGAAAAGTTTATACATAAAACTGCCTTCGCATAGCTTTTTTAAGGGCAAAAACAAAAAAACTTGCATAAATATTTGCGTAGTTCAAAAAAACTTATTACCTTTGCACTCGCAAAATTGCAAAGCAACCGTGACCTTGCTTTCGCAGACCTTCACTTTTTG
>DGHL01000027.1 GCA_002392645.1 Prevotellaceae bacterium UBA3849
GTGTCCTTCAGCATAAAGTTCAGTCGTTCCTCAGGATACGAAGGGTCGAGTGGCTGATAGGCATCCCCTGCCTTCAACACGCCCATGGAGGCTATCACCATCCACTCAGAACGTGGTACAAGGATAGGAATGACATTTTCGTTCAGAAGAGAGGCCCTCACAGAGGTATGCCTGTTTATATAAGCTGCAATACAGTCGCTTATCTCGTCCACCTCCTTATAGGTGTAGCGTCTGTCATGATAGACTACGGCGATATTATCAGGGTGCAGTTCCGCCTGCTTGCGAAACAGCGAGACGATAGTCTGTGTGTCGTCATAAGCCACTTCGGTAGCATTGAATGAGTCAAGCAAGCGTTCGCCGTCGCCATTAAGCAGCGACACTTGCAGCAGGTTACATTCCGGAGTCTGTATGAAAGCATTGACTGCCGTTACGACAGCTGTCGCCATACTCTGCATGAGGCCACGGCTGTAGCGTCCGTTGTCATATTCAATCGTGATTGACGGCTTACCTTCGTACTCTTGTATATAGAAAGCCAAGCGGAACTTAGGGGTTTTAAGTTCCAGGTTCTCCAACTCCAGTTCCGTACCGCCAATGGTATAGCGGTTCAGCACACCTATCTGGTAGGCAAACATTATCTCCGCTGAGAGGTCATAGTCGGCGGCTACCTGTGCAAACGGATAATTCTCATGTTGCAGCGTGGCTTCAAACTGCTCGCTGACGGTTCTCAGGAAATCCGTTACGCTCTGGCCACAAATCCTTACACTCAGCATCAATGTGTTGACAAACATACCCACTGTATCGGACAGGCGTACGTCAGAACGTCCATTGCTGATAGTGGTCAGCGTAACACGCTCACAGTTTGCGAAGCGTGCCAGTGTATAGCAGACGGCAGCCAATGTCAGGTGGGCAGGCGTTATCTGATGCTCCCGACAGAACAGCTCTGCAGCGTGCAGGTCAAACGGACAGCTGACCGTTCCCGTCTCACCTTGAGGCAAAGGATTTGTCAAGTCGGCAGGTACCTCCGTAACTTCCTCGCATTCGTCCAGCTGCTGTCTGAAGAATTCTTTTGCTGCTTTGTATTCCGCACCTTCTTCTGCCTTTCCCTGCCCTGCAACGTACTGTGCATAACTATATCTCTCAGCTTCAACAGCGTGTCCTTCCAACACCTGACATAGTTGCCTCAGCATTATGTCAACGGAGGCACCATCAGCCACCAGGTGATGAACGTCCATAAGCAGATATACTCCCTGCTCAGTCTCCACAACCTCCATTCTGCAGAGCGGTCCTTTGCTGAGATTGAACGGTTTCACAAATTCGTGCTTGTAGGCATAAAGTTCATTCTCCTTCATACCTGTAACGGGCACTTCTACTGTCAGTTCCGGGTGTACTGTCTGTACAACGTTGCCATCTTGTATGCCGAAACAAACCGTGAGCTGAGGATGAATCCTGACAAGTGTCTTTGCAGCCTCTGCCAGCCGGGCAGCGTCGGTATCCTTTGGAAAGGCTGCCTTTACTGGTATGTTGTATATGGTGGACTGCGGTTGCTTTATGCACTCAACATAAACACCAGCCTGCGCATAACTCAAAGGGAACGTAGAGAGCTTAAGCCCATCGTTCTCATCATCGTTCTCATCACTCACATTCTTTCTTAAAAGCGTCGTGAGTATTTCGTTCTCTATACTCTGCACCGTGCCAGTCTTTACGAGAGCCTTGGCGTTAAGCGTTACACCGAAGCGTTTGTTCACCTGCACGGCGAGTTTTATCGCCATTATGCTTGTCAGTCCGGCATAGCCGAGGATGGTTGTGACATCAAAATCATCGTTATGGATAATATCTGTCACCATCTGCTTCAGTTCCTCCTCCAGGATGTTCAGTGGTCTGTCACCGCTGCCTTTGTTCTTCCTTACCGGCAATGGCAGTTGTTTTTTGTCCACCTTCTGATTCTGGTTCAGTGGAATGCTGTCTATCTGCATTGTCACAGCCGGCACCATATACGGTGGTTTATCTTCCATTATGAAGGCGTCAAGGGCTTCTGTGTCCACTTGTTCGTCAGCCACGATATAGGCTGCTATGTATTTTCCGCCTCCTTCCTGTTCAAAGGCCTGGACCGTCACATCCCTGATGCCTGGATACTGGCGTATCACGCCCTCCACCTCTTTCAGTTCTATGCGGAAGCCGCGTATCTTTACCTGTCCGTCACGACGACCCACGAACTGCATGTTGCCGTCAGGCAGATAACGTACCACGTCGCCTGTGCGGTAGCAGCGCAGTCCTGACTGCAAATCGTGAACTGCAAACGGTGCACTGACAAACGCCTCCGCCGTTTTCTCCGGCTGGTTGAGGTAACCGCGTGCCACCTGCGGACCATTGACCCACAGTTCACCCAATGCGCCGACTGGCTGACGATTTCCGTATCGGTCAACCACGAACAGATGCATATTTGGCACAGCCTTGCCTATGGGAATGTCTTGCAGTTGCTCGCGCACCACGTAGGACGTAACATAGCAGTTGCCCTCCGTAGGTCCGTAGCAGTTGACTAACTGGTATGTTGTAGGCGGGGTTACATCTGCAAGTTTCTCTCCGCCAGTGAGGAACACCTTCAGCGAATGGTTGTCTATATCATTGACAAACTGCCTTGCAACCTGTGTGGTCATAAAGGCGTGGGTAATGCTGTTTTCCTCAAAATATTCATTCAATGCCATCAGGTCGAGGCGCATCTCCTCTGGAATAATATAGATGGTGGCTCCTCCCGTGAGCGGTGCCCAGAGTTCCATCATGATGGCATCGAAGCCGAAACTGGCGTATGCCCCTATGCGGCTGTCGACATCAATGTGGTTGACATGACAGTGCATCCTGCAGAATGACATCACGTTGCCATGCTCCAGCATCACGCCTTTCGGCATTCCCGTAGTGCCTGAGGTGTAGAGAAGGACGAAGAGGGAGGAGGGAAGAGGAAGGTGGGAAGAGGGGGTATTACCATAGTCCCCATATAAACTCTCATCCTTCATCCAAAAGCCCTCATCCGTTATGTCCGATGTGCTTAGCACCTCGCCCTCATAGCCGCTCACTCTCGGCAGGAAGGAATCGTCTGCAATCAGCAGCCTTGCCCCAGCATCCTTCATCATGAACATAAGGCGTTCCTCTGGATATGTAGGGTCAAGCGGCAGATAGGCATACCCGGCTTTCAGCACACCGAGCGCAGCTATCACCATCCACTCGGAACGTGGCACAAGGATAGCAACTACATCTTCGCTTGGAAGAGAGGTGCTCGCAGGGTTGCCCTCCCCAGCAAAACGGTGGAGACGCGAAGCGGAAGGGGTGTCAAGGTCACTGAGGACCGGGGCGGGTCTGTTTATGTATGCCGCAAGTTTTTCTGACAGTTCGTCAACTTCCTTATAAGTATATTGTCTGTCCTTGAATATCACTGCCAGCTTATCTGGCTGCAGTGTAGCCAATTCCTTGAAAACGCTTACCACTGTCTGCGTCTTGTCAAAAGGCATTTCATTGTCGTTGAAGCTATCAAGTCTCTCAATTTGCCTGTCGTTGGTTATGCAGATATCGCGGAGTCTCTCCTCACGCAGCATTCCGTTCACCACAGCCTCATAACAATCCGTAAACTCCTCTATGAGTCGTTCGGAGTATTCTTCGTCATACTCCACGCGCACCCATATATGCCCGTCTCTCATATATGCTTTCATATAAAGGCGGTCTTCCTCCTTATCTGGCTTCAGCTGTATGGTTTGCATAGGGCTGCCCATAAGTTCCGCATCGCCAAACAACCCGCCATGCCACGCAAAGGTATTGTCGGGCATCAGATGCATGTCATTGACAACGTCGATAAACGAGTAAGCACCATGCTCCATGCATCCCGTCATCAGTTCTTGCTGGCGCAGCAACAATTGCATCACCGTAGTGTCATCGTCAAAAAGACAGTACACGGGTACGGAGTGTACGAACATTCCCTGTGTCCTGCGAAGGCGCTTGTCCTGCCTGCCGCTGTGCACGGTGCGTGTGAATGAGGCTTGCACATTGTTGTATCGTGCCAGCAGGTAGGCATAGGCAGTGGTCATGAGAGTGCTTTTATATATGCCGTGGACACTGCAGAAAGACTCTACTGCGTGCAAGTCTGTGTCAAGCATCCTCTCTATACAGGCAATCTTACCCGTGTTTGGGATATCCGGCATCAGCGAAGTGTTTATCTCCCCTGCGGCAGAGAAGTTGTCAGCATACCACCGCTTATCCTTCTCGTATGCAGCAGAAGCACGCAGTTGCTTCTCTTCCTCCACGGTATCGACAAGGGTCAGAGCCTCAGGTTCTAACGGTTTTCCGTTATAGGCGGCATCGATATCATGAAGCAGGATATTCATAGAAGTACCATCATGAATGATGTGATGGAAGTTCAATAGCAGATAGTAATGCTGTTCATCTTCCAATAGGAATACCTGAAACAACCTGCCACCAACAAGTCGGAACGGTTTTACAATATCAAGAGGGGCTCTGCCGTTCAGTGGTTCGATGCTGAGTGAGAGCGGTTCCGTCTCTATATGTTGCACAGGAATACCGTCGTCCCTCACCTCAATTACGGTAAAGAGGGTCGGGTGAGCCTTCAGGGCTGTCTCTACTGCACGACACATCCTGTCGGGGTTGAGCGTGTGGTCGAATTTATATAAATACGGCAGGCTGTAGCAGTCGCCTCCCTTGTCCTGACACTCCAGATAGATACCCATCTGCGCCTGTGTCAATGTAAAATGTCGTTCATCTGTCATCTTCCCATGATTTTCTGTTCCTTTGCCTTCTCCTTGTATTCAGCCTGCGCCTTCTTCATCTGCGCTATGAAGTCGGGGCTGCCCTGCAGAGCGCAGTAGCCTATGCTGGCTGCAGCACGACTGGCATCAACATCGCTCTGCCAGTGTGCTCCTACTATCACACGACTGTTACAATAGTCCCATCCACGGCTGAATATCTCGGTCTGTGCGTTCAAGCTCATTGCAGCCACCACAGCAAATAAAGGAGATAGTAATAGTCTTTTCATGATACCAAATGTGCTTCCAATCTTGATTTAGTTTTCGTTAATATTGCAAAGATAAAGTTTTTTTTCTATTCCCACAAACTTTTTACAGAGATTTTACAATGCGATGGGGAAAAAGAAATAAAAACGGAGGTCAATTATATCAATTATAAATTTGCCTGATTAAAGAAAAATATGTAACTTTGCGGTATTATGGCAAAAAGCAAAACACAAAATCCTAATCATACGACATTGGAAGGCGAGACACTGCTGGACGATTACGTACTGGCCCACAGCGACAATGAGCCCGAATACCTGTACAAATTATGGCGCGCCACAAACATACACATGCTGCATGGCCGCATGGCATCAGGCAGGCTGCAAGGCAGACTGCTCAAGATGCTCGTGCAGATGGCACGACCAGAGAGCATCATTGAGGTCGGCACGTTCTCCGGCTACTCGGCTTTGTGCATGGCTGAGGGACTGCAATCTAACGGCAAGGGGCACCTCTACACCTTTGAAATAAACGATGAACAGGAGCCTTTCACCCGACAGTGGATAGAGCAGTCGCCATGGGCTGAGCGTATCACCTTTATCATTGGCGACGCCGCAAAGGAGGCACAGAAGCTCGGCAAGCAGTTTGATTTTGCCTTCCTTGACGGTGACAAGCGCACCTACGTTGAGACTTACGAAGCATTGCTGCCGCTGATGACACCGGGGGCTTTCATCCTTGCCGACAATACCCTGTGGGACGGACATGTCATTGACCCGGAATATGACCGCGACCACCAGACGCAAGGCATACGCCGCTTTAATGACCATGTAAAGACTGACGAAAGAGTGACGCGCGTCATACTGCCACTGCGCGACGGACTGACTATTATAAGGAAGAATTGAAGGATTAAAGAATTGAAAAAACTTTGCTGCGTAGAAAAGGCGGGGAGATGGTCGGGGTACCGACATTTATATAAACAAAAACGAGGAGAGGTACTTGAAAGAGTGCTTCTCCTCGTTTTCGTTTATATAAATGCGTTATAAAGGCATTGCCCATAGTGCGAAACATGATAGCCTTTACATGGTAAAATGAATGACACCTCCGTGCAAACAAAGACACGGGAATATTGACACTACATCAATAGTCATCATCGTCATCCATATCACCTGGATCTATCGGTTCAGGATGTATTATAATATCATCGTCAGTGATTGACGGATCATCTTCAAGATATGACGTGGTCTGCGTATGTGACGCATTTATCATCAGGTTATCATCCTCTATCATCTCCACCGAGATTACCGGACTTATATAGATTTTCTTCATCTTGTTATCCTCGTTTATTTCATCTAATAACATTGATCTCCCCTTCCCTTACTTGACTATCTTACGGCCATTGATAATGTAAACGCCACTTGGAGCATTGTTAAGTCCCAGTGAACTGCTACTTACCTTCTGACCGCTAAGATTATACATCGCTGCATCCTTAGGCATCTCGGTGATGTCGCCATCAGCATTGACAAGGATGATGCCTGTGGCAACCTCGTCATCCTCATACTCTCCGTCGAACAGGTCTTCCACATAGAAGGACATTGCCTTTGCACCTGCACCCACAGAAGCATTGTTTAGTTTGAAATATGAGCGATAGCCACCTATCTTGGCATCCTTTGAATAGCAATAGAGTCCGTCCTGCTGTGCGAAATACGACATTGCCGGCATGGTCTCACGCATATATACTCCCTTGAATGTATATTCACCTCCGTTGATATCAACGTCAAAGCGTGACGGATCGACCACACCAGTGGTGGTGCCATTAAGTTTCTCAACGGTCTCAGCACCTTCAATGGTTACATTCTTGAAACTGAACGTGCCTGCCTTGGTAGGCTTTATTATATAAGGACGACCCGCCTCTATATATGTGTTGGCATGGCGAACGAAATGTAATACTCCTTCGTCGTTTACACCATCACACGTTACAAGCGCATAGCCCTCGCCGAATACTCGCTCTGCTTCCTGTGTGCTGACAGAGAATGGCAGACAGATGCCCTCCCAATTGCCAGCAGCGAAGCTACGTGCCTTCAGCGTACCGCGGTCGGCGTAAGACTCATTGGTCAGTTCCGACTTACGACGGTCGTTGATTGTTATGTTGCGGTTCTCAAGAGTACTCGTGAAGTTTGCAGGATTCTCCCACGTAAATGTAAGATCATCCGCATCAGTTGTACCAGCATAGTTCTTCTCCTGATTGGTGGCATTATATACCAATGCGCCAGGTTTGCTCGTTATAGCATACTTACAATTATTAGGGAATCCTGCCGGTACGAATGAGAATCCTCCGAACTCGGGTTTACTTCCTGGCTGGAACACAAAGTATGTCTTACCTGCACTTACATGGAATGAGTAACGTACGTATGCCTTGTGAGGCAGGGCAAAACCACCATTGGCAAGGCGGATGATACTCTCGCGCTCGCCCTTGGCAGGCCATGCAGCAAGAAGGTGCTGACGGTCTTCTGCCGTGCCACGGAACTCGCTCCAATCAAATGAACATCCATCTTCCTTATCTGCATCTGGGGAACTGAAGTTCCATACATTCTCGATAACATTCTCCTTCTTGCTACAACGGGATATACCCAGTGTAAACGAGCCTGCATGGTTTTCATCATCACCAGTAGGCAGATATTTACTTATGTTACCAAAAGAGTTGACCATCGTTACAGGCTTACCGGTTTCATCAGTAATATACAACGGACGCCATTTCATCTTGTAGGCGGTCTTTGAGGCATCAGCTACGCCATAATGATAATCGCATGAACCATTCTGCACGAGATACACTATAAGCGTACCGCTCTCACGCGGTTCAAACTTAAGGAATGCACCTCGACATGGCAACTTATAGGTAGTATTATAATACACCTCTGTACTCTGCTCATACTCGGTACCACTTCCATATGTATAGTTATTACCGTTGCTGAGTGTCATTGTTGAAGGCTGCAGCGCCGACATGTTCTTTTCATCTACAGGGTTCTGTGCACCTGCATTAAAGTAATCGAAACCATCTATGGTACGGTTGTATGTCGGATCATTGTCTGGCAGTTCACTACCTATACGGCTGGCTGCACCTGCAGCACTCTTGTATGACCATGTATCCGTCCTTACCTTTTCAGGGTCAGCGTTGTTATACTTATTATCACTGTCACTCCATCCGCCAAACGTCATCGTGATATCGGTGCTGATGTTGGTTGTTGACACCATAGTACCTGACTGTATGTTCTGGTCTCCATAAGCATCAAGGGTCTCGGCTATGGCAAATGTCGGAATGTCAATAATCTGCAAATCATAATAAGGTGTCTTGTTCACGCAGTCACCGAGCGAAGCATCGGTTGACTCAACAGTCGCAGTGACACGCAACTTGAAGATATTGTCACCTATGAGCGTCATCTTCTGTGGGTCAAGTGCACCATTTGAGCCTACTGTCACATAGTCTTTGGCATTGACTCCTATGCCATAGGCATCACTTACGGCAAAAGATACATTTGCATTGTCATTGTCATAAAGCTTTGGCACTTCGCTTGAAAGACCATTCATAAAGGTAGATGCTATAAGCGGTGCCTCTGACTCGCTCTGTGTAGTGCTACGGTCAAAGATGAACGCTGGCTGATAAGAGAAACCATGCAGGTTAAGGTTACCACCCTCGGTCAAATCATACAGATAATATGTCTCGCCTGCAATCAACGGCTTGGTGAAAGTATAGTCACCCAGCAGGTTTCCGTCTGCATCGTATGTTGCCTTTGGATAAGTGATACTTGTGTTACCTGTGTTACGGAATACCTCGTCTGTACATACGCCATTAGCATCGCGCGAAATAAGCACGATAGTATTGTTCTTCCAGAACTTGGCATCAATGGTGAGATAACCATTGACGGTAGGATTAAACTGATAGAAGGCACCTGCCGATGGTATGCCGTCTTCGTCAAGGTCAAGCACGATGTTTGACTTCACAATTACGGAGTTTGTTTCATGCGCACAGCACTTAGGAGTAGCTTCTGCCGTCGCAACCGTAGTCCAGTCAGCTGCAGCCTCTGCACTTGTGGCCGGCGTACCGATAGTCATGCTGATACCTGGCACTCCTTCTATGACTGTACCACCGTAAATCAAACCTGATGTAAGGAAGTGCATGCGGCCGTTTGCTTCCGCCATATGACTTGCATCAAAACGTGGATTCGTTGCATGCTCTTCACAACCATTTTCCTTACAAGTAGAAATAACCTCCCATTTTGCACGCTCCTCACCATTTACTATTCGTATAGTATAATAGGCGGCAGCAGGATTATTGTAATGTATGGTTTGATCTTTACGGGCTGCAGTGACTTTTACGATTACATCGCCAGTGGTAGCGGAACCTATGGTTACCTCACCCGTAGTTGAGTCTATTTTCGTATCCGTTCCATTAACATCTGATTCTATACTATACACGAAATCATAGTCAGAAGTCACGTCATAGTTGTTATATACAGGGACGACGACTTTTGCCGTAGGCTCATCAAAAGATGCCTGTCCCAAATCGGCAACCTGAAAATAATAACTGAGGTCGATCTTTGTATCCAGATAATCATCTGCCCTATAACGGAAAGTCACGCCTATCTCAGTAGAATTATCCCAACGCGTATGGTTCCATGGACGCACGGTATATGGAATATTATACTGTCCTGTCTGCAGGAATTCTATAGTCCAACTCTCATTTCCATAGCCCTTCATTGAGTTATAGACTATACCCATCTCATAGTCACCCTTCTGTATTTTAGGATGAACGAGTTTCAACGAGTCAATATTTGCGGCCGTAACAACCTCATAGGTATTGTCAACCTTGATAGAGTCACCAATGCGAATATCTGCAACACCGTCAAGACCTGCATAGTTTTCTAGCACTATGTGGCGATATCTGTAGGAATATATGTCACCACCATTCGCTTCCCAGTTTTCCTGCCCATTTTCGTATGGCCAGTCATTTATCTTGATATAATCCGCATTACGGTCTGATATAAAGAATGAGTATGCGAAGTGGTCATTACCTGGTATGTCTGCTCCCCATATCAACTCGGCTGCCTCACCATTGTGCGAGTCATCTATATATGCCGATACATCAAAACGTGAAGGTATATTAATCTTATCGCCCTTGACAAAGATAATGTCATTTGGATCTGGCACAAACTTCAAGTGCGGCTGACGCTTCATTACGTCAATATAGAAATAAATCGGTTCTGAATAAGCGGTATACCAACCACCTACCGTTACAGGATTACCACTGTCATCTGTCAATGGCTTATACAATTGCTTAAGAGCTGCACCGTAACCATTATCATCAGGAGTTCCATCAAGCACTGCATATACAGCAACCTTTACCAGGCCTGGTTTACCTACCTGATAAGAATAGTCTGTAATTCTCAAATCTGTAGATTTACCCGCCTGCTGTATGTCACCGGTGTTCCCTGCAATTGGTGAATATCTGCAGTCATCATAGTATGTGCTGTCCTTTACTATCTCATAATACAGTTTGAAATCTCCCCAACCGCCAGATGTCCTACCACCGACAAGCACCTGCAGTTGTGAACCGTCAGAGGTTATCAACGAAGGGATTGGAGTAAAGTATTGATAGTGGTCGCCCGATTTGCAATCGCTTGTACCATATTTATACACATGTATGGTATCACCATCTACACTACCGTAGGTTACGCTCTCCTGCAGTATCTGCTCGCGTGACAGTGAAAGGTGTAGTGTCGTCTTTGTATCACTTGTGCTGCACAGAAGCCTTACATCTACAGTCTTTGTGATTTCTGGGTAATATCCAGCATACTCACTCTTTGGCGTAAATGTATATGCCAATGTTCCTTCAGGAGTTCCTAACGCAGTGATGTCTGCCGACAAATCTTCATCAGACTTCCCACTCCACTGGTTTCCTATGCCAGCATACTTCACCTCACCATTAGAGTACGTAAGCTTGTCAGAGCCTGAATAACTGACATTCACATCATAGTGGTCCGTGATATCTGTCACCACTCCGTTAACCGTAGTGTTTATGACATAGTCACTGAGCAACACCTTAGCTTCTGACAAGTAATACTGACCATAGCCATTATCCAGTTTCTTTGTCGTAAGCGTTATCAGGCCATCATGCCCTGGCACCAATGCGCTTGGATATGATGGTACGAACTTCTGCTCCGCAGACAGACTGTTAATGTCTATTTCATACGTTGCCGTCAATGTTTCACCACTTGCCTTAGGAGTAGCTGTTACCTTGATATACACTTTTCCAGCGGTGCCAATGATGACATCGCCATAATACTTTTCCACATGTGTACCTGTGGCTGCATCGGTAACAATGATTACGCCGCGACTGTCGGTGCTCTCCGTACCAGGCGTAGTGCCATCAGCCGCAATGGTTGAGTAAGATAAGTTGTACTGGTTAGTGATGACTACACCATTATCTTCAACAGTTACAACCGGCTCACCGAACTTCGTTTCACCGGCACTGCGTTCTGCTGTGTATGAACCAATCTTGATTTCTGGTATAGCGCACACTTCTGTGCTTGCTGCAGTGACTAAAGCCAGCAGCATCATTCTGATTAATTTATACATGTATTTTTTTAGTTGTATTATCTTGAATATAAATTTATTAATATTAGTTCAATATGTCAGTTAGGGTTTTGTTTATAATAACGACACATCACTGTGTCGTATTTCCATTTGTCCGAATCAAGCGCAAAGATAGTCTTTTTTTCAGAAATAAAGTACTTTTTTACTATATTTCTGTCAAATCTACTCATTTTACTAATTTAAATCAATTCAACATATTGACACTATATAGTTTAGGCATATAACCAATAAAGGCTTGACAATGCAAAATGCATAGTCAAGCCTTTATTGGTTGTCACCTCCTGCAAGAGGTAATTAGTCTTTGTTGATGACACGCTTCTCCTGAATGCGTGCCTTCTTACCTGTGAGGTTACGCAGATAGTAGAGCTTAGCGCGACGTACCTTACCATGCTTGTTAACCTCAATAGAGTCGATGTTTGGTGACTCGATAGGGAAGATACGCTCCACACCTATTGTACCTGACATCTTACGAACCGTGAAACGCTTCTTGTCACCATGACCTGAGATCTTGATAACAACACCACGGAAGAGCTGGATACGCTCTTTTGAACCCTCGATAATCTTGTAAGCAACTGTTACGGTGTCACCAGACTTGAACTCTGGGAACTGCTTACCTGTTGCGAATGCCTCTTCGGCAACCTTGATTAAATCCATTTTTAATTAATGTTTATTTGTTGTTTTATCTTATGAGAAACGCAACGTAGTCGAGTGCCAGCGGTTACGCCTCACTTCGTGTCAATCCACAAAGCGGTGCAAAGTTACTACTTTTTTCTGAACTGACAAAATTTTTCTCGTTTCTTTTGTCCACTTCGTTGCGTTTTTAAATATTTTCTTGACAAATGTAAATATAAAAAGGCAGACTGTCTCACGACACCCTGCCTTTAATTATCAAAAAGTGCAAAGATATAAATTATTCTTCTCTATATAAAAATATATTATATCTTATAAATATCTCTAAGTGCACCTCTCTCAATGCACCTTCGTATTCGTAGTATTTATTACATCTTTGTTATCAGTCCTAACTTTGACGCACACAGGAAATCAATGATGTTGTCAATTTCCACTGACGATGGTATCTGCTGCACTATCTGTGAGCAAACGTTCATGATATCATCCTGACCATGGAATACCAGTCTGTAGGCATTGGCTATATGCGCCTTCACCTTCTCGTCTATACCTTGTTTATCTATCACGAACGAGTTGATTCCACCGTACTTTATAGGGTGTCCGCCTGCAACGATGTATGGAGGCACATCCTTTGAGAAACGGCATCCTGACTGTATCATCGAGCAATCGCCGACACGTACGCCAGGATTGGCTATGACTCCAGAAGAGAATATCGTATTGTTGTGTATTTCCACGTCACCAGCTATCTTGGTACCATAGCCCAGGACATTGTTGTTGCCCATGTGAACGTCGTGTGATATGTGCACGCCCTCCATTAGGAAGTTACCGTTGTCGATGTGTGTCTCACCACTTTCGTATGTAGCACGGTTTATCACCACGTTCTCACGTATGATGTTGTTGTCGCCGATGACACATACCGTAGCACCGCCAGTGTAGTTGAAGTCCTGCGGGATGGCACTGATTACAGTATTCTGGTGAATCTTGTTTCCCTTGCCGAGTCGTGTGCCGTTCATGAGGTTCACGCCAGGATAGAGTATGCAGTCGTCGCCAACCACCACATCATCCTCTATATATACGAACGGGTATATAGTCACGTTCTGGCCTATCTTCGCATTAGGCGAGATGACAGCCTTATCACTTATGTTACTCATAGTCTTAATCCTCCTATATTATTTACGTCCGCCTCCAAGGGCTGAATAAAGATTCACCACTGCCTGCATCTTGTTGAAGTCGTCGGTAACCTGTGAGATACGTGCATTGAGCAACTGTGACTGTGCCTGCAACACCTCCAGATATGAGCTTGAACCCATCTGGAACAGTTCCTTGGTATAGTCCACGCTCTTTGTCAGAGCCTCCACCTGCTGACGCTCCACCTCGCCCTTCATCATGGCGCTGTTATATTCCACAAGTGCATTGCTTACCTCTGCGCCGGCATTGAGCACTGAGTGTTCCCACTCCTTCTCTGCCACCTCATATTCCAACTGTGCTACCTTCAGACCTGCCTTCAGCTTTCCGTTCTGGAATATAGGCTGTACCAGTCCAGCAACAAAATTGGCAAGCCACTGTCCAGGGTTTACCACTTGTCCCAGATCGTTGGTATATGCACCTGTTGCAGTGATGGTAAGCTGTGGGTAGAAGCGACTGCGAGCCGTCTCCACTGCATAGAAGCAGTTTGCCATGTTCATCTCTGCTGCATGTACGTCAGGACGGTTAGCAAGCAGGTTGATGGAACATCCAGTGCTGAACTTCTCCGGCAGACGCTGGTCCTCCAGTCTTCCGCGTGCTATCTTCTGTGCATTCTGCCCAATCAGCAATGACAGCGAGTTCTCCACAGACAGTATCTGGCGTTGCATTTCTATCTTCTGTGACTTCACACCGAGCATAGAAGCCTCTGCACTCACCACAGCAGTCTCACGTGCTCCGCGCAAGTCCTTCTGCAGTTTCATCATGTCGTAGGTATCACTTGTCAGAGTCTCCATGTCGTTGAGAATCTCCATCTGTCGGTCAAGCATCAGCAATGTGTAGTAGCAGTTAGCTATGCCGCAGATTACCTTTGAACGTGTCAGGTGCTCATAGTCCTTTGTCATCTCGAGCTGCATCTCTGCGCCACGCTTCTGTGACAGTATGGTACCGAAGAGGTCAACGGTCCATGATGCCGATACCGGCAGCATGTAACTCTTGCTCCAGTCACTCTTGTAGTCGCCGGTCAGTACCTTTGACAGAGTTCCCTGCGGAGTGAAAGCCACTGATGGCAGGAAAGCCAGTCGTGAGCACTCCAGCGCAGCCTCCACCTTCTTCACGTTGGCTGCAGCCGAGAAGATATCCACGTTATTCTCCAATCCCTGTTCTATCAGTTTCTGCAACTGCGGGTCAGTGAACACCTCGCGCCATGCCACATCACCGAAGCCTGTGCTGTCGGTGGTGTTGGCATAGAGGTTTGCGTCACGCATCACGTTGTTCTCAACCTTCACTTCCGGACGCTCATACTTCTGATACAGTCCGCATCCGGTAAGCGATGCAGTGAGTGCAACGACGCATATATTTCTTATAATCTTATTCATATATTTTCTTCTTATATCTCCCAATTATTTCACATATCCCGGTTCCTGCTGGTTTATCTCGTGTGCTGATATTGCATACTGCTTCAGCTCTGAGTCAACCTTGGCATTGTCGTCGTTAAACTCTATAGGTTTGATCTTCTCCTGCAACCATTCGAAGATAACGAACAGGCAAGGCACTATCATAACCTGGCAGAACGTACCTATAAGCATACCTCCGATGGCAGCTGCACCCAGTGTGGTGTAGCCGTTCTCACCTACTGACGGTGGCAGGAACAGGTTGAGTCCCGGTATGCCGGTCACGATGAGTGGGAACAGACCGATAATCATAGCTAATGACGTCATGAGGATAGGACGCAGACGTGCTGCCGCACCAAGTATGGCTGACCATGATATCGCCATACCAAGACGGCGGCGCTCAAGTGCGAACTGTACAATAAGGATGGCATTCTTTGCCAACAGTCCCACAAGCATGATGAGCGCAATCTGCATATAGATATCGTTGCTCTTACCGAAGAGGTTGGTGAACAGGAATGCTCCAGCCAGACCGAACGATACAGACAGGATGACGGTCAGTGGCAACAGGTATGACTCATACTGTGCTGCAAGGATGAGGTAAACGAATACCAGACAGAGCACAAGCACTATACCGGTAGAGTTAGAAGACTCAGCCTCGTTACGTGTCAGACCAGAGAACTCGTAGGTATATCCTGCCGGCAACACCTCGTCTGCCACTTCCTCCATAGCCTTGATACAGTCACCTGATGAGTAACCGCTGGCAGGAGTAGCGTTGACATTGATAGAGGTAAAGAGGTTGAAACGCTCGATAACCTGCGGTCCGTACACCTTCTCGAGGTTTACGAACTCACTTATCGGTGCCATGCCGTTAGCCGTACGCACAAAGATGTTCTGCAATGAAGTCTTGTCTTCACGCATCTTCGGATCGCCCTGCACATATACACGGTAGAGCTTACCGTAGCTGTTGAAGTTACTTGAGTACATACCGCCGTAATAGCCCTGCATGGTTGTCAGTACGGCCGATGGCGAAATACCAGCCTGCTTACATTTTGCCACGTCAACGTGTATCATATACTGTGGATATGAAGAGTTGAAGGCCGTCATGGCGTTAGAGAACTCCTGACGCTTGTTGAGCGCAGCGATAAACTTCTTCGTGATGTCGAAGAACTTGTCCAGTGAGCCGCCGGTACGGTCCTGCATTGCAAACGTCATACTGTTTGTTGCAGAGAATCCCATCACCATAGGTGGCGGGAAAGCCAGTATCTGCGCGCCCTTGATTACTGCGGTCTGCTTGTATATCATGCCCAGTACCATCATTGACGACTCTGAGCGGTTACGCTCATCAAAATCCTTCAGTTTAACAATGAATGTACCCTGGTTAGAGCCCTGACCTGCTATGAAGTTATAACCCGTAATACGCAGTGCAACATCAACGGCAGGATTATTGTCAAGCATACGCTGTACCTGGTCCATTACCACGTTTGTCTTCTGCAATGAAGTTGCAGGAGGCGTTGACACGGTTATAAACACCGTACCAGTATCTTCGTCAGGAATAAAGCCTGTCTTTGTGGTCAGAGCCTCTATGCCGAGGGCAAGGAAGCCCACTATAACTGCTGCTATGGCAATCCACTTTCTCTTGACGATTGCCTCCACGCCTTTCTGATACTTTGCCTGCAACCTGTCGTATGAGGTGTTAAAGGCAGTAAAGAAGCGTTCCTTGAATGTAGTTTTCTTCTTTTCTTCCTCACCCTTCTTATGTGGTTTCAGCAATATCGCACACAAAGCCGGCGACAGTGTCAAGGCGTTGACAGCTGAGATAACGATTGACACAGCCATCGTCAGACCGAATTCTCGATAGAACGTACCCGTGGTACCACTCATGAATGACACCGGTATGAACACGGCAGACATCACCAGCGTAATGGATATGATGGCACCGGCAATCTCGTTCATGGCGTCGATACTTGCCTTCTTGGCAGAATGGTAACCCATGTCAAGCTTGGCATGTACCGCCTCCACCACCACTATGGCATCGTCCACCACTATGGCGATGGCGAGCACAAGGGCAGACAGTGTAAGGAGGTTAAGCGAGAAGCCTATGACCTTCAGGAAGAACATCGTACCCACCAATGACACCGGCACGGCAATCATAGGGATAAGCGTAGAACGGAAGTCCTGCAGGAAGATAAACACTACAATGAACACGAGTGCAAGTGCCTCAAACAAGGTCTTCCACACCTCATGCTGTGATGCCTCGATAAACTGCGTAACGTCCTGCAGGAACTTTATCTCCATGCCCGGAGGGAAGTTCTTCTGCAGCTGCTCAGCCGTAGCCTTGACGTCATGGGCTATCTGCGTAGCGTTTGAACCAGCACGCTGTGTCACCATCATCATCACACAAGGGTGACCGTTGATTTCCGTTGACACAGAATAGTACAAGGCACCCATCTCGACCTTTGCCACGTCGCTCACACGAAGCACGTGTCCCATGTTGTCGGTCTTGATGATGATATTTCCGAACTCCTCTGGTGTCTTCAGACGGCCAGTGTATTTCATTGAATACTCATACTGCTTGTCTGACTGCTCACCGAACTTACCTGGAGCAGCCTCAATATTCTGCTCACTCAATGCACCGACAATGTCAGAAGGCATCAGGTTCAGGTCGTGCATCTTCGCCGGGTCAAGCCACAAGCGCATGGTATAGGTCTTCAATCCGATAGACTCACACGAACCGATACCATCGATACGCTTCATCTCAGGTATGATATTGATGTCGGCATAGTTACCCAGGAACTTCTCATCATAGCGGTCGTCTGGCGACACAAGGCCCATGATAAGCACGGTTGACGTCTGACGTTTCTCCACTGTCACACCACCCTTGGTAACCTCGGCTGGCAGCAGCGCAGATGCCTGTGAAACACGGTTCTGTACGTTGACCTGTGCCATGTCAGGGTTAGAGCCCTGCTCGAAGAGCACCGTGATGGAAGCCGAACCGTCGTTAGTGGCAGACGAGGTCATGTATGTCATGCCCTCCACACCGTTTATCTGTTCCTCCAACGGCGCCAGCACAGAGTTCTGCACAGTCTGCGCATCAGCACCGGGATAATAAGCACGCACTACGATAGTAGGAGGCGCTATGTCTGGATACTGCTCAATAGGCAGCGTTGCCAAACCTATGATACCGAGTATCACCACCACGATGGATATCACGGTGGAGAGTACCGGCCTTTCTATAAATGAATCTAATTTCATGTCTTTATTTAGTGAAGAGTGAAGAACGAAGAGTGAAGAATTTGAATTGCTTAATACTCATACTCCCCAATGCGACACTCACTACTATGGTTTAATATCTTGTTATTGATAGAGCAAAGTAGAAAAAGGGAGAATTGAAATGTAACTTAAATTCTTCACTCTTCATTCTTCACTCTTCGTTTTCATGATTTCAAGGCTTTTGCCACGGCAAAGACGCCGTCGCCCTGAACCTTTGAGAGTTCCTCTGCCTTCTTCATCTTCTTGGCATAGTCTGCCTCAGAGATTGGCTTTATCTCCATACCCTCCTGCAGCATGTTCACACCATATACCACGATGCACTCACCCTTGTTCAGACCTGATGTTACGATATAGTTCTGTCCGTCGTTCTGAGTGTCGATGGTAATCTCAGAGTACTTTACCTTGTTGTCTTTTCCTACCTTATATACGAAGTACTTATCCTGCACCTCTACGCAGGCATCCTGTGGGATTATGATGGCACCCGTAGCCTGATAAGGCATCACGATCTTGCCAGAGCCACCAGACTTTATCAACTTCTGTGGGTTAGGGAACGCAGCTATGAGGCTGACAGAACCCGTAGTGGCGTCAACCACGCCGCTGGCCTTCACAACCTTACCCTCGCTGCCATATATAGTACCGTCAGCCAGCTGCAGCTTTACCGCAGGCATGGTTGCTATGGCAGCCTGGAGTGAGCCTTCCTTGCGAACCAGTTCCATAACCTCTTTTTCGTTCAGAGAGAAATATACGTCAACGTTTGAGCCGTTAGAGATAGTGGTGAATGGCTGCTGCATAGACGCACTCACAAGCGCACCCACCTTGTATGGCAGCGAACCTACCACGCCTGCCGTAGGACTCTTGACGGTGCAGAAGCTGAGTTGCTCACGGGCAGACATAAGGCTTGCCTTTGCCTGACCCAGTGCAGCCTGTGCACTCTCATACTGGTTACGGGTTGACTGAAGTTCATATTCACCTATCACGTTCTTCTCGTGCAGCTTCTGAGCATTCTCATAAGTCAGCTTGGCTGTATTCAGCTGACTCTGAGCAGCATTAACTGCAGCCTGCGCCTGGTTAACCGCAGCGCGATAAGTGACATTATCAATCTGGAAGAGCACCTGACCGGCACCCACCTGCTGACCTTCCTTTACATAAATCTTTGTGATAAATCCAGAAACCTTCGGACGAATCTCCACGTCCTGCATTCCCTTGAATGTAGCAGGATAAGTAGTCTCCAGGTTAGCATCAGAAGCTCCAATAGTACGTACCGCATACTCATTGTCGCTGAAATCTGGCTTACCCTGACTTCCACCGCCACATGAAACTAACAACGTAGCCAAAGCCACGAATCCCATCAGTTTTTTCATAAACATTATTTTCTTTAATTATTAAATCTTTGCAGTTATCCCAAACTACCTTCGGGTGTTTCCATATTCACCCTTAGCGTACTTGTCAAGAAAACTATCTTTTACCTTTAAAGTTTTCTGCCGCAAAGTTACTCATTATTTTATTATTATCGTGCAAATCACGTATTTTTTAAAATTATTTAACCTCACTTTGACGTACAATACTCTAAACAACGTCTATTTTTCCATATTTACCTTTTATTTAACTATAAAATCACATACATCGTATTTAAATCGCAATTCCTGCCCTTCAAATTCACGAAACATGATTTCAGCGCGAAAAACGGCAAAATCCGGACTTTTCACTAAATAACTGTGCTATAAGGCTTTACACACAAAGATTATCTTAGGGACATCTCCACAAGTGGTAAAATGATAGCTTTTAGGCTGTAATATGATAGCTTTTACCTCATAAAAGCTATCATATTACAGCCTAAAAGCATGCAAATAAAGACGTAAAAACGATATTTTTACAGTAAAAAAGTTTCAACGTACGGAAGAAAATACCGCAAAATAAATTCAATTAAGGTTCGTTAACACCTATTTTGCGTCGAAAGACAGTGTTTCATTTGTTCGCAAATTTTCATCACCACACATCACAACTCTGGCGCACTAATGACTCCGTAGGACTGCATGGCAGCACCTTGCCTCCTATAGTGCAGTGCACAAAATGGCAGTCGGACGTATTGAAGAGATAGTACGGATGCGTAGCCGATGCCACATGGAAATCGCTGACCTTTATGTCGCGTATGGCGTATGCGGAGTTTCTCTCTGACACAGACACTGCCACGTCACCGTCCATGGTGCGGTATGGCACGCCTGGACCGTCGAAATACACTCCATAGCCCTCTGCCTTGCCAGCCTTCACCCTACTGATAGCGAAGTGCTCATACTGTGCAGGGTAGTTGCCGCCACGATAACCGAAATAGTTGGTTTCAAAGCGCAGCACGGCTCCCCTTACTGAAGCAATGCTGATGCTGTCAACGAAAACATTGCTGATATAGCCACCGCGGTCGAGGTTAGACTTGAAGAGCAGGGCATTCTTCACATTGCCAATCTCAACGTCATACATCAGCACATTTCTTACTCCGCCGCTCATCTCCGAACCGATACATAGTCCGTTACACTCAGAGAAGAAACGACAATGGCGTATCACTATATTCTCTGATGGCCGCCCTACCCTTCTGCCGTCGGCATCCCTGCCGGCCTTTATGGCTACGGCATCGTCGCCTGTACGGAAGAGGCAGTTCTCTATCAGTACGTTGCGCGATGATTCTGGGTCGCAACCGTCATTGTTCGGGAAATGACTGTCAATGGTGACGCTACGCACCGTCACATTATCGCAA
Source organism: Prevotellaceae bacterium UBA3849 (assembly GCA_002392645.1). GTDB lineage: Bacteria > Bacteroidota > Bacteroidia > Bacteroidales > Bacteroidaceae > Prevotella. The sequence goes on from DGHL01000027.1 coordinate 20,871, forward strand.
TATACCGGGTGTATGCACCAGAAAGGACTGTCCTTGAGCGTTATGCCCTCCACGAGTACGCGACTGCATCCGTAGAATTCCACCGCGCATGGTCGCAGATGGGTATCCTTACCGAAGATGCGTTCGCTGCCTTCCACGTCACCAAGTGCACGAAGTCGGCGCACATCGGGCATCTCTATGGTCTCACCATGCGTGCCATGGGTGTTTTCCTCAAAGTCGTTTGTCTCAGGCTTCATACCCCAGCGAGCCATTTCCTTGCCTCCCTGCGCGTCTATCACGCCTTCACCTGTTATGGCCACGTCACTGGCTCCGTTGGCATATATCATGGCAGAGCGTCCCATGAGGTCCGTACCCTCCCATCTTGTCTGCACCACTGGCAGGTAATCGTCAGCCACACCACTGAATTTCAGCAGTGCTCCACGATTAAGGTGTAACCTTACGCGGCTCTTCAGATGCAGCGTGCCATGCAGTTTGTATGTACCTGCCTGCACCGTAAGCATACCGCCACCCTTTGCTGAGAGGTTGTCAACGGCACGCTGCAACATAGGCAGGGCGTCAACGTCGCCACTCGGAGCCTTCACCTGTGCCTTACGCTTAGGTATGCTGACCTTCCGGAAGGTGGCTACCATATCGTTCTGACGCTGCTCTACCGTCTTATTGTCTTCTTCTGTCGGGGCTAACTGCTTGTCAAAGAATTCAAGTACCTCCTGCTGCATTGCCTTGTTAAAGAAATGTTTTTCCTGCCACAACTTGGTAACGAGTTTGTCGTCAGCCCCCTGCGACTGCCATACGTCGCGCATGGTATTGTAAGTATTTTCCACGCCCTCAACGGGGAACAGCTTGTCACTGTATCCATTGAAGAACAATGCCGGCTTTGGGCAAGCCAGCGATGCCACGTCGGCATAGTCCATAACATTACGCAGTCCTGGCACCAGCATTGAATACGACGAACCGCCCTTGTTCTGGTTATTGGTAAGAGTCATAAGATGCTCGGTGTCGTTCATCCAACATACAGCTGCACTTGCCTTCACCACATCGGTCAAGGCTGCTGTCATCCACGCTCGGTATGAACCCATGGAGAAGCCCAGGCATGCTATCCTTTCCGCATCGACCATTGGCAGGTTGGCAAGGAACTCGGCAGAGCGCACATCGTCCCATGTTATCCATGCTCCCCAAGACGTACCCATTTGCAGGAGATTTGACGACAGTGCCTGCTGGGAGTCATAGCGCACTCCCTCCTTTCTGCCACGGTCACCCCAGAACAAGGCATCGACACAGAGCACCACATAGCCTGCCTTGGCAAACTCGTCGCCTACAAAACGACCGTCGTAGCAGCGCCCTGCCCAGTCTTCTGCATCTGCCATCACAAGTGAGTCAACGCCGAACGGCCTAACCATCTTCTCCTTGCCTATTGAGAAATGGGCTCCGTGGTCGTGAAGCATCAAGACGGCAGGGAGGGATGATTTCTTTTTCGTATCAGGCACAAGCAGGTATGCCAATACATTCTCCCACTTGTTTACGTAGAAGCGTATCTTCTGTGCCTCGTAGCCATCACGCTGCTCGCGCGCAACCACCTCATAGTCGTAGCTTTCTGGCGATGGCGGCGCAAGTTGCATGGTGGCTTCCACCTGGCGGCGCGCCTCAGTGCGCCACTGTGCAAATGTCATCTGCGACCGTTTCTTCTGCCATGCCCATGGGTATGTCAGTTCGCCCTTTAGCTGTTGGTAGAACAGGGGCATGTCTTTCTCTGTGCCATACTCCATTCCTGGCAGGCGTGGTGGCTGTACTTCCTTCTTCTGTGCCACACACGTGACAGCCAGACCTATCATCAATGATGTTAATATCTTTTTCATAAATTCCTTTGTCGTTATCGATTTGCAAAGTTACGAAAAATCGGGCGCAGTACAAAATAAACATGTTCGTTTTTTCCTCGCTTGCAGGAGTTTCTTCTTTTTTTTCTTTGTAAACTTACAAAATATACAGGAATGTTTATCTGTTTTTTCCTTGTTTATGAAACTTTTCACATATTATATTAATGTATCAAGGTGATTTGATTGCTTTTTCAAAAAAAAAATATTAACTTTGCATAGGAAAAGGTAAGAGGAACAGAGATTACAGTAATTGATAGGATATTAGCAACATTATAGCAACACCGTGAATAAAGTATTTTTATCTATACTCATTATGATGACGGCGATAATGCCTGCCACGGCTCAAAACGAAACGCCTAACGCAAAACAGGCACGCCACATCATGGATATCGCATACAACCAGGTTTTCGGCAAAGAAGGTTCTTCGTTTTCATACAACGTCAACATTGTAGGCATCTACAAGACACGCGGGCACATCACCATGAAGGAGAAGAAGCAATATTTCTCTGATGAACGCGCTGACGGATGGAACGATGGCAAGACGCTATACATGGCATATCGCAAGAAGAAGACCGTGGAGATGCGTAATGCAAACAAGAAGGATAAGCACAGCAGTAAGTTCAAGTTCTCTCTCGACGACTTCACATACAGCGTGGCAAAGCAGGCGAACGGACTGATGCTTACCTTGAAACAGAAAAAGAATGCTAAGGGCACCATAAAGGAGGTGCAGGCACTGGTTGCCTACAAGACCTATGCGCCAATACGACTGCGCATAAAGGTGGCGTTTTTCTGGACTACAATACAGATAAGCAACTTCAAGGCTGGCAACATAAGCGACAACACCTTCGTCTTTCCACGAGACAGATACAAGGGATGGAAGTTCGTGGACAAACGACGGGACTAATATATTTTATTTTTCATAACGGATATGGACAAAAGCAGATGGATGCGCAGGGCTATTGATCTCAGCATCGAAAACGTGAAGAACGGCGGCGGACCTTTCGGCGCCGTGATAGTAAGGGACGACGAACTGATTGCCGAGGGGGTGAACCGAGTGACAGCCAACAACGACCCTACGGCGCATGCAGAGGTGAGTGCCATACGTGCGGCATGTCAGAAGGTGGGCAACTTTAAACTTGAAGGGTGCACCATCTATACTTCGTGCGAGCCTTGCCCTATGTGCCTCAGTGCCATATATTGGGCTGGCATATCACGCATATACTATGGAAATACGAAACAAGACGCAGAGCACATTCACTTTGGCGACAAGTTTATCTACGACGAGATAGCCAAACCATACGACAAGCGCTCCATCCCCATGAAGATTCTGATGAGGGATGAAGCGCTGGAAGCTTTCAAGGCCTGGGAAGAAAAAGAAGACAAGGTGGAGTATTAACATGAGGTCGTTACCTCACCACCATCTTTTGCACTCCTGGCTCTAACGGGCCTTCTACATTCTTTATGTTATAGTTTACGACATCATCAAGCATTATCATAGGACGCTCATCCTTTCGCTTGACGGTGAAGGATATATTACTCAGGCGTAAGCCGTCGACATGGCGGGCATATACTCCGTAGGACGGAGTGAAACCGGCAAACTTTGGCTCTGGATAATTGGTGCCTTGCTCACGATATTCGCGCACGGCATGCTCTGCCCTGCCACCGCCGGCATACTCTACCCTGACATTACTGATATCAATATTACGCAGAGGAGTGCCTTTCATGCCTGTTATTATTATTCCTGCTATAGAGTCTGCATTGAGGCAGGTTACATTCCTTATCTTTATATTCCTGCCCGACGATATGTCTTGGCGTTCCTTCGGACCGCGGTTGCGACATCCTGTGGTGATGTATATAGGGTAATGATGTGTATGGTCTATGGTCACGTTATTTACATACACATCTTCCATCATTCCCTGGTCAACGCTTTCGAATGCGAGTCCGCTGCTATATTCGCCCTTGCAGTCGAGTATCTTGATATTTCGGTAGCCTCCGTTACTCTCCGTACCAAGTTTTATCCTTCCGCATACCCATCCCACTGGCTCTGGAATCTTGGTTCCGTCAAGGTAGGTACCGCACTTATAGCCGGTTACGGTGCAGTTCTTCACCGTAACATTCTCGCATGGCACGACGGCCTTCAGTGCGTAGGAACTCTTCAATACTATGCCATCATCATGCGAAGTATTCACCACACTGTTCTTTATTACAAGATTCTTGCAGCAATCTATATCCACACCGTCACGGTTAGTATCAACGGTGATGCCATTTATTATTGTATTCTCACATCCGGTAACGATAATGGCAAAATGTCCGCCACGGTATATCGTCACGTCACTAATCCTTACGTTCTTACACAGTTTGAATGCTATGGCCTTGTCACCGGTATCTACACCGCCGCCTTCAACTATGCCTGCCTTTTCCTTATCTTTCTTGGTCAGTCCCACACCGTCGATGAAGCCTTTGCCCGTCACTGCTATATTCTTTTCTCCATCAGCCCATATCAGGGAGTTATGAAAGAAGGTATGGCCACCATCCTGATACTGCGGACCTTCCCATGGCTCTCGTGCATCATAAGCATTGGATGATTCCGGCGCAGCAATTATCTTGGCTCCTTCCGTAAGGTGCAGTTCTATGTTCGACTTCATCCGTATGCTACCACACAGATATTCTCCATTTGGTATCACTATCCTGCCGCCACCCTTTTCCACTGCCGCCTCAATGGCGCGATTGATGGCATCGTGTGTCAGGGTCTTGCCATCGGCTACGGCTCCATAATCCATGACGTTGAAATCCGCCTTTTGCTTCGCCATAACACTCATCGTACCACACAGCATTAGCAACAAGACTGCCATGTGCCTCTTTGCCGCAAACATTTTTTCCAATCCTACTACATTCATAATGATTACACTTATAATAAAAACTGTTGCAAATTTACAGATTTACTCTTAATCCTGCAAATTTGCAACAGTCTTTCCATAAAAATACAAAAATAAAAAATGTTAACACAATTCCTTATGTTCACAATTTTTCGTAACTTTGTATGCAGGTGGGTTCTAATAATTCCCACCTATAAAGAGATTCTGATAATCTTATATCTATATGTAAGGGAAGAATGTGATTATCAGTGCGAGTTTCCTTGAAGTATGGTCTGGGGTATTATAAGTCTATATGCTCCACGTTAATGTCTTCGTGTAGGAAGATGCGGGCACATTCCTTGAAACGCTCTGGCGATTCGGTGGTATAGTAACGCATGGTGGCGCCACGGCTGCAGCGGCTGTCCATCTCAGGATGACGGTGCAGGTAGTCAACTAATGAGTTGGCTACATACTCTCCCTGTGGCACTATTCTTATTCCTGCAGGTACTGCTTTGCGCAGGGCTGTCATTAGCAAGGGGTAGTGCGTGCAGCCGAGGATGATGGTGTCAATCAGCGGGTCGCGCTCCAACAACTGGCGGATGCGCTTGCTGACGAAATAATCTGCTCCCTCGCTCTCAGCCTCACCGGCTTCTACGATGGCAGCCCACAGGGGGCATGCCTGTCCGGTGACGGTGATGTCGGGATGCAGTTTTGCTATCTCTAATTCGTAACTCTTTGAGCGTATGGTTCCTTCCGTTGCTACGATGCCTACGTGACGGCTGTTGGTAAGATCGCCGATGATTTCCACTGTCGGGCGTATTACACCGAGTACGCGTTTGGCAGGATCGATTAAAGGAAGATCGTTCTGCTGAATGGTGCGCAGAGCCTTGGCTGATGCCGTATTGCAGCCGAGAATGACAAGGTCGCACCCCATATCAAACAGGTGCATGACGGCTTGGCGCGTAAATTCATATACCACGTCGAAACTACGTGAGCCGTAAGGAGCTCGTGCGTTATCGCCAAGGTATATGAAGTCGCGTTCAGGCAGACTTTTACGCAACTGCTGTAATATAGTCAGTCCGCCGTAGCCAGAGTCAAATACGCCTATAGGTCCCATTATGCAATAAGCGCGAAGACATTGCCATCTCCGCGCATGACTTTTTTACTTAAGATTAGCTTCTATGCGAGCAGATACGTTCTCTGAATTATGTGGTGAGAGGAACGGACATGCCTCGCTGTCGGTATTGACAATCATGAGATAGTCGCCCATGAGGCCAACGGTCTGGATGGCCTTGTTCAGCTTCTGCTTAACCGGAGCCAACGCATCAGCCTCAGCCTGTTTCATCAAGCGTTCAGACTCCTTACGAAACTGTACGTTACGATCGAGCAGGGCCTGCAAGTCAGCCTGACGCTTCTGACGTATAGCATCATCGAGCACCTTCTGTTGGTCGAGGAACATCTCATATTTCTCGTTGAATTCAGTCTCTGCTGCCTTGAGTTCATCCGCATACTGCTTACGCAGGTCTTCCACGTTGTTCATTGCGATGACATAGTCAGGCATAGACTTGAGCAACCTTTCATACGAGAAATAACCTATTTTCGCCTGCTGTGCCATCATAGTGGCGCAGCAAGCGAAAAGTATAGTTATAGTGAAGATTACTTTCTTCATTTCTTACAAAAAATTATTATAGGTACCTGTAACCTGTATTATGCACAGTATATATTACTTCAGCTTATTGAGCTCAGCCTTAACGTCAGGAGTAACGTCCTTAACGTCTGCACCGATGTAAGGGAATGTACCCTCCTGCATGATATAGGTGTAGTTACCAGCCTTACCTACGTTCTCGATAGCTGTGAGCACTTTCTTCTGTATAGGTGCCATGAGCTCCTCCTGCTTCTTCTGCATGTTCTGCTGATTCTGCTGGTAAGCCTCCTGGAACTTCTGCTGAAGAGCCTGCAGGTCGCTCTCTGTCTGCTGCTGTGCAGTAGCACTCATTGTTGACCTGTTCTTCTCATAGTCCTCGAACTTACGCTGTATCTCTTCCTGCATAGCCTTGAGGTCGTTGTCATACTGCTGTGCAAGCGCCTGCAGTTCACCGTTAGCCTTTGTCAACTCTGGGAGGCTCTGCATTATTGACTGTGTATCAACCTTGCCAAACTTCTGTGCGTTAGCGCCTGTAGCCACAGCGAACACTGCAACGAGCGCAATGATAATCTTTTTCATTTTCTTTTTGTTCTTTTGTTTATTTGTTAGCTATTTGTTTTGTCAAAATCATAAGGTCTCATCCCTTAACCTTCGATATATTAATATCCGAGTTTTCCGAGCACTTCGTTAGAGATGTCAATCTTTGGTGATGCGAAGATGATGCCATTCTCTGCTGCACGGTCAACCACCATCTGGTAGCCACGCAGTTCAGCCACTTCCTTCACTGCATTATATATCTCATCCTGTATAGGTGACATAAGGCTCTCACGCTTCTTAAACAATTCACCCTCCGGACCGAAATACTTTTTCTTCAAGTCAGCAGCCTCTTTTTCTTTCTGCATTATAGCATCCTGCTTAGCCTGCTTCTGTTCCTGCGACAGGAACACCACTTCATTCTGGTAGTTCTTATACATGGTTGACGCCTCTGTGTTAAGCGCCTCCACCTCAGCCTGCCAGCGTTTGCTAACCTGTGACAATTGTTCGTTGGCACGTTCGTACGCAGGTATGTTCTTCAGAATATACTCCATATCAATCAACGCATATTTCTGCGCAGCAGAATTAAGAACGAAGAATGAAGACTGCAGGATTAACACCACTGCCAAAGCTGTTATTTTTCTTGTAATCTGTTTCATATTCTTATCTTTTTTAATTGGTTTGACGATGCGAAAGTATATATTTTTCTTTTTATCCGCAAGTTGTGAATCCCTACTTTACGTAGGATTTTCCCTAAACAATGCTTTTGGACATACTCATGCCAGAGTGCCTCGAAGAACTCTATGCGCTAAGCATACCTTAGAACTCCTGTCCAAGTATGAAGTGGAAGTTGCTGCCTCCCTTGTTGCCATATACCTTATCGAAGCCATACGCCCAGTCAAGTCCCATAAGTCCGACCATAGGCAGGTATATACGTATGCCAAGTCCGGCAGAACGCTTCATATCGAACGGATTAAACTTCCTTATATCCGACCATGCATTACCAGCCTCAACGAATCCGAGTCCATAGATGGTAGTGTTACCGAGCATGAACGGATAGCGCAACTCAAGAGAGAAGCGGTCGTAGGCATAGCCCTCTGCACCGTAAGGTGTAAGCGAACCATTCTCGTAACCACGCAGTCCGATGGTCTCCTCTGCATAGCTGCTGGAGTAACCAGACATACCATCACCACCCATATAGAATGTCTCGAAAGGAGACTTCTTGTCTGCATTGAAGTGTCCAAGCAAACCGAACTCTGCGCGTGTCATAAGCACGAAACACTTCATGCCGTTTGTCAATGCAGAGTAAGTCCTTGACTTAAACTTCCATTTATGATACTCAATCCAGCGATATTTCTCCTGCAGTTCACTCTGATATGTAGAAGACTTCTGGTCAAGTGCAAGCTTTGAATAGTCCTTTCCGTCCATCAACGACCATGGTGGAGTAACCGACAGCGACAACTCGAAGTCTGAACCAGAGCGTGGGAACAGTGGGTTATCCGTAGATGAACGACTGAGTGCTATGTTAAAGTTAAGGTTGTTACAGTTACCGTTCTGCACGAGGAAGTAGTTCCAACCCTTCAGCATATAGCGTGTATAGGCCATAGTTGCAGACAACTGGAAATAGTCGTCAGGCCAACGTAGGCGCTTACCCCATCCTATCGAACCGCCGAGCAACTTCACATATTTGTCAGGGTCGTAGTAGTTCGCCATATTCGTACTGAAGTCTGTACTATAACCGAGTGCATTACCATAATAGTTGTTCATCCATGCAGAGTTATAGTAATTAGAGTTTACGTCCGTCTGCTTTGAGAAGAACACGCCGGCACTGAACTGTATAGGACGCTTGCCACCGAACCATCCAGTCTGGTAAGACAGGTTATACGCCTGATAGTAGGTACCATTAGTCTGTGCACTGAGTCCGAGCGACTCACCATCACCTATAGGCATGATGCCGCGGTGCTCCTTGTTACGGTTGAACAGGTTAGCCATAGAGAAGTTATTCAGCTTCAATCCTATCTTACCTATGACACCCGTCTGTCCCCATCCGAGCGAGAACTCAACCTGGTCGTTAGACTTCTGCTCAAGATTCCAGTTAATGTCCACCGTACCGTCTTCGCCGTTAGGTCTTACATCAGGGTTTACCTTCTCCTGATCGAAGTGTCCCATCGTTGCTATCTCACGGGCAGAACGCATCAGTGCATCCTTAGAGAAGAGGTCGCCCGGCTTTGTACGCAACTCACGGCGCACTACCTTCTCATACAATCGGGTATTACCCGTTATCCTCACATGAGATATATGTGCCTGTGGTCCCTCCATTATGCGCATCTCAAGGTCGATACTGTCGCCTACCACGTTCACCTCCACGGGGTCGAGCTGATAGAACAGGTAACCATTATTCCAATATGCGTTGCCTACGGCATCCTCATCCTCAGTCAGTCTTTTCTTCAGCAGAGTCTGGTCATACACGTCACCCTTGTTCATACCGAGGATTTTCGCCAACTGATCCGTATCATACACGGTATTACCTGCCCATGTTATGTTGCGCACATAATATTTCTTACCCTCAAACAGGTTGAGATATACGTCCACATGCTTCTCGTCACCAGCCGACACCACGCTGTCAGCGAGCAACACGGCATCGCGATAGCCACGCTCATTATACCATGTTATGAGATTCTGCTTATCCTCGCTGAGTTTCTCCGGAGTAAACTTAGAACTCTTAAGGAAAGAACGGAACTTACCTGCTTCATGGAGTTTTTTCAACGCACCCTTCTTTATCAGTCCGCCTTTCAGCTCCTTATCAGAGAATTCAGAGTTACCGCTTATATATATGTTGCGTATCTTCGCCTTTTCCTTCTTGTCAATCTCAATATCGAGAATCACATGATCGCGCTGTGTAACATCCTCACGCTGCAATATGTTCACCTCAACATTCTTGTATCCCTTATCCTCGAAGTACTTACGTGCGAGAGTCTTTGCCCTCGCCAGCATATTCGGGGTAATCTGCGAGCCCTTGAGCAGTCCGAGTTTCTGCTCCATATCCTCACGCTCAGCCTTCTTCTTCAGTCCGTAGTAGTTTATCTCGCTTACACGCGGACGTGTCTTGAGGTAAACATGCAGGTATATAGAGTCACCCACTATGGAGTCAGCAGCTATCTTGACGTCAGAGAACAGTCCGTGCTTCCAATAGCGCTTCACTGCCTCTGTTATCTCGTTGCCCGGCACGCTGACATGCTGACCTACCGACAAACCTGATATTCCCGTGAGCATATATTCCTCATAGCCCTCCACGCCACTCACCCTGAGAGCAGCGATGGTGCATACCCTTACCTGCGACATATAAGATATGTCGGGATTTACAATCTTCTCCTGTGCCACGACCCCAAGCGATGCCAGTGTCAAAGCTACAAGCAAGCAAAAACGTCTTGCAAATATCATTTATCCTTATTTTAGGTGGGTTCTAAAAATTCCCACGAGTTAAATTAGTTAATTACATGAATAACATTATGTTATATTTTTGTTTTCTTTCGGTGCAAACTGTTAACTCCTGCGGTCACATAGCCCGCTATGCTCCCTTATCAGTTAATATTTTGCCCTCGAAACAAATTCAAAAATCTGACAGTGGGAATTATTAGAACCCACCTATAACTTTTTGTTCTTTTATTATTCGAATATAGAATGCAGCCTTTCGTTTAGGGAAAATTGTGTATAAAAGAGAAGGAG
>DGHL01000005.1:0-200 GCA_002392645.1 Prevotellaceae bacterium UBA3849
ATAACAACCTTCTTAGCACCAGCAGCGAGGTGAGCCTCAGCCTTAGCCTTAGAAGTGTAGAAACCTGTGCACTCGAGAACAACGTCAACGTCGTTAGCTGCCCATGGGCACTTTGTTGCGTCAGCCTCAGCAGAGATCTTAATCTCCTTACCGTCAACGATGATAGAGTTCTCAGTTGCCTCTACAGTGTGCTTACCCTC
>DGHL01000005.1:268-10916 GCA_002392645.1 Prevotellaceae bacterium UBA3849
AACCACCCTGAGCGGTGTCGTACTTGAGAAGGTGAGCAAGCATCTTAGGGCTTGTAAGATCGTTAATTGCAACTACCTCGTAACCATCAGCCTCAAACATCTGACGGAAAGCGAGACGACCAATGCGGCCGAAACCGTTAATAGCTACTTTTGTCATTTTTGTTTTAATTTATAAATTAGTTGAAAAAATGTATCCTGTTACGAATTCAGATGCAAAATTACTATTTTTTTTTCATTTATCCATGAAAACTAAAAAAAAAATGTGTATTTTGTTGTAATTAAACAAAAAGTTAGTAATTTTGTATGCAAATTGCTATTTGCACATTTCAATTTGATATTTTCAATTTTTAATCGTTTATTTATATATTATGAGTAAGTTTATTTCAGAATTTAAAGAGTTTGCCATGCGCGGTAACGTGATTGACATGGCAGTAGGTGTAATCATTGGCGGTGCTTTCGGTAAGATTGTATCAAGCCTTGTTGACAATGTAATAATGCCTTTGATTGGCTTGGTTACCGGTGGTGTGGATTTCTCTGCGCTCAGCGTGAAGGTGGCTGATGCTGAGGTTAAGTATGGTCTGTTCATTCAGAATGTCGTTGACTTCCTCATCGTAGCTATCTGTATCTTTATGATGATCAAGGGTATCAATGCCTTCAATAAGAAGAAGAAAGAGGAAGAGCCAGAGGCTCCGGCAGAGCCATCAGCAGAGGAGAAACTCCTTACAGAGATTCGTGATCTCCTTGCGAAGAAGTAATATCATCCATTCACGCCCACGCCGAATAAGGCGAAGTCGCCTTTAAGTGGGTCGTCAGGGAAAACCTTACGTAATTTGTCTGTCAGTTTTATGGCAGATGACATAGACGCCGTCTTGGACTTTAACAGTCCGAGGCGGCTTGCTTCTTGTAGCACGTGGGTGTCCATCGGTATGATAAGGGTGCGTTTGTCGATGACGTCATTCCATATTCCGAGGTCAACGGGTGATTCGTCTCTTACCATCCAGCGAAGGAACATACAAAGGCGCTTGCAACTTGACTGCGTATTCTTTGGAATGATGCCCTCAACATTTCTTGTTGCAAACCATTTCGTTATCTTTTCCAGGGCATCAAGGCATGTTCCGTTGCCTACAAAGTCTTTTATTGTGCCATGTTGGTTAAGCATTTCCTGTAATGCTGTCAGCATTTTGCGCATTGTGGCATAGGTGTATAGGCGGTAGAAACACTGGTTGGAGTCCGGAAAGATGTTCTTGAAATCGCCGCTATATACCCAATCATATATATTGCCGTTGCAACTGTCAAGTATGAATTGTATCTTTGGCAAGAACTGTTTCCTGCTGCCATAACTGATGGATGCAGCAATGAAAGCCATTATTTCCTTGTTCTTGTCACCCTCTACCTGATGCATGAACCATGAAGGGTCTCCGTTAAGGAAATCCTTCGTTTCGTATTTGTCGGCAAGAGTCTTGAGTGTTGTTGCTATGTCCATGAACCTTAATGTAAAGTTGTATGCAAAAATACAACAAATAATTTATCTGACAAAATTTTCGTGGTCATTTCTTGGTTGTTTTATTTTTTTTCTTTACCTTTGCAACACGAAGAACAGTTAGCTCACGGGGTGGGCAAGGTTTTTCGTTGTTTACGCAGCAAGGCGTAGGCAGACATATTGGTTTTGATGTTTATCCGGTAATGCCTTGTGTAGGCATATCCGTTATAACATCAGAAAAGGGCGTTTACGTGACGTTTTATCTTCTTTGTTTGGAAGTCTGGTAAACTTTTTCATGAATGATAAGAAGATGACGCAATCGAAACGTCCACGTGGGTGATTATTATGACAGATTGCTCACTCTGTAGGTATATATACTATGGTGTATATGTACTGTGCTATGAGTGAAGCGTATCTATTTGTAATTATCTCTTCGGCGTGGGCTAACTGGTTGCTTATCCTTATCATTCGGGTTTACCAGAGCCTCAAGCAAGGGATAAGCAGAAGGTACAGCAACCCACGTCTTTTTCATATCCCTAATTTTATTGTTAACAGCCGACTCAGAGGGCGCTATAGGCAGAGAATCTAATGACGACATGGATTACAACAAACAGTTAGATAACCTTTTCATCCGTTGGATGGAAAGCCTTGATGAAGAACAACGAAATTTGTTCTGTAAGGATGGATTGATGCTTAAGGCTGACAAGCCAGAGGAGTATGTGGATGAACGATGGAACAAGATGCAACGACGTGTGATGTTCCTTGTAAAAGAGAAGAATACTCCTGATGGTGATGACACTCGCAGATGGTCCCTTGATGAAAACATGTGCAAGCTCAGTGGTGGTAATGTCGGTCGAAGAGGATTCTTTCCTAATATTGCTCGGATATTCTACGGTTTGCAGGTAATTACTGCTGATAATAATGGAGTAGGAGCTGATGAATTGACCAAAGATAAGAAGAATGAAGTGCTACAAGTATGGAATACAGAACCTTTTGCTTTTGTAGAGGCAAAGAAAGTGGCAGGACATTCTTGTGTGTCAAGTGAAGAGGTAACGAAGGCCATGCAACGTGATAAAGAGTTCTTAAAAGAAGAAATAGATATTCTCCGCCCCAATATCATACTTTGTTGTGATGCCGGAGATTCACAGTTCAATTTCATTACTTCCGAGTATTTCGCAGGCAAAGAAGCAGAGAAAATAGAATATACCTATCCTCTTGCTCCACACATGAAATGTTGTCTATGGTATTATCCCGATGATTGTGTGGCGGTGATAAAGTCATATCATCCGACTCGTACAGGTAAGCAAGGAGACTGGGTGATATACGAACGCGTAATAAGTCCATTCCGCCAATTAGTAACAAACCATAAAATCTAAGAAATCACTTTTATCATGAAGAAATTACTATTAGCATTATTCGTTATACAGACTGTAACGATACTTGTACTTGTATATGTTCTTTTACGGAGGTCTTCGGTAGACTCAACTGATTCATCGCTGCAAACGGATAAAATTGCGGCAGAAGACAAATATGATGCGTCTAATGATGTCTATGACTTTTGGCTTGGCACATTGTTTATTAATGGTACAATCTATAGATTGGGGGAAACACAAGCTGTTTTGATATTAGAAAAGAAAGGTGTTGATACATATGTTGGTAAACTTAATATGTTTGTAGGTTCAACAGAAATAGAAACAGGACGATTCTATCCGGAAAATGGCAGATTGGAGGGTAAGGTGAGAGCAAAATCTAATGGCAACGAACTTTTGGTAACAATGGTGGAAGCGGAGACTTACGCTGGAGATATAGAAAATCATTTCGAAGGGGATTTCGTAGGGGAAAGTCAAATTTTTAAGATAACCTATAATAATGGGAATTATACGACAGTTCCGATAGGTAAGATGGAACATTACTATGATGGTGGAGATATTACTACAAAGAAATAAATGCTACATGCTTTTGATATTGTGATAAGGATACTTTTATATAAAAACGGAGATGCCGAAAGCCGTCAAGTGGAGGCAAAAACTAAAATCAATAAATTATGGCTTATAACTTAAATTTCCCGAACGGGAACGTTCAAACGTACAACAATTATGGTGAATTGCAAAGTGCTGCACGCTTAATGGGTGGTGAAGCAAAAATGATTAATTCAAACACTTATGCTTTTGTTCCTAAAAAGTAATTAAAGTTTAAGGCTCTGTCGCAGATATCCATATACGAAATTTACGGCAGAGCCTTTACTTTGCATGCATTTTACTTATTATTTATTTGTAAATATATAAAAGAAAAACGGATTACACAAACTTATGCAATCTGTGTAATCCGTTAAATCTGTTGTTTGAAATTATCTGCTATTCTATAATTACAGAATGCTCTTAACTGTCTCAAGCATACCCTTAGACTGGATGTCGTTCAGGAAGCCTTCAACCATGTCTGTGAGACCTGGGATCTTGTTGAGATCACCGTGTTCACCCCAGATCCAATCAGCAGCGAGAACGCCCTCGGCAACCTTGCGGGTGTCGTTGGTAGCCCACAACTGTGTGAGGAGATCCATGATCTTCTGGTCGTCGTTTGGCTGGATAGGTGCACCGTCAGCACGTGTACCGCCCTTGTAGTATGTAATGATGGCTGCAAGACCAAGTACAAGACCCTTAGGCAGTTCACCCTTACGCTCCAAGTAAACCTTAACTCCAGGAAGATCGCGTGCCTGGAACTTAGGGAATGAGTTGAGCATGATAGATGTAACCTGGTGGTCAACGTATGGGTTGTCGAAGCGCTCCAATACGTCAGCAGCAAACTTCTGCAGTTCGTCCATAGGTAGGTTGAGGGTCTGCATGAGCTCGTCATACTGTACCTTCTTAATATACTTGCCTACAACCTCATCGTGCAGTGCATCGCGTACGATGTTGATGCCTGAGAGGTAAGCAACTGGTGAAAGAACGGTGTGAGGGCCATTGAGCAGTGTAACCTTACGCTCGTGGTATGGAGCCTCAGACTCTGCAATGAGAACGTGCAGGCCAGCCTGGTCAGCTGGGAACTCAGCGCGCAACTCCTCGCATGACATATTCTCTGGGCGCTCAATTACCCAAAGGTGGAATATCTCAGCCTGAACGACGAGGTTGTCCTTGTAACCGATCTTCTCCTGTATCTGTGCGATGTCTTTGCGTGGGAATCCTGGTACGATACGGTCAACGAGTGTAGCACAAACGTAGTTGTACTTCTCAAACCACTCCTTGAATCCCTCATAGTCCTTACCGAGGTCTTCCTTCCACAGTTCGATGTACTTGCGGATGCAGTCCTTAAGGTGGTGACCGTTAAGGAAGATAAGCTCACAAGGCATGATGATAAGACCCTTAGAAGGATCACCGTTGAAGGTCTGATAACGACGGTAGAGCAACTGAACGAGCTTACCTGGGTATGAAGATGCAGGAGCGTCAGAAAGCTTGCATGATGGATCGAATGCGATACCAGCCTCAGTAGTGTTAGAGATTACGAAGCGAATCTCTGGCTGCTCAGCAAGTGCCATGTATGCCCAGTTCTGTGCGTATGGGTCAATACCGCGGCTGATTACGTCGATACGGTCGAGCTGGTTGACAGCCTCACCGTTGAGACGTCCCTGAAGGTTTACGTGGTAGAGACAGTCCTGACCATTGAGCCACTGAACCATACCCTTGTCGATTGGCTGAACTACGACAACAGAGCCGTTGAAGTTAGTCTTAGCGTTCATGTTCCAGATAATCCAGTCAACGAATGCGCGTAGGAAGTTACCCTCGCCAAACTGAATAATCTTCTCAGGTGCAGCGCTCTTAGGTGCGGTCTGCTTGTTGAGTGATTTTAGTTGTGCCATTGTACTTTTGTTTTGTTTTATTTTTATTGGTTTCTTTATTTACCGGGAAAAACCTGTTTTTCAGTCGTATTAATGTTATAGTACCTGTCAACTGGCAGACACTCACAGTGCAAATGCAAAGTTAACAAAAAAAAACGAAACGAGGAAGCCTTTTGGCTATCTTCTTTCTTAATTTAGTTTTTTTTAACCTCTTGCGGTGACTATTGTCCAAGCAATGGTTTGTAGGACTTATTTTCCGAACTCCTTTTTGAATACAATACCGATGCCTTGCGTGTTGAGGGAGTTCCTCGTAAAGTAGCGGTCGTTTGCTTGGTTATATACCTTCAGCGATACGTTTCCGTTAGGTGTCAACAGGTATTGTATGTCAAAGTCGCCAATGAAACTCTTTGAGTTTGTCATTATGTTGTCTCTGTATCCGAACTGTCCGTTGAATACGAGTCGGTTGTTGAACATCCTGCCACTCAGCGTACCTTCATATTCAGCGTTGCTTAGTCCGTCGGTGCCTGTTGCTATGTTCGCTCCGAAAGACCATTTGTTGCTGCCAATCAGTTGGTTGAGCACTTGGTTCAGCTGTTGTGAGAATGTACCGCTGAGGAAGCTCTGCATGGCGAGTGCCGTTTGTCCGGTCTGTTCACTGTCGGGGTTCGTATTTACGTTTGTGGCATAGAATCGTCCGATAGCCAGCAGGTAGAGCACCTGTTGGTTCATTGATTCTTCGCTGTTAATTATGGAGTACACCATTTGGCGTGCATCGCTGCTCAGTGATGGCAAGTCAAGACTGAAGTTCACTGCAGGTTTGCCGGCAGTGCCAGTGATGTTCATTATGCAGTTCACAGGCACGTTGTTTGCCTTGAATGAACTGCCTATGTTAAGGTCAGCAAGTGATACACTGTTCAGCTGATATGCCGCCGTCATACGCAGGGTGGCATCGAATGGATCACCTCCGAATGCTATCACGCTTCCCTTCTGGAAGGCAAAGTCACGGCGCAGGATATTCTGTATGGTCATCTTGTATATGCCGTGGTCAATCTCGTAGTTGCCGAATATCTCGAAAGCACCTTTGTTATAGAAACTTATACGTAGTCCGCCATTGCCATACAGGTCTATGTAATCGCCTGTTGCAGCATCCATTATTAAGTGTAGCCTTGCATCTGGCGTTACGTTTACCATGAAGTTCATGCGTATGTTGGTGCGCTTGTTGCCAGAGTTGATTGGGTCGTCGTCGGATGGAGAGTCCGAGACGTTCTTTTTAATATATATGGAGTCATTGTCCTGTTTGTCGTTTATGCTTCCCCATGTTATGAATTCCTGTGACGTGATTGCGTCAGGCGATGCTGCGTTATATATTATGTAGCTGTCTTTCAGTGCGGTGGCGTAGGCATTTATATTCAGTTCATTACCCTGTCCCTTTATCATTACAGCACCACGTATTATGGCAGCCCCGCAGAAGGTGGAGCCGTCTGTCAGGGTAGGGAAGTCGTATGCCAGCAGTTTGTCGGTCTTTGCTGTCACGTCGTATGTCATGCTGCCCAAATGTTTGTGGTGTATGCCTCCGGTGACAAGTGCCGTGTTGCCATACTTATCTATAATAGGAGCATCGTTGAATTGTATGTCTCCAGGTACAAGTCGCACTGTGTCTCCCGGTAGTATGTATCGGCAGTTGGTTGATGATACTGTCACTGCTCCGTTGGCTACTATCTCACCAGTCAGCTCAAGTTCGCTCAGCAGTCCGTGCAGCTTCACTTCACCGTCGCCGTGCAGGTTGATGTCAGAGAGAAATGAGCCGCAGAAGTCCTGCATGAACTCCAGACGGGTGTTCTCAGCCTTTATGTTAAGTTCTATGTCGTTGCGTTGTGGCGAGATGTATCCGTTGATAAGTGTCTGTGCATTGGCATCTGGGTCGTCAGCAACGGCATTGATGTCTATCTGCTGCGACTTGTTGCTGTATGTGGCATCGGCATGCAAGGTACCCATGCGGCCAAACTGGAATAGGAAATCCTCCACGTCAAGGTGTGCTTTGGCGTTCATGTCGCCAAGTATGCCGTGTGCCACGGCTCTGCCAGTAGCCTTGCCATCGAAATCTACGGATGTGAAGTTCACCAACTTCAAGATGTAGCTTATGTCGATATCTTTGAGGTCGGCTACTATGGAATCTTGCACTGATTTAGACACGGTGCCGTTGACATAGACGTGCTGTGAGGCATTGCCGATGTTCAGGTTGTCTATGGTGAGTATGTTGTTGCTATATGCTATGCTTTTCGACGTTATGTTGAAGATGGTGTCGCCCACCTCAAAGTCTGAGTGTGGTATGCTCACCTCAAAAGCGTTGCCTGTCAATGTGCGGTGGAAGTGAGTATGTGTGTTCAGCGTGCCGCGGAATATGTTCGGGCGCATGTTGTTCCATGTCAGCGTACTTATGAGATTATTGTCGCTTGCCTGGCATTCAAGGTTCAGTTTTATGGCCCCGTCTTTTTCCTGCAGTGATGTAGTTAGCGAGCCGTTAAGGCTGTTGGCAGGTGTCCAGAGGTTAAACTGGGTGTCGTTGAGTCGTGTGCCGTTAATGTTTATGGATGGTAGGTTCAGCTTAATGTTGGCAAACTGCTCGTCATCGTTCACCACTCCGTTGATGGTCAGTGGCTGTGTTATGTCAACGTCAATGCCGGTTAGTTGCCTTATGAACTGTAGGTCATTTACTGTAGCGTTGATACTGTAGTTGTTGTGTGTGTGTGTGAAAGGTGG
Source organism: Prevotellaceae bacterium UBA3849 (assembly GCA_002392645.1). Lineage (GTDB taxonomy): Bacteria > Bacteroidota > Bacteroidia > Bacteroidales > Bacteroidaceae > Prevotella. The sequence goes on from DGHL01000005.1 coordinate 8,338, forward strand.
CAGTCCTGGTACCGAAGGCAGGTGCGTAACTATGAGATTGGTAATGGACTGTGGCAGGGTCGACAGTTTTATGTCACCCTCCATGTTCATATTGGCGAAATCGGTATGCAGGCTTACCATGCGATGCTCGTCTTGCTTACCTTCGACGGTCAGTGTGATGTTGTTGAGTGTGGCATTCTGTTTTGCCAGGTGCAGGTCTTTTATCTCTACTGTACCCTCAATGTCGTCTATTGACCTCGTTTGTGTTGCGGCGTTAAGCTCTGCCGTGAAACTGATGTTAGGGTCGTTTATGCCGATGTTGCCGTTAAACTCATTGTTGGCGAACTTGCCATCGATGTCGATGTTAGTGTATTTCTGACTGTTATAAGTTACCTCGTCTATGTGTCCTTTCGCGTTTAGCGCCGTTATCTGCTTATTGTCGAGCAGGCTACCGCTCATGGTCATGTCGCATCGCAGCATGCCAAGGGTGTTGTCGTTGAGAATCTGGGCAAGGTTCAGTCCGTCGGTGTTTATGTCTGCCTTTATCTCTGCCGTGCGACCGTTGATCTTTTCGTATGTGGCATTGATGTTTGCCCTGCCGGCTTTGCTTGTCTCAACGTCAGCTTTTAGGCTGTACGTACCTTCCTTGCATACGTGAGCGTCGCATTTTGCACCGATGTCGCCCAGTCGCAGTAGTTGTTCCGGCAGCGATACTTCAGATGAGATAGCGGAGAGTATATCGTCAGACACGAACAGACGCCTGACCTTCACGTCAGAGCAATAGTTCCCGAATAGATTAGTTGCGGTAGCCGATGCGTCAAGTGATACATTGGCTGATTTCTTGCTGTTAAGGTTTAGGTTGGTGTGTAGGTTACCATCGCTGAGGTCCGCGTCTGCATCAAGTGTCATTATAGGCAGTGCGTTTGCGATTTTCTGTCCCAGCAGCGGTGCGAGGTCTTTTGCGGATATTGATGAAGCGTGTATCTTACCGTTTGCCTTTACCGAATTCTTGTCTATGTCACCGCCTATGCTGCGGAAAGACGTCGTCAGTTTGTCAATCTCTATGCTCGTCTCTGGCATGATCAGTGCGAAGTCCTTTACTTCTAGAGTATGGTTGTTGCCTTGGACGGAGTACATTAGGTCGCTCGTAAGGTTGTCAATGTGTAGTCCGCTTGCCTCCGTCACAGACAGTTTCTTGATGCTTGCATTCAGTTCATTGTCCGTAATGTGGTTGATGATAAGATGCGACGAAATCTTTGACAGGGCTATATGGTGTGGCGACAGTCGTCCGTTCACCTTCGGCATGTCGAGTCTGTCGTAGGTCAGTGCACCGTTTCTTATTATCAGCGATGCAATGTGTAGGTCGAGTGGTGTCTTTTCGCTGCTTTCTGATGACAGGGAGTCTATGAGAAACTGGCAGTTAAGCGGCGAATTGGCATCCTTCTTATAAAGGTTCACCCGCGTTCCGAACAACTGTGCCGACGATATGGAAATCTTTCCGTCAAGCAGTGGCAGCAGTTCTATGGCAGCCGATATTCTGCCTGCCTTCAGCAACTGCTGTCTTGCCTGGTCATATATCAGCACGTCGTCTATTATCACACGGTTGAACAAGCGCAGGTCAACCGTGCCAATCTCCACATCGCTCCCGATCTTGCTTTCAAGTGCACTCTCTATGTTGTCTGCCACATACGCCTGCACGGCAGGAGTGCGCAGTAGTACGAACCCCAGCATATACAGTGTTGCCAGAGTCGTTATCACGAAATAGATTATATATTTGAGAGCTTTTTTCAAGAAAGTATTGATTTTCGGGGTGTATTGTAGCGCATGCTATGGGTGTCACTCAGAAAATATTCTTGACCCCACTCTTACGTGGTTTGATCCGCACTCCTGTGCCAACAGATAGTCGTGGCTCATGCCGTATGACTTGACGGCGAATGCTTTGTCGTTGGCAAAATACTGTGCCTTTATCTCATTGTAGAAGTCGTTGGCTGCAAGGAACTCTTTCTTTATCTTTTCCTCGTCGTCGGTATTGCTCGCCATCATCATTATGCCGCATATCCTCACGTGGCTCATGTTCTTCCATTCGCCTTCCTTCAGCATAGCCCTGCACTCATCCAGTGTCATGCCGCTCTTGGTCTCCTCTTGTGCAAGATGCAACTCCAGCAGTATGTCTATCACCCTGTTGCATTTCTCTGCCTGTTTCTCTATCTCCTTCATGAGCTTCAGTGAGTCCACTGCCTCAATCATGGTGATGTATGGAGCAATGTACTTCACCTTGTTGGTCTGCAGATGACCAATGAAGTGCCACTGTATGTCTTTCGGCAATGTGTCATACTTCACGCGCAGTTCCTGCTCACGGCTTTCTCCGAAGATGCGTTGTCCTTCAGCGTAGGCTGCCTCTACAGCCTCCACTGGGTGATATTTACTTACGGCAACGAGGCACACGCCGTCTTTCAGACTGGCGCGTACCTCATTAAGATTATCCTTTATCATATCCACTATGAATATAGGTGGGTTCTAAAAATTCCCACGAGTTAAATTAGTCACTTATATGAATATCATTATGTCATCTTTTTGTTTTCTTTCGGTGCAAACTGTTA
>DGHL01000113.1:0-1113 GCA_002392645.1 Prevotellaceae bacterium UBA3849
CTGCCCTCGGTAATCATAGGCAGGGGCGTATATGACCACTCTGTGATAGAGGCATGGGACTGGCGCAACGGCAGCCTGACGAAGCGCTGGCGCTTTGACACCAACGTGGCTGGCACTGGCAAGGACGGCAACCCTAACAGTGCGTATGCAGCGCAGGGCAACCACTCGTTCAATGTGGCTGACCTTGACGGCGACGGACTGGACGAGATAATGTATGGCTCAATGGCTGTGGACCATGACGGACAGGGACTGTGGACCACCAAACTGGGACATGGCGATGCCAACCACGTGGGTAAGTTCATAAAGGACCGCGAGGGACTGCAGATGTATCACTGCCTGGAGGGCGGCAAGACCTTAGTGGCGCTGCATGACGCAAGGGACGGCAGCGTGATATGGAACAAGGTGGCTGATGACAACGTCGATATGGGCCGCTGCATGGTGGCAGACATAGACCCTAACAGCCCGGGCTATGAATACTGGTGGGCAGGCTCAAACGCATGGAGCTTTGACGGCACCACTGACCTGGGATATAAGCCGAAGTCATGCAACATGGGTATATGGTTTGACGGCACGCTGTCAAGGCAGCTGATTAACGAGGACATAATAGAAAGCACGGCTAACGGCAGGACGTTTACCATATACAGGTATGATGAGTCATTTATCAATGGCACCAAGTCAAACCCAAGCTGGTATGGCGATTTCCTCGGCGACTGGCGCGAGGAGTTCATAGTGCCTGACAACACAAAGCTGAAGGACCTGAAGATATTCTCTACATGGTATCCTTCTAACTACAAGTTCCCTTACCTCATGAGCGACCACACATACTGGATGCAGTGCATAAACCAGAACATAGGCTATAACCAGCCTACCAACCTGGGCTACTACATGGGCAGCGACATGGACATGGCAGACGTTCCGCTGGAGGTGGCAGATGGTATAGAGACAGTGAAGGCAGCGGCTGAACCGACGACTGGCAGCGATGCCGTGTATGACCTGTGGGGACGTAGGGTTGAAGGCAATGCCCCTGGCATATACGTAAGGAACGGCAGGAAGTACGTGATATATTAAGAATTACTGTCTGCTGATGATACAAGAAAAAAGACGGCAATACCG
>DGHL01000113.1:1175-8730 GCA_002392645.1 Prevotellaceae bacterium UBA3849
CGGTATTGCCGTCTTTTTTCTTGTAGTTTTATGTGTACAGACAGCGTCAGTGTGTCTCCCTAGCGAACATAGCGTCGAGTGCCTCCTGTGGGAAAGGGCATGGCTCCTGTCTCACCTTGGCCAGTTGAAACTGCTGGCAGGCACGCTCTACTGACTGCTCAGTGAAGCATAGGAAGAGAGTGTCTTTCAGTTGATCGAGGCGCTCTGCATCGTCGGCAGAGAACAGTCCGTATGCGCTGTAGCTTTTGTCCTTCTCTGGTATTACACCATGATAGTAGTAAGACCATACGAGGAACTTCATACAGACGTCGGGAGTCATCAGTACGGTATCGCCCGGCATTTACTTAGATATCTTATTCCATATCCACAGTACGATGACGGCACCTATGGTAGAGGTGATGAGTGCGCCCAACCAGCTTGGGTTGATGAAGGTGAGGCCGAGTATTCCGAACAGCCATCCACCTACGAAACCACCGATAAGACCTACGATGAGGTTTACGAGGCAACCGTTACCGCCTTTGTTAGTCAACTTGCCTGCTATAGCGCCGGCGAGAATACCAATGATAATGCTAATGATTAAATCCATAGTTTTCTTTATTTATTATGAGTTATGAGTTATGAGTTATGCATTATGAATTATGCATTCTGCATTATTTCAAGAATTCCTTTATATAATTAGAAGACAGTTTGTGCTCATGAGACTTGAAGCCGTGGCCGGCGCCAAGTATGACGTGGAGCTGTGCATGAGGGTATGTGCGGCAGGCACGTCGAGAGTCGTCCATGGAGACGATAGGGTCCTTGTCGCCCTGTATGATGAGCACCGGCTTTTTGAACTGCGCCATCTTCTCGAAAGGCTTTATGGTGCGCACCTGCTCGAAGTAGCGCTTGCCAAGCTTCAGTCCCCATATCTCGGTAGAGTCTGGAATGTCAGAGGCGTTTGGGTAACGCTCGTTCCAATTGTCAGGTATGCAGAAGGCAGGGAATATCAGTATAAGTTTGCTGATGTCGGCAGGTTGTTCTGCGGCAGTAAGCGAAGATACCAATCCGCCCTGGCTTTCACCTATTAATATAATGTTATCAGCAGCATCACCGCCGTTAGCCTTGAAGTAGCTGATGATGGCGCGAAGATCGCTTGTCTCGTCAACCACCGACATATTGTAGGCATTATTGTCGCTCTTGCTGTGGATGGAACCGCAGGGGAAATCGAACGAAAAACACTGGTAGCCCAGTTCGCCGAACAACTTATAGTATTTCTGACCGTCGCGGTGTGTGCCGTTGAAACCGTGCGAAAAGATTACTATGCCTGACGACTTTGCTGGCTTGTAGAGCTCGCCGAAGATTTTTCTGTCGCCATTGTTGAGCCAAAGAGTGTCGATGGTGTTTTGTTTAGTGTCGTTTTTGCCGTTGCAGCAAGTGCATAACCATGTCGTGCAAAAGATAAGCAAGGTGATGGTAGCTATATTTCTTTTCATAAAAATAACGAAATTGTTTTTCTTTCTGATTGCAAAAATACCTATTTTCTGCGACACGTGCAAGTTTTTTTCCTTATTTCTGTTATTTTCAAGTATTTGTTTTGTTGCATTAGCAAACTTTTTGTATCTTTGCACACTGAAATATACAATGTCAAGGCAAACACGATGAAGACGGGATTGGTACTTGAAGGTGGTGGGCTGCGTGGTATGTTCACCGGTGGTGTAATCGACGCGATGCTCGATGAAGACATACGTTTCGACGGCATGATTGGCGTGTCGGCGGGAGCATTGTTTGGCTGTAACCTTAAGTCAAGGCAGAAAGGACGTGCTCTGCGCTACAACGTAAACCTGCGCAAGGATCCACGCTACATGGGGTTGCGCAGTCTGATAAAGACCGGCGACATAGTTGGTGCGGAGTTCTCCTACCACGTGGTGCCGTTTGAGATAGACCCTTTCGACGGCGAGACGTTCAAGGAAAACCCTATGGACTTCTGGCTCGTAACCACAGACATAGAGACCGGCGAACCTGTGTATCACCAGATGAAGGAATTCACACACCACGAGCTCGACTGGATGCGAGCCTCTGGTTCCATGCCGGCGGTGTCGCGCCCTGTGAAGCTCGACGGCAGGGTGATGCTTGACGGCGGTATGGTGGATGCCATACCTCTGAAGGCATTCCAGAAGATGGGGTATGAACGCAATATCGTTGTGCTGACGCAGCCACGCGACTATTTCAAAAAGAAGTCTAAGCTGGTGTGGATCATAAAGCAACTGACGAAGAAATATCCGAAAGTGGGTGAGGTGATGGCACGACGCCATGACATGTATAACGAAGAACTGGAATACATAGCCGCGCAGGAGAAGGCAGGAAACACGCTGCTGATATATCCCGACAAGCCGCTGAAGATAGGACGCACGGAACTCAACGAGAAGAAGATGCGCCGCGTGCACCGACAAGGCTATGAAGCGGCAAGGCAGATGATGCCGCAGATAAAGGATTTTCTGAAAGGATAGAGAGACGGAAGCCACAATAACATCATTTCCGTGAGTATGCAAAAAATGCGTTCGAAGGACTTCATAGTCCTCAATCTGGGATATGCCAAGACCACCCACCACTGGGGAAACAGGGACATATCGTCGCCATTCCTGCGGATATACTATGCCAAGCAGGGAAGGGCAAGGCTGCATCTGCCCACGGGAGACCTCGACATTGAGCCTGGCAGCATGTACCTGTTGCCAAGCTATGCACCTCATGCATACGACTGTGACCCTGGTTTTGAGTTCTACTATCTCTTCGTGTTCTTTCCGCAGGGAGAGGCGGCAGACCTGTTTGAACGCTACGACTTCCCCACCACGGTGAAGGGCAACCATGCCACGCAGTTGCTCTTCGAGAACTACTGCATGTTGTATCCGCAGCTCAACCTGCCATACGTAACGGCAGAAGATTTTGACAGTCATCCTTCATACCATGAATATGCCAATGCCTACCTGCGCATGTCGGAATATGAGCAGCTGCAGCTTCATGGATTGGTGGAGATACTGCTGTCATACTTCGTGAAGCATGCCATGCCGCGACTCATAGTGAAGGATGAACGCATAGCACGATTGCTGGACTACATAGCCGACCGTATAGCAGAGCCCATAACCATATCGCAGCTTGCCGATAAGGCATGCCTTACGAAAGCACATCTGGTAAGGGCATTCCGTAGGGATCTGGGCATTACCCCACTGCAGTATGTGATACGCAGGAAGATAAGGCATGCGCAGACGCTGCTGCTGGGCACCACACGTACGGTAAGTGAGATAGGACAGTCGGTGGGATTTCCCGATACGTCATACTTCATACGTATGTTCAAGAAGCACATAGGCTATACACCACAGGAGTACCGACAACAGCTGATAGGATAGGATATTATGCACCTCGATATAGGATTTTATATGCATTTTAGGGGGTGAATGCCTATTTTTTATAGTACATTTTGTTGATTTATGAGATGTTTTTACTAATTTTGCGGATTGGTAAAAAACGTAAAATTAGGGTAATGAAGACAAAAAAAATTATTGTTGCGGCAGCATGCGCCGTCGCTTCGTTGTCAGCACAGGCAGGTGGACTGATGACCAACACAAACTATCACATTGCTTTTGACCGTATGTTTGCACGTGGTGCAACGACTGAGATTGACGCTACATTCTCTAACCCAGCCGGACTGGTATGGGGACACGAGGGCTTTGAGATGTCACTTAACTTCCAAAAGCCTTGGCAGAACCGTGATATTGACATCGAAGTTGACCCGTCAATGATTCCTGGCTTTTCTAATGCCGATTTTCCATCTAAGAAATATGAAGGCAAGGCGTCAGCACCAATTGTGCCAGCCTTGTTCGCATCATACCACAAAGATAAGTGGGCAGTTTCAGGTATGATTGGTATCGTTGGTAGCGGCGGCTTCGTGGAGTATGAGGACGGTGTACCTATGTTCAATGTGCCAGTAACAGCTTCTGTTATTAATGCTGTTGGTACTAGCCTTGTTACAAATGGAGTACCTGCAGGAAACGCAGCATTGCTGGCTCGCGATTTCTCGCTCAGTTCATCAATGAAGGGCAAACAGTATATTTACGGTGGTCAAGTAAACTTCTCTTACAAGTTTCTCGATTGCCTTTCTGCCGCAGCAGGTTTACGCGTTAGCTACTATGATGGTTACTACAAAGGACATGTAACTGCAATGCCTCGCCAGAATTTAGGTGGTATAGTCGGACCAGCTCCACTTATGGATATGCAGCTTAGCTGCATACAGCGTGGATGGGGATTTACCCCTGTTATTGGTCTTAACTTCCACAAGGACAAGTGGACCGTAGCATTGAAGTATGAGTTCCGTACAAAGATTTCAACAGAGAACGACACAGAGACACTGTCACTCGCAAAGGGTGGAACTACCATCGACGTTAGAGCTATGGCTGAACAGTACGGTAACGAGGTTGTCATAGCTAATCTGTCTGCTGACCCTTCATTTGGTAGCATGGCTGGCAAGGTGGCTGGATATCTGCCTAACGCTAAGACTCGCTATGATATGCCTTCACTGCTGACTTTCGCTGTTGGCTATGACTTTACGGAGAAGCTGCGCGCAGCTGTGGAGTATCACTGGTATGACGACAAGAACGCTAAGATGGGCGGCAACCGTCAGGAGACTCTCAGTCACGGCACACACGAAATACTCGCCGGCGTGGAGTATGATATCAATGATAAGTTCACCGTCAGCTGCGGCGGACAGCGCACCGACTACGGTCTTACAGACGAGTACCAGCAGAACACTTCATTTGCCTGCGACAGCTACTCTATAGGTCTCGGCGGCGCATGGAACATCAACGATAAGATTCGTCTTAACGTAAGCTATTTCACATCTATATATAGTGACTACGACAAGACATACACATCACCACTGAACGGTGGTACAGGATATAATGGCACACCATTTAGTGCCAAGGAAACCTACAGCCGCACCAACCACGTGATAGGCGTAGGTATAGACTATAAGTTCTAAGGCAAACGTCGATTAGACGGATAAATAGTTAGTTATAATTTTCACATTGTTTAAGATTACCGCTCGGCAAAGCCGGGCGGTTTTTTTGTTCTTGCATAAAGCGAAAATCCCAGGAGCGTTTTTCACGATTTACTCCTTGAAATTTGCGAACAAATGGAACCATGGTTTAAAACGCTAAAAAAAGCCGATTTTGGCGTAAAGAACATGAAGGAAAAGGTAAAAAGTGGCGTATTTTGTCATAATATGGTAGCTTTAGCACTTCTTTTTGCGCCATTTTATGCAATAATTTGATAGCTTTTACCACGTAAAAGCTATCAAATTACGAGGTAAAAGCTATCAAATTACAATAAAAGGCCCTCGCCTTAAAAGACCTTTGTTGCGTATAGCTCTGTATTACAGAGCTTTATGTAAAATTGCCATTTTGCCCGTTTTTCGGAGCAAAAATGAGTTTCGTGATTTTGAAGGGCAGGAAACGCAAGTTAAATACGAATAGAAGCCACTCGTTCCGCCCCTAAAACATGAGATATAAGAATGTGAAAAAGGAGAAAAACGGGCCACCGTACAGGAGACTTGCGGAATCTTCACGGGCAGAGCATCCTTACGCCTTGCCGTTCATGGTGCTTGCTATCATGTCGGCATTCATGCTGCGTGCTGCGGCATCAAAGATGTCCTTGTATAGTCCGCCTTGATGATACACCTCCGTAGGAGTGCCATGTTGCTCCACATGCCCCTTGTCGAGCACGTAGATAGTGTCGCTGTCAATGATCTGCCCTATGTTATGACTTATGATGATGACCGTGCGCCCGCGCTTGATGGCATCGATGGAGTTCTTTATCTGCTCCGTGGCTATGGCGTCAAGGCTGGCGGTAGGTTCGTCAAGGAATATGATGGGAGGATTCTTCAGGAACATACGTGCTATGGCGATACGCTGCTGCTGACCGCCGCTCAGTTGCAGTGCATCGGTATTGAAACCGTTTGGCAGTGCCATCACTTGGTCGTAGATGTAAGCCTGACGTGCCGCGTGATACACCTCCTCGGTGGTGGCAGATGGGCGGCCGTAGCGTATGTTGTCCTCTATGCTGCCGCTGAAGATGTGGTTTTTCTGCAACACCAATCCGATGTTGTCGCGCAAGGACTGTGTGTCCCATTCCTGCAAAGGCACCCCGTCGAGGGTTATGGTGCCGTCGTCGGGAGTGTAGAACTTGTCGAGTAGGTTTACTATGGTGCTCTTGCCAGCACCGCTAAGTCCCACCAGGGCAGTGACCTTGCCTGGCTCAATCGTCAAAGACAGGTCGTTGAGTGCCTTCGTACCGTTAGGGTAGGTGAAGTTTACGCCGCTGATTACAAACCTGCCCGTGGTGCTCTCGGGACGGTGCTTGCCAGAGCTCTCCACCTCGCTGTCAGCCTCGAGTATGCCGAAGAAGCCCTCGGCATAGATAAGGGCATCGTTGAGGTCATCGTATATACGGTGAAGCTGGCGTATGGGAGCACTGACATTGCTGAAGAGCATGACGTGATACATTATCTTGCCTATCGTCATGCCGGGGTAGTCGGTGAGTACGAGGTATGCGGTGAGGATGATGATGAGCACCGTGCCGATCTGCTCTACAAACGACTTGAGACCTTCGAACAGGAAACTGATTTTCCTTGTGGCCATCTGCTGCTCGGTAGAGTCGAGCTGCAGCGCAGCCTGGCGGTCAGCCTCCAGTTGCTCACGGTTAAACGACTTGATGACGCCTATGCTCTCAAGGATGTTCATGATGCCGTGGTTGAGCGTCTGATGAGTGCCGAACACCTTACGGCGCCATCCCTTCAGGCGAGTGCCCTGCCATACGGTGATTACGAAATAGAGAGGCACGATGGCAAGAGCCACGAGACCTACATATACGTTGGCGGTGAACATCAGCACCAATGCCATTACGGCGCTGGTGAACAGAGGCAGTATATCGACGAAGAAATTCTTCACCGTGTTGGAAAGGCTCATCACGCCGCGGTCAATTCGCGTCTGCAGCTTGCCTGCCTCGTTGCCCTCGGCGCTGAAGTATGCCATGCGGAAAGTCAGTATGCGGTCGATTACCCTCAGCGACATGTCGCGGCTCACGTTTATGCGTATGTTCTCGCCGAAAAGGCGTTGCGCAAACGTAACCAGTGCCGACAGCACCTCCTTGCCTAACAATACGATACTGATGATGCCGAGCAGCCTTGCAGCCTCCGCCCATGTGAAGCCGCCGTTGCGGTGAAGCAGGGTGTTGATGGCATCCACCGCCTTGTCGAGCACCACGGCGTTGACCTGTGCCATGAGTGAGCCTACGAGCGTAAGCGTGAGCGTGGCTATTAGCAGCCATTTGTAAGGCAACACGTAGGGTAGGAGCTTGCCGAGCAGGCTGCCTACGTTCATCTTTGATTCCATAGAATTACTTCCTGTCATAAGTAGTGCGTTTTTAGGTTGGTAGGGTTAAGCCTTACCATAAGGTGGGTTCTAAAAATTCCCACGAGTTAAATTATTCGATTATATGAATATCATTATGTCATATTTTTGTTTTCTTT
>DGHL01000113.1:8849-10196 GCA_002392645.1 Prevotellaceae bacterium UBA3849
AAATTCAAAAATCTGACAGTGGGAATTTTTAGAACCCACCATAAGATATAACGCAAGGGTAGGGTGTGATATTGTGGGTGAAAAGGTAATCGGTAGTTGAAGCATGATAAGAAAACATGTGGAAAATGAAAAAAATACAGAAAAATTTGCATATTTCAAAATAAATTAATAACTTTGCACAATTATCAAGACAACTAAAAATCAAGACATTGTTTCAAATAATATGAAGAAACTTCTATTTATAGCCGCGCTGCTGGCTAGTATGGTAAACGACACTTTTGCACAGTACTATGGCGTTAATGCGTCTGAGAAGTCATGTTTCGTACATGTTTATGGACGTTTTAACTATGCATCGCTGAAAGAGACCGTAAATGGTAGCTCAATATCTATATCACCGATGTTTGGTGGTACCATAGGTGGTGTGCTTTCACCTAACCTTACCATTAACACCATGGACAGAAGACCTCTGTTCCTTGAGGTGGGTGCAGAGTTCAGCTATATGTATGGCAAGACTACTGACAGAATCAGTGTGAACGGAAGAAACGCCGTGCCTGTCGGAGACTCAAATATACAGTTGACTGATGAAGATGGTAACGAGTATCCGTCAACAGTGTTGAATGGTGCTGAGAAGGCGACTCTCAACATGGTGTATGCCAACGTGCCTGTGACACTTACCTATGACCTTATCAACATTTCTAAGGGTCAGGTGATTATAGCACCGCTAATCGGTGTTGACTTCAGATTCAACATCATGTCAGAGCTCACAATGTTCAGCGGCGAAAGTGGCGAGATTTCTTACAGCAAGATAAAGGACGAGGACGTGAACATCTTCCAGTTCGGTGCACACGTAGGTTTCAACGTGATTCTGGTGCATGGCTTCACTGTAGGCTATCGCTTCAACCCGGACATAATGCACTATGCAAAGAACACCACTACGATGACACACTCATTGCAGGTGGGTTACAGATTCTGATGCAACGGCTGGCTTGCGAGGGGTATGCATGAATATACCAGGGAAGGCAAGCCAATATGACATAGAGGGGACAAGGTGTAATTAACACCCTGTCCTTTTTTCTTGCGGAAAACCTTTGTCGTTTCGTGAAAAAGTAGTAACTTTGCAATGGAGAGAAAGTATGGGAATTGGCATGTATTGTGACTGCAACGTCTTTTGCAGGCGCAGCTTGCCTTTGCCTGCCTTTTGTCAGTCTGCATGACAAGCGAAAATAGAATGATTAAGGTGGGTTCTAATAATTCCCACTGTCAGATTTTTGAATTTATTTCGAGGGCAAAATGTTAGCTGATAAGGGGGCATAGCGGGCTATGTGACCGCAGAAGCGAACAGTTCGC
>DGHL01000092.1 GCA_002392645.1 Prevotellaceae bacterium UBA3849
GAGGGCAAAATGTTAGCTGATAAGGGAGCATAGCGGGCTATGTGACCGCAGAAGTTAACAGGTTGCACCGAAAGAAAACAAAAAGATGACATAATGATATTCATATAATTGACTAATTTAACTCGTGGGAATTTTTAGAACCCACCTCTAAGAATACCATCCATATTATGAATAAAAGGACACTGATTATGGCTTTTGCCATTGCGTTAACCATGAATGCAGCCGCACAGTTGCAGACTGACACCATGGCGCTTAACCATGCCATAGAGCGATTTCTCGGCTCAGGACAGATGATATGCAAGGACACGCATTGGAGCCATGCAATGAGTCAATGGTCTTTCAAGCAGACCGTTGAGGGTGAAACCATGCAGGAGCCTCAGGCGTTGACTGAATTGAAGGAAGTTTTCAGCCAGTATGCCGCGAAGGCTACGTCTGCATATATCCTTGATGGCGAGAAGAGTGTCTTGCCGTTTAACTTGATGAAGGTAAAACGTCAGGATAATTTTTACAAATATATCACAGGCCACTTCCTGCTGGAACAAGGTATGAACCTACGTCTCCTTGTCTTTTCAGAGGGAGGTAAGGATGCCATCTATGGACTGGAATGGCGCATTGTGCCAGTAACAGACCACAACGGCAAGTCATGGTGTACGTGTGAAGGAGAATTGTTCAAGTTTGACCATGGAACGTGGAACGTTGATTCATATACGCAGTATGATGTGTGGGAACATGCCTCCAGCTTGAAACCGATGAGTCAAGGCGACATGACAAAATATGAGAATATATCGTCTCAGATGAAATTCATTACCGAACGCTTTGCATCTAACAAGAAAGGTAGCAAGGAAAACGATGCTGCGTTCTATATGATAGACAAACTCTGCAGGGAATATAATGGCAGATTGACAGAGAAACAATATGAAAACCTGAAAAAAATTACTCAGCCGATTACCAAAAGGGCTGATGAGACACAGAAGCGAATTTATGCAGATGCTTTCCAAAATTTATTGAAAAAGCATGTGCACTCTTTGCCCCTAAAGTACATTCGCCAAATGAGTTGTTTGTCAGACGAAATATTTCCAAGTTATGGGCAGGCAAAAATGATGTGTGTGAATTATGGATTGCAAGATATGTCACAGCTGTCCGTAACGCAGAAAGTGACGGGAAAGGCTAAAGGAAAGATTACTATACAACCGCAGTACCCATACATGGAGTCCTATGAAGCGAACAGCGCTGACAGTTCTTTCTACTTGACGGAAGATTATATAAAAGACCAATTGCTGCGTGTCAGTGATGCAAAGGGCAATAGCATGATGATATTTGCGGATGGTACGGATGCCGATATTGACATTGAGAACATGACAGTGAGCGGTTCGGCGCTTAACAACCGCTTTGCTGAGGTGCAAAGGCAGATTAAGGCTTACAGGCAGGAAATGCGTAAGTATGCCTACCTTAATCATGACGGAAGCTATGACATAATAGACAAAAAAGGCTATAAGGATTTTTATAAGGAGTTACACCAGTTCAGGTTGCGGTTGATTGAAGAAAACACAGACAACCTGATACCTGCATGGATACTTGCTGAAAGTTTCGTGATGATGGACTGCGAGGAGTTGTCGCGCTTCATGGTTCGTGGTCGTGTGTATTCTGACAATATAGCCATGCAACCCGTATGGAGTTATTATGAGGGTTTGCAGAAACGCAAAGCCGGAATGGAATATACAGACATTGCATGCACTGACACTGATGGACAACAGCGCCGTTTGAGTGAATACATAGGACATGGCGATTATGTAGTATTGCACTTCTGGCAGACCACATCATCGATAACAAGAAAAGGAGCCAAGTCATGCAAGCAGATTGCAAGAAAGTACAAAGACCGCAACCTGCGTGTCGTTGGTATGGCATTTGATAAAGATAAAGAAGAATGGAAGCGATATGTAAAGAAACGCGACCTTGCGTTTGAACACTTGACGGCATCTGACGTGACATCAGAGATAAACTTCAGCACTACAGATATAGCAAAGGCTTATGGCATAACAGCTTTACCTGAGACAATAGTGTTTGACCCTGACGGCCGCATATTATGCACCGGACTTGAGGACGATGACCTTAAAGCGTATCTGCAGCAAATATTCGGAGAATGATAATGATTAATGATTCAATAAAACAGTTTTTGAAACAGTAATAACTCAATAGATGAAAAAGCTTTTTATACTACTGACCTTGATGGCAATGATGGTTGCCACGGTTACATTGGCAAAGAATGAGGGTAATAAAGAGGGCAAGAAAGATAACGACAGCATATATATCTTTGGTAAGGTCTGCGACAGGTTTACGAGCAGCGCGGTGCCTAACGCCTTTTGTACGTTGATGCGCTCTGATTCTACCGTGGTGGACACGGCGCATGTATGGAGTGGAACGACGCGCAGCTATGGCTTCGGCAGCAAACAGGTGTCTCAATATGCTTTTAAGATAAAGCCGGAGGTGGGTGATTACATCATCAAGTTGGAGCACCCAGACTACGAAACGACGTACGTAAACCACAATATAAAGAAGGTAAACAAGCGCATGTATTATACGGAAGGCCCCGATATTTTGATGCGACGCATAAAGCGACAGCAGACTGACAGCATCGAGGGCGGCCAACTGGGCGAGGTGGTAGTCAGGGCTACCAAGGTAAAGATGGTGTGGAAGGGCGATACGCTGGTGTTCAATGCCGATGCCTTTAACGTGCCGGAAGGCTCTATGCTTGACGCTTTGATAAAGCAGCTGCCAGGTGTTGAGCTGAAGGAAAACGGCGAGATATTCGTCAACGGCAAGAAGATAGACAACCTTACGCTCAATGGGGCAGATTTCTTTAAGGGTGACAACAAGGTGATGCTTGAGAACCTGCCTTACTTCACCGTAAAGGATGTGAAGGTGTATAATAAGCAGACGGAAGAGAACAAGTTCCTCGGCATTAATGACGAGGACAAGAAGGAGTACACCATGGACGTTACGCTGAAGAAGGAATACCGCGGTGGCGGCACTGCCAATCTGGAGGCAGGCTATGGCACTGATGACCGTTACAAAGTGAAAGCCTTTGGCATGCTGTTTAATGACAATTTCAGGGCTATGGCTTTTGGCGGATTGAACAATGTAAACGAGACTTCTACATATGATGATGACGGAAAGGAAAAGGAGAAATCCAGCGCTTCGGGTGACAAGCACTTCCGTCAGTTGGGAGGTATGATTGCCTATAACAGCTCTGATGACAAGTTCAAGACATCATTGAACCTCAATTCCACATGGACAGACGAACGGACTGAGACACGTAGTAACAGAGAGACATTCCTTGACGCAGGCAACAGTTTCAGTCGCTCATTGTCAATGAGCCGCTCAAAACCTGTGGCACTCGAGGCAACAAACAGGCTTAACTGGCGCATGTCAAAGAGAATTTATTTGTATTCTTCGTTGAACATGAACTATCGACATACGGACAGAGAGTCGTCAGGACAGTCATTGACAACCGCAGACTTGCTGATGACCGACAGCGTGAACTCTACGAAGTCGCGCTCATGGAGTCATAACAACAGATTGAGCGGCAACGGAAACCTTAATGTCTTTTATCTTACGAACACTGCTAATGATGCACTTGGACTGGAAATTCAGGCTAATGGCAGCAAAACCTATTCGCCACAGTCGTTCAGTCAGTCGCAATACCGTTACTATAAGACGCTGACTACTGACGACCGTAATGAGTACAGCGACAATGCACCAAAGAATTATAGGTACTCTGCTGAGCTGGGGTATCAATACAACTTGTCAAAACATGTAAGACTGATACCTTCTTATATTATAGAGAAGACGTACGACAGCAGTGATAACATGCAATATCGCCTTGACCAACTGGGCGAAGCATGGGCAACAGACGGTGAACATGACTTCGGCGTGCTGCCGTCAACACGCGACTCCATGATGCTTGCCCTTGACTTGGAGAACAGTCGCAGTCAGACTACGCGCGGTTTGAAGCATACGGCAGAGATGTCGTTTGGCTTTACTGGGAAGAATTATTTTGTTTCTCTGAAAATGCCTTTACGCTTTGACCGCAAGAGCATGGATTACCGCAGTCAGGCACTGACTACACAAATCACACGCCACTATACCATGTTTGAACCAAACGCCTACTGTTACATCGGTACATCGGGTAAGAACAGCAAACGTCTGTTGAGTAGCTTCTCTGTAAGTAATCAGCAACCATCGATATATAATCTCATAGATCGTTCCATAACCAGTGACCCGCTTAACATAACCGTGGGAAATCCCAACCTGCGTATGCAAACCGGATACTCATTCTATGTTGATGCCTCGGCAAGGCGCGACAGCATAGGTCAGGTGATAAAGGTATATATGAACTACAGCTTTACCCACAATGCCTTTGCCAATGGCTACACTTATGACCCAGAAACAGGTGTACGCACCTATCGTGCAGAGAACATAGCATCTGGCAACTGGTATTTCAACACACGTTTGAACTATGGTCGTGACCTTGGAGAGAAGAAGTATTTCCGCTTTGACAGTGAAGTAAGCTATACGCTTGAGAAGAGCACCGACCTTGCGAATGTGTCGGGCAGTACGTCGTCGGTACTGAGCAGTGTCAAGACGAACGAACTGAAGCTGAAGCCTTCTGTCAGGTATCAGCGCGATAAGCTTACTCTCGGTTTCCAACATAGGACGCAATGGCGCCACTATAGCCGCAGCATAACAACAGAAATGCCTCTGCCTGCAAACACATGGGATATTACTTGGACACTGAACGGCAACTATAAGCTGCCATACGACTTTACCATCGATACCAACCTCGAACTGCGTCAGCGCCGTGGCTATGCCGACAGTGAGATGAACGACAATCGCCTTTACTGGGATGCCTCGCTGACGAAGTCGTTCAAGGCAGGAAGATGGCTGCTGAAACTGCGTGGCTATGACATTTTGGGACAGGTGTCAAACCTGCGCTACAGCGTCAATGCACAAGGACGCACCGAGACATGGACCAATGCCATGCGTCGATACGCCCTGTTCACCGTTGCGTATAAGTTTACGCAAAAGCCAAAGAAATAAGGTGGGTTCTATGAATTAGCTTTGACAGATTTTCGGATTTATTTCGAGGGCAAAATGTTAGCTGATAAGGGGGCATAGCGGGCTATGTGACCGCAGAAGCGAACAGTTCGC
>DGHL01000042.1:0-562 GCA_002392645.1 Prevotellaceae bacterium UBA3849
TGGTGATTTGTCATTTAGATTCCAAGGCTACAATGCAGCTCACAATAACCATCAACAAGGGCCGTGGCTACGTGCCTGCTGATGAGAATCGTGTTTACTGCACTGATGTCAACTCAATAGCCATCGATTCTATCTACACCCCAATCCGTAACGTGAAGTTCTCTGTAGAGCCAACACGTGTCGAGCAGAAGACCGACTATGATAAGCTCTTGCTGGAAATCACAACGGACGGTTCCATACATCCAAAGGATGCTCTGAAAGAGGCTGCGAAGATACTGATATATCACTTTATGCTCTTCTCAGACGAGAAGATACAGTTTGAGGATTCTGGTATCGACGTTAATCAGGACTTCGATGAGGAGATACTCCACATGCGTCAGCTCCTGAAGACTCGTCTCGTTGACATGAACCTCTCTGTTCGTGCGCTCAACTGCTTGAAGGCAGCTGATGTCGATACACTCGGAGATCTCGTTCAGTACAACAAGACTGACCTCCTTAAGTTCCGTAACTTTGGTAAGAAATCGCTCTTAGAGCTTGATGATTTGCTCGAGAGTCTGAATCT
>DGHL01000042.1:624-795 GCA_002392645.1 Prevotellaceae bacterium UBA3849
GAACTGATATTTCAAAGTACAAACTTAATCAGGACTAATTGAGGCTGAAGGTTGCAGACTATATATTATTGATTAAGGTGTGGTAGCCTTGACGATAAGGTCTGTTCCCCTGGTCTTGTAAGAACTGATTACAAAACATTAAAACTCAAAATGAGACATAATAAGAAATTC
>DGHL01000042.1:931-9292 GCA_002392645.1 Prevotellaceae bacterium UBA3849
CTACGACCGTTGCCAAGGCTAAGGCCCTGAAGAAGTATGTAGAGCCACTGATAACACGCTCTAAGGAAGATACCACAAACAACCGTCGTGTTGTTTTCTCTTACCTGCAGAATAAGTTTGCCATCAAGGAGCTTTTCTCAGTAGTAAGTGAGAAGGTAGGTGATCGTCCAGGCGGTTATACACGTATCATCAAGCTCGGTCATCGTCAGGGTGATGCTGCAGACATTTGCTTCATTGAGCTCGTTGACTTCGACGAGGCTATGGCAAAGGCTCCTAAGGCTGCTAAGAAGACTCGCCGTGCAGGTAAGAAGGCTGCTGCTCAGACAGAGGCTGCTCCTGCTGCAAAGGCTGAGGAGACTGCTACAGAGGCTCCAGCTGCAGAAGAGGCAAAGGCAGAGTAATTTTAAAGCAAATACAAATTACTTAAATACGATAGCTCTATTACAGAAATGTGATAGAGCTATTTTTTTATTGTGAGTGTGATTCTATCTGTGTGCGCACACTATTTGTTTTGTTCTTATGAGAAATGCTTATGGAACTACAAAAATTGCGAACAAATGAAGCCATGATAGAAAAACAAAGTAGGGTGGGATAGTCGTGATATGTGTGCCTGTGGTATGGTGAAAATGTATGGCGTTGTCTGATTTCTCAATATTTTTTCGTAACTTTGCCATCAAAATATTATTGATTATTAATTTGACTTCTTCGTTTCATGGTCGTATATATATTATATGGACACATAAATATTATATGGATACATAAAGCAGGAAACTCTCATGAGAAAGAAGGACAATACATATTTAGAGAAAATCTTCGGTATCAGTGGCGTTGCTTTGTTGCAGAAATGTACGAGGAGTCTTTTGCACGGCAGGATATTGCTGCTGGTGTTGTGTATCTTCTGCATTGTACCTTGCAGAGGATACCCCAGTCAGCAACACCTTGAGGTGAAACAGCGCAAGGGCAATATGTTTGTAAAACTGCATAACTACAACACAGAGGACACAGTGTCGCTTGTCTGCGTAATCCAGGGTAGTGGGAATAATCTGGAGGCAGACTTTGACCCGGAGAAGGTGTTGAAGATCAGTGGCAGTCTGCTGGCACGAGGTGAGGTGGTAGTTACGATACGTACGAAAGACACTGATGAGATTATTGCCCGATGTGATACCGTAGTCAGTTTGTCAAATGCCACGACGGAACTCCCGAATGTTACGGTTCAAGGTGTCAAACGTCCGATAAAGTCAGAGATATCCCACAGGATGGGTATGCCGTCATTCATGATTACGGAGAACGACCAGAAACTAAAGCTATTCACAGACTTGAATCTATTGTTACGCAATATGGGTGTCAGGAGCTCGCCCGATGAATATGGGATGAGACATCTGTTTGCATATGTATTCATTGTAGATTCGAATGGCGAGATACAAGAGGTTCCACCTGTGTCTATCGTGCCAAGTGAGGTAAAACAGATTGATTTGTATAGGGGCACAAAAATAGATCCCGATATTGTCGTCATACAGTTAAAGCAAGGAGTGGCATATTGACGATACATACGCAAAAAAACATTAAAAACAGTAGTTAGGCAGCGTGCGTATTTCCGTGATTACGAAAAAACATGTATCTTTGCAGGCTAAATGACACAATTAAGATATTGAAAAATGCAAGAAGCAGTATTTGTTGTATTATTAGTTGCCGTACTATTCTACATGGTTTATAAAGCGAAGAAGAAGAAAGAACGGCAGATGGGAGATGAGCTGGAGTACCTGATAGAAAAAGAAGACTGGCATGGAGTCAGCCGTATATTACGTAAGCAGCTTATCATCTGGGGATGCCTCTCTGTATTGATGACTGCGTATGTGATTGCATCGTTCATTATAGGCAGTCCAAGATATGCGGGCATAGTGGTTGCTGCATTCTTTATCTGGCGCGTGGTACGGCTGGCAAAGAACTATAACGACTCTCAATTCAATGCACGATGGAAGCAGAACGAGGCAGATGAGCGGTCTGCCACAGAGGAAGCAACCACACAAGCGCTAAAGCTGCTCGGAGAATATAATGTCAACGCTACGCGCATAAGGGCAGACATTACGCCCCAGGCGTTGAAAGAGATGTGGTTGGAAAGCCGTGAACGAGGCAGAAAAGAAGGCTACTGCCCGGTGCTACTGTATGTGCATTCCGCATTTATGGACGGCCTTAATGATATGGTGGCAGACAGAGAGCACTTCGTGCAGTGGCAGCAACAGATGCTCAGTATGCCAGTGCAAGATGGTCAGGCCTTGCTGAAGAAACAATTTGACGCAAACAAGGAAGACTATGAACAAGCACTTGACTGGCAGAATGACGTCGTAGGTGCGGTAGGTGAATGTGAGGCAATGAACGATTTCCCACTGTACGACTTCTATGTTCAGGCCAGTCTGCTGCTTGCAGAGATACCCGTCAGTGAGCCATGGCAGGTTTTCGCCTACATTCCATTCGGCGGATGGAACGAGTGTCCGACGCCAGAAGTCCATATGGCAGTGGCAAAATACTGGTACGAAAGATACGGAGCGGAAATAGCGTGCATAGCGTCGGGTAATATCATATACCATGTGTCGCAGTCTGTCGTTGCAGATGCAATGGCGCTGGCAGAAGAGCAATTCGCATATAGTGAGGATGTACTTCAAGACTACGGAAACTTAGCTACGCTTGCAGATATGAACCGGAAATCTACGGTGTGGAGTATATTCTGGGATTGACGGCGCAGCAAGTGATACGGCAATAAAAAAATCAGTGGTTATCTTTTTTATGAAGACAACCACTGATTTTTTTTTGTTATGGGTAGGTTCCGTAAAATCCCACCTATAGTATAGTCGTTTATTCCCTTTTCCTTATGCCCATGCGTGCCTCTACCACGTTCACTACATAGTCACCGAGCTTCTCACACTCGTTAATGAGATCCATGTATATTGTACCGATGGCGTAGCTGTACTTATGGTCGTTGATGTCGCTGATGTTCTGCTCTTTCAGCTGATTGCGGAAATTGTTTATCTCCATCTCGATGTTGAAGGTACGGTTGGCATTCATGGTATCCTTCCTGCCCTTCATCAGTATGTTCATCTGAGTCAGGGAGTCATTGGTGAGAGCCAGCATCTGGTGGGCATGGTTAAGCTGCTGCTCTGTAAAGTGCTCCTTTGACGAATGCAGGCGGTTCACGGTTCGTGCGATGTTGTAGCAAGAATCGCCGATAGACTCAATCTCGCTTATCTCACGCATCATGGCACGTATCTTAGCCTTAGTCTCGTCAGAGAGGTGCAGGTCGCTGACCTGGTCAAGATACTTAGCAATCTCGATTTCCATATTGTCAGAAATCTGCTCATACTTCTCAATGCGCGAGAACAACTTGACGAAAGCGGTGCTATCCTTCTCCTCCAGCAGTTCCCTTGACAGTCCGAACATACGCTGCGTGCGGTCGGCAAAGTTGCATATTTCCTTCTGCGCCTCCAGCATTGAGAGCTCCGGCGTGTCCATTATACCAGTCTGTATGAAGTGCAGTCGGAAATCCTCCTCTTCCTCCTCCTGAGACTTCTGGCTTGTAATCACCCTGCATGCTATGGCCTCAATCTGAGGTATGAACCATATAAGGATAAAGGTGTTTATTACGTTAAACGCCGTATGGAACGTTGCGAGCACGAACGGCAGCAGCATAGGGTTAGGTACGTCAGGGTTATAGCCTACGAAACTGCAAATGCCATCGGTGAAATACCTGAATATGAACATTACCCATATCACGCCGAAGATGTTGAAGAACATGTGTGCGAAGGCAGCCCTACGCGCCTGCGTATTGGCTGTCATGGCAGCGATGTTCGACGTCACCGTTGTACCGATGTTCTCACCCATCACCAATGCTATGCCCAAGTATATAGGCATTACTCCGGTAGAGCACAGTGTCATGGTGATAGCCATGATGGCAGCCGAGCTCTGCACGCATACGGTCATCAAACCGCCGATGATGAGGAATAAGAAGTAGGATACGTAATTGTCTTCGAATGACTTGAAGAAATCCACCACGGCAGGAATGCTCTCCAGATGCGTCTCCGTGCCGGTAGCCTTCAGGGTGCCAAGACCGAGAAGCAGGAAACTCACACCAAATAGGAAGTCGCCTATTATGCGCTTGTTCTTGCTGTAGATTAGCAGAATGCCGATAAAGAACGCCGGCCATACGAAGTCTGTGATGTTGAATGAGAAACCAGCCGACATAATCCATGCGGTAAACGTGGTGCCGATGTTTGCTCCCATAATGATGGAGATGGCCTGTGCCAATGTGAGCAAACCGGCATTGACGAATGACACCGTCATGACCGTCGTGGCCGTTGAAGACTGTACGGCAGCCGTAACGAAGGCTCCCGTAAACATACCTGTAAAGCGGTTGGTAGTCATGGCCTGAAGTACGTGGCGCAACTGAGGACCAGCCATTTTCTGCAAGCTCTCACTCATGGACTTCATACCAAACATGAGAAGTGCCAGTGAGCCGATAAGCTTTAAAATAATCCAAACGGACATAAGATTGTTGTTTTCGTGAATTAAAATTCGAGTGCAAAGGTAAGAAAAAAAACGTAATCCAACAAAACAAATCGTCTAAATCACTATTATATTGCGAAATATTTGGCTGTTTAAGAAATTTTCACTAACTTTGCATTTCACATGGAAAACAAGTAAAAGATGGTGAGAGATAGCATCATACGGTATGTAGGTCTATAGGCTGCTGCACTTGGCATTGCGCAGCTCGCAGTGTCATTTTGTAAGTATGGTGTCGTATCTGCCCTCAAAACAAGAACAATAACAATAAATAATGAATAAGAAAAACAGAAACTCTTTTAGCGGTTCACTGGGCTTCGTGCTCGCAGCCGCAGGCTCAGCGGTAGGCTTGGGCAATATCTGGCGTTTCCCATATCTTGCAGCCCGCGACGGTGGCGGACTCTTCCTGCTGATATACATATTGTTGGCAGTCACGTTCGGCTTCACGCTGCTTATAACCGAGGTAGCAATAGGCAGACGCTCACAGCAGGGACCGCTCACGGCATATAAGTTTTTCAACCCCAAGTGGGCATTCCTGGGCTGGCTGTCGTTCGTGATACCATATATCATATATCCGTACTACTGCGTAATAGGCGGATGGGTGCTGAAGTATTTTGCCACATACCTCTCGCTTAGTGGCAAGGATGCCGTGGCAGACGATTTCTTCTCAAGCTTCATAACGTCGCAGTGGGAACCGCTGATACTCATGGCTATCTTTGCCATGATGTGTTTCTACATAGTTTACAAGGGAGTGGAGAAAGGTATAGAGAAATATTCGCGCATCATCATGCCTGCATTGGTTATAATGGTGACATTCATCTGTATCTATTCGCTGTTCATAAGCCATACTGACGCCAACGGCGTAACCCGTACGGGTCTGGAGGGTGCGGTGATTTACTTCCTTCCGAATTTCGATGGTCTGACGCTGCGTCGCATCCTTATGATATCCCTTGATGCCATGGGTCAGCTCTTCTATTCGCTCTCCATAGCCATGGGCATCATGGTGGCATACGGTTCATATATGAAGAAAAGCGTAAACCTCGGTCAGGCTATCGACCGCATAGAGGTGTTCGATACGCTCATAGCCGTACTTGCCGGACTGATGATAATTCCTGCCGTTTACGTGTTCATGGGTACGGAAGGCATGGGTGCCGGTCCTGGACTGATGTTCATAGCCCTTCCGAAGGTGTTCGACCACCTTGGAGCCTTCGGTATGATTATCGGTATGGTGTTCTTCCTCATGGTGTTGTTTGCCGCTGTAACGAGTGCCGTGTCAATACTTGAGGCCATCGTGACGAGCGTAATGGATAAGTTTGGCTGGAGCCGCGGCAAGTCGGTGTGCATCATGGCAGGTACGGGATTCCTGTGGTCAGTAGTGGTATGTCTGGGCTATAATGTATTCTACTTTGAATACACGTTGCCAAATGGTGCCATGGCACAGATACTCGACATCTTCGACTATGTGAGCAACAACCTGCTGATGCCTATCCTTGCCATCTTCACCTGCATTCTTGTCGGTTGGGTTGTCAAACCAAAGCTTCTCGTAGGCGAGATGCGCCTCAATGGCTACCGTTTCCGTCGTAAGAAACTCTACATCGTGATGCTCAAGTACGTGGTGCCTATAATGCTCACCATACTCCTTCTTACGGCATTCATAAAGTTCTAAGTTCGTATTTAACTTGCGAAATTTTGCCGTCAGATTCAGCAAACTGGATTTTGAGGCGAAAATCGGCAAAATTCCCAACGTAGAGTAAGGCTCTGTACCACAGAGTCTTAAATGAAACAACCTCTCCGCATCAACTCTCGCGGAATGTAATTTGATAGCTTTTACACAGTAATTTGATAGCTTTTACCGTGTAAAAGCTATCGTTTTATGATGTGATTAGGCACAAATAAGAGTGTAAAAGCATAGCTTTTACACGGAAAAACCCCGTTTTACGACTGAAGAAATCGTAAAACGGGGTTTGCTTTGCATTCATTAACATCTATTTTGCGTCAGAAGGCAGTGCTTCATTTGTTCACAAATCCTTACTGAATTTGAAGATGGTAGTGCTTCTGAACTTCTCACCAGGTCGCAGAGTGGTGGTTGGCCATTGCGGCTTGTTTGGCGAGTCAGGAAAATGCATCGTCTCAAAGCAGATGGCATTACGGCGAGGGTAGGGGATGCCCCCCTTGCCGATCAGCGAACCGTTGTGCCCGTTAGCGGTGTATATCTGCATGGCAGGCTCGGTCGTCATCACCTCCATGGTGAGTCCGGTGGTGCGGTCTGTCAGGCGCGCGGCAGGTACATTGAGGCATCCGCCGGTGCAAAGCTTGTAGCAATGGTCGTAGCCTTTCGTCACCATCAGCTGCTCGTTGTCGGTATCTATACGCTCACCGATTGCCGTAGGCGAACTGAAGTCAAACGGCGTGTCGGTTACGCATGCCATCTCTCCCGTCACCTGTTTCTTCTGGTTGTATAGGGCTATACTGTCAGAGTTAATCCACAGTTCCTCGGCAAGGACGTCGCCGCCAAGGTTTCCCGAAAGGTTGAAGAAGCTGTGGTTGGAAGGATTGAGCACCGTAGGCTTCGTGGTCGTGGCTTGATAGTCAATGCGTAGCGCATCCTTTGTAAGCGAGTAGGTGACGTCGAGAGTCAGCTCGCCGGGAAAACCGTTGTCGCCGTCTGGCGAGACGAAACGCAGCGTGACAAACGACTTGCCCTGCTTCACTATCTTCCAGAACAACTGCGAGAAGCCCGGCGTGCCACCGTGCGAACAGTCAGCACCGGCCTTCTTGCCGGTGTTCAGCTTATATTCCTTGCCGTCCAACGTAAACGAACCGCCTACTATGCGTCCGATGTATCTGCCCACCACGGCACCGAAGTTCTGTTTCTTCTCCTTGTAGTGGCTCAGGGTGTCAAAACCAAGCACCACGTCGGTGCCGTCAACATTCAGCGACTGTATCCTGGCGCCGAAGTTTGTGACGGTCATCGTGATGTCACCCTTCTTGTTGGCTATCGTCACGGCTTCGAATTCCTCAGCCTTTACCGGTGACAGCATCGTAAGCATGCTTACGGATGCTATGATAAGATGGCGTATGTTCATGTCAGTTTAGAACCCACCTGAAACATTACTGCATTATAGCCTTGCAGAGCTCCTCTATGGCAGGAATGTCGCTCTCCTTCATGCGTGAGCGTATTGTCACCACAGGCTCCACCAATGTTATGTTCTTCATAGGCTCTATCAGCGCCTTCATAGTCCTGGCAGCCGTAGGAGCCCATGAACCGTTCTCAAGCAGTGCTATGCGGCGGTTCTGGTAGTTCTTTATCTGCAAGTGGTAGAGCAGGTCGTGCATAGGAGGGAATACGCCTGCATCGTAGCTTGATGCGCACAGCACGAGGCGTGGATAGCGGAAGGCATCCTCTATAACCTCGGCGAGGTCCTCGCGCGAGAGGTCGCTTACTACTACCTTAGGGCATCCCATCTGGCGCAGTGTCTCGCCAACCTTCTCTGCCGCAGCGGCAGTGCCGCCGTGTATGCTGGCGTATGCCACGAGCACGCCCTCGTTCTCTGGCTCGTATGCGCTCCATATAGTGTAGAGCCTTACAGCCTCTGCAAGAGCCTCGCCCTTGAGCACCGGACCGTGAAGCGGACAGATGGTCTGTATGTCAAGAGCGGCAGCCTTCTTCAGTACGCTCTGCACCTGAGTGCCATATTTGCCGCAGATGTTGAAGTAGTAGCGGCGGGCCTCGCAAGCCCAGTCGTCGGTTTCGTTTACAAGGGCACCGAACTTGCCGAATCCGTCAGCGGCAAACAGCACCTTCTCGCT
>DGHL01000042.1:9368-9986 GCA_002392645.1 Prevotellaceae bacterium UBA3849
CCTCAGGCCAGTGTACCATAGGTGCACCGATAAACTGCAGGGTGTGGCTGCCAAGGGCAATGGTGTCACCCTCTTTTACCACCTGCAGGCGGCCTTCGAAGTTTACGCCGTCGAAGAAGTTAGGGAGCATCTTTACAGCCTGTGCAGACAATACGAGCGTGAGTTCAGGGTACTGCTGCATCATCTCGCCTATGAGCGATGCGTGGTCAGGCTCCATGTGGTGACAAACGAGGTAGTCAGGCTGCTTGCCGTCAAGAGCCTTAAGCAGGTTGTCTTTCCATTCCTTTCCCTTTCGGGCGTCGGCAGTGTCCATGATGGCTATCTTGTCATCAAGGATGATATAGCTGTTGTAGCTCATGCCTTCAGGCACTACGTATTGACTCTCAAAGAGGTCGATGTCGAGGTCGTCAACGCCGATGTAGCGTATGGTGTCAGTGATTTCTTTGTACATGGTAATTATTTTTTCTATTTATGTGATTAGCGTCTGCAAAGATAAGTTTTTTTTCTCAATAAGCCAAACTTTTACCGCAAAAAGTTTGGAGGTTACAAATAATATGTTTACCTTTGCAAGCAATACGGGGGTATAGCTCAGCAGGCTAGAGCGCTTGCATGGCATGC
>DGHL01000042.1:10027-10184 GCA_002392645.1 Prevotellaceae bacterium UBA3849
CGCTTGCATGGCATGCAAGAGGTCGTGGGTTCGAGCCCCACTATCTCCACATAACATAAGATTTTAGGTGGGTTCTAATAATTCCCACTGTCAGATTTTTGAATTTGTTCTTGCTCTGGCAAGCGACCAAAGGTCGAGCGTCGAGGGCAAAATGTTA
>DGHL01000049.1 GCA_002392645.1 Prevotellaceae bacterium UBA3849
GGGAATTTTTAGAACCCACCATAAGTCAATAAAAAACTTTTTCCACAATAAACGACACTTAGTTGCGTTAATTTTAGATAGAATAAGGATAAAAAACAT
Organism: Prevotellaceae bacterium UBA3849; assembly: GCA_002392645.1. Classification (GTDB taxonomy): domain Bacteria; phylum Bacteroidota; class Bacteroidia; order Bacteroidales; family Bacteroidaceae; genus Prevotella. The sequence goes on from DGHL01000049.1 coordinate 100, forward strand.
ATAAAAGGATATTTATGACAAAACTTTTTATTTCAATCTACAGATATTTCCATAAGCACCAGTGGCAGATGTGGCTGTCTATGGTGGCGCTTTTCGCCGTAACAGGATTCTTCGCCAGTCAGATACATCTGGAGGAGGACCTCAACAAACTGATGCCGTCGTCAAAGAACCCTGATGGCACAACGAAGATGGCGTTCGCTGACCTGCGCATCAAGGATAAGACTTTCCTGCTCTTTGAGGCTAATAAGGGTGCTGACACCGATACCCTAACCGCCGTATGCGACGAGTTCGTGGACTCTCTCATGGCTCGCGATAATGCCAAGGACTCCACACTGCGCGTAATAGGCGATATATTCTATAACATTCCTGAGGACCTGATGCTCGACGGCATTGCCTTCATGCAGGAGAACCTGCCTGCATATATCGACACTTCAGCTTACGCTGCCTTCGATACCCTTCTGACGACAGACCACATGCGCAGGCAGATGGTACAGAATGCGGAAGATATGCAGGGAGAGTTCGGCGAGATGTTCCCCGAACTGATACAGAGCGACCCTATCGGTATGCGTAACGTACTGATGCAGCAGATGGCTCCGCTGATGCAAGCCACCGGCGGCAGTTACAAGACCATCAACGGACATTTCTTCGTGCCAGACTCTACGGTGTGCGTGGCTTTCATATCACCTCAGTTCTCTGCGACAAACACGGGACAGGGCTCTGAGCTCTTCGAGAACCTGAACGAACTCATTGACGCTTTTGCACAGGCACATCCAGGAGTGAAGATAAGCTACCACGGCACTCCTGCCAGCGGCTACTACAACTCTTCTACCATAAAGAACGACCTCACCACCACCATTGCCTGGTCGCTGGTAATAGTACTCATAGTGCTGTTCCTCTGCATGCGCAACTGGAACACCATACCTCTGCTCATTCTGCCGGTAGTATTCGGCACTCTCTTCGGACTGTCGCTGATGTATTTCATCAAGGGACAATTCTCTCTGCTCGCCCTCGGCATCGGTGCCGTGGTGCTCGGCGTTGCCCTGAGTTATGTGCTACACATCATGACGCACTATAAGTACGTTGCCGACCCAGAGCAGGTGCTGCGCGACGAGACGAAGCCCGTACTGCTGGGCTGCCTCACCACCATAGGCTCTTTCATGGGACTTATATTCATAAAGACCGACCTGCTGCAGGACTTCGGACTGTTCGCTGCCTTCGCTATCGTCGGCACGACGGTGTTCGCACTGATATACCTGCCCCACCTGCTGCCGCTTGAGAAGAACCGCGTAAACAAGAAGGCGTTTGCTTTCATAGACAAGATAAACAACTATCCGTTTGACCAGAAAAAGCCTTTGCTCTACATCATCGGCGCTGTCACCGTAGTCTGCATAGTTGCATACATCATTAAAGGTACAGACTTTGACGCTGACATGAGTAACCTCGGATATCTGGCTGATAATACGGAGTACTCTGAGAAGCTGCTGCGCGACAAGACTTACACTGAGGACAAGTCGAAATACTTTGCCTCACAGGGCAAGACCATGGAGGAGGCGTTGCAGAACTTCACCCTGCTGTCTGCCAAACTTGACTCCCTGCAGAAGCTCGGACTAGTAAAAGACTACACACGCACAAACGTCATCTTCGTGCCTGTAGCAGAGCAGCAGAAGCGCATTGACGCATGGCATAGCTACTGGACACCTGAGCGCCTTGCAAAGGTGCGCAGCCTCATCAGTGCAACGGCATCACAGGCAGGACTGACTGCCGACGGCTTTGCTCCGTTCTTCGACCTCGCCACAGCCGAGTACACCCCTACCCCACTCTATGAGGCGGACATTATACCACCGGGCTATCAGTCAACGCTGATGGAGCAGACTGCCGCTGGCGACTATCTCTGCTTCACCTCCGTACGCTGCACCAACGACTCCATACGTGGTAAGGACACCGACTATAACCGCATCTGCGATGCCATAGCCACACAGCCAAACATGCTGGTGCTCGACACCTACTACTACACCACCGACGGACTGAACGACCTCAACAACGACTTCAACGTACTTCAGTGGGTGAGCATGGCGTTTGTGTTCGTGGTACTGCTGCTCAGTTTCCACTTCAACATCAAACACACCATACTGGGCTTTGCCCCTATCTTGCTCTCATGGCTGATAGTATTGGGAGCAATGGCTATCTTCGGCATACGCTTCAACCTTATCAACATCATCATATCGACATTTATCTTCGGTATCGGCGTGGACTACAGCATCTTCATCATGAACGGACTGATAAGCGACAGTCAGGAGAAAGGCACCTCAGTACTTGCATACCACAAGACCGCCATCTTCTTCTCAGCCTTCATCCTCATCGTCACCGTGGCATCCATGCTCGTAGCCAACCACCCTGCCATCAAGTCAGTGGGCTTCGCCACACTCGTAGGCATGATTTCCGCCGTAGTACTGTCATACGTTGTCCAGCCAGCCATCTTCAGGCTGTGGAACAAGAAACGGTAATATAAACCCACTCTACTATTTAACTACTGACTACTTAACTACTTCTGAAAATTGAATAACATAACAAAACGACTGCCAGTACCCATATTCTGGCAGTCGTTTTTATTTCATTTTTAACACCCGAATTTTACGCTCAGTAGTAATTTTGCTTAAATAAATTTTACGCTCAGTAGTAATTCTACACAAATAACGTGAGTTCTTTAGACATATTTATTTGAATAAGTTCTGAATATCATGTAAAAGCCGTCTGTGCGCATGGTGAAATGATCTGCCAGCGACTCGTTGAGGGTTCCCTGCCATAGTTCCTGATATGCATAGGAGTTCCATCTCAATCCTTCGGACGTGATGGTTTTACATCCGAAGTTAAATATGCTGACCTGCTGCCCCGGCATTGAGTCAAATGTTTGTTCTCCCTGTGCAGGAGTGAAATATCCCGAGTCGGTGAACATCGTGCCGTTGATATTCATCTCACGGTAATAGCGCATCAGGAGCGAGATGTTACCCAAGGTATGGTCTTCACGTTTCCCTGTGCAACCGACGTATGCAATGTTATGCCAACCCTGTGCCTCGCAATAGCGCGTTGCCTTCGTGAGGTCATTATCCTCCTGTTCGTCCACCTGTATCAAACGGTCACGAAACTCGGCAGGCACTGAGTCGCCGTCGCCTATCACTATGTCTGCATTGGGAAAGGCTTTGACTGCTCCGTCACAACACACTACCCTCTCTGCCTCGTTCAGCACCTTGAGAGGCGCGGCATGCGTCGGGAACGCGCCATTAGCCAGGATTACAACATCAAATGCTTTCATATCTCGATATGTTTAGCCATCTTCTTCCACTTAAAGTAGCCCGCAATGGCAATGATGACATAGAGTGCGTAGAGTCCTGCCTTAAAAGGTATGCCCTTATTAATATAAAGGTATGCACACACCACATCAACGACAATCCAGAACAGCCACTGCTCTACGAATTTGCGTGCCAAAGCCCACAGTCCCACGAATGAGAGTGCATTGGTAAAGGCATCCAGCAAGGGCACGGTGGAGTTGGTCCAGGTAATGAGCACATAGTATGTCACACCCCATGCCAAAAAGAAACCTACGATGGCAGGCATATAATATCTGCCAGGCATGTGGATGATGGGAATCTCCCGATGGTCTTTCCTTGTCTTCTTGTATTTCCAGAACAGGAAACCATAGATGGCAGCCATGGTATAATAGCATGCCATACCCGCATCGCCATACAGTCCGTGGGTGTAGTAGAGCCAGATGTCGAGTGCCGGCATCACGATACCCACCAGCCACAGCCATATACTGGCACGATACTCAAGCCATATATATATGAGCCCGAGAACGGTCGTCAATATGTCTAACCAGTCGAAAGTCATAAATCAGAAATTAACCGACAGATGTGCCATCATGTTGAAGGGAGCTGAAGGGGCGAAACCTACAGCATACATATCACGATAGTATCCACTGCTGCCTTGTCCATTGTAAGCCACCACCCTGCCGTCTTCCTGCTTGTAGGCTGGGGCTGCCCATCCGTTGTTGTCATACTTGGCAGAGAAGATATTGTAGAGCATCAGCCCCACCGTAGCCTCCTTCATACCAGTCTTAGGCAGTGTGAATGTATATGACAGGTCGATATTCGTTGTGAAGTGCCTCTTCAGCAACATCGTGTCCCAGGTCTTATTTCCGCTGCCGTCTATGCCTTCTATCTCTGCAAAGCCCGTATTTGTAAGATACTGGTCACTAACATACTGGCTCTGTATGCTACCCTTCACGCCTTTATAAGTAAACGTAAGGACGTTGTTGAAGATAAAACTTGGCGAGAAGGCCAAAGGCTGGTCGCCCAACGACACCTTCGTTGTCTGGTCGTCAAGTGTAACCTTGATGTCTTTCACACGGTTTCTCGACAACGTGGCATTGGCATCCCAACGGAACCAGTCCACTGGTTTCCATGCAGCCTCCAGTTCCATGCCCACACGATAGCTCTTGTCCAGGTTCTTTGTCAACGGCTCGCCGATGGCATTGAGTTCTCCTGTCAGCACCAGCTGATCCTTGTAGTCCATCCAATAGAAGATGGCACCGGCAGTAAATCTTTCGCTCTGGTACTTATATCCCAGTTCCAGGTCGCCCAGTCGCTCTGCCTTTGCAACGACATTCTCATCACCGGGATTGGCTATCTGCTGCATGAAGTTATTGCGCACAGGTTCCTTATGACCTATGCCATACGACAGGAACATCTTATGGTTGCGGTTGATATCGTAGTTCAGTCCGAACTTCGGGTTAAAGAAATCATATTTATTGTCAATGACATATCGCCCGTCAGTATTATAGCCGTAGCCTACGGTGGGGTCCTGCAACTTATAGCCCACATGACGATATTGCATATCGACGAATGCCGACAGTCCCTTCATAAATTCGTAAGACACCTTACCATATACATTGAAATCTGTCTTGCGACTGTGGTTATGGTAATACTCAAAGTCAGGGCGCATGGCAGCCTCCGGAACCGTCGTGGCTGCGCCGGGCTTAGTCCATACGATGCGTCCGAACTGGTCACCCAGATAGCAGTTCCATCCTCCACCGACGATAGCCTGCAGGTCGTGCTTGTTGTCATAGGTCAGCGAGGCCACCGTTCCGAAGAAGTCGTTGTCCATCTTCTGCTGGTCTGCCAGGTCGTTACAATAATCAGGGTCGGTGCTCAATCCGTACGATGCCCACGGTGCCTGATAGTTATACTGTTGGTAATAGCCTTCTCCCTTCGTATAGTGCAAGCCCACGTTCAGGTTCAGCATATCGGTAAAGCGCTGGTTCCACAGCAACTGGTAGTTCTGCTGGTGGTAGTTGTCCGTCTGGTCATCGTAATAGCGTACGTTACCATTCTCGTCATAGTATTCGCCACATGAGTTGTAGGTACGTCCGAAGAGACTCTGCTCATATTTCGACGTGTAGTTCCATGCATGGTAAGTCTTCTCCACGCCATTCCATGTAATGAATTTCACCATCGTATTGTCGGCGAAGTAGCCTGCCTGCAGGAAATAAGAGTTCAGCTTCGTCGAGGCACGGTCTATATAGCCCTTCGAACCGATGTTCGACAACCTGCCTTGTATGCCCCAGTGACCGCCTAACAAACCCGTACCGAAACGCAGTGTCTCCTTATGGCTATAGTATGAGCCGCCACTCAGGTCAATGCCCACGAACGGTTTGACGCCGATGTTCTCTGTCAGCATATTGATAGTAGCGCCGAAAGCACCGGCACCATTCGTTGACGTACCCACGCCACGCTGTATCTGCATAGACTGTACGCTGGAGGCAAAGTCACCCATGTTTACCCAGAAGAGCTGAGCGCTCTCCGCATCATTCATCGGAATACCGTTGGCAGTGATGTTGATGCGGCTCGGGTCGGTACCACGCACACGTAGCGAGGTATAGCCTATGCCGTTACCAGCATCAGAGGTCATGGTTACCGAAGGCGTCAGCGACAGCAGGTAAGGCACGTCCTGACCAAAGTTAACAGCCTTCAGCTGTGCCTTGTTCATGTCGGTGTAAGCCACAGGTGTCTTCTTTGAGGCACGTATTGACATCACCTGTACATCCTGTAATTCTACGCTTTTCAGCGTATCAGTATCTGCCGCCTGCATTGTCATCGCAGTAGCCAGCAGAGCTAATAAAGATATTTTTTTCATCCGTAACAAACGATTTATCATTAAAAGGAATACCAACCCTTTTAATGGTTAAAACCTAATGCAAAAGTAACTCTGATATTACGCAATGCCCACCAGTTCCACTTCAAAGATAAGTGTTGAGCCACCAGGTATGCCAGGCTGAGAGAATTTCCCGTACCCCATCTCGGCAGGAATATATATTTCCCATTTGTCGCCTATATGCATCTGTTGCATGGCTATCACCCATCCCTCTATCAAGTCGCACAACCTACACGCCAGAGGCACACCGCCCCTGCTGCTGTCAAACACCTTTCCGTTTATGGTCTTTCCTGTATAATGGGCAGTGATGATGCTTCTCAGTGCAGGCTGCGGACTATCGGCATTGCCCTCTGCCAGCACCTTGTAAAAAACACCTTTCGGGAGAGCCTTAACGCCCTCCTCCTTCAACTTTGCCTCAAGCCATTCCTTGTTTGCCTGTATATATTCCCGTTTACTCATATCGTTTATTAATTACCTTGCAAAGGTACTCATTTTTATCGAGAATAAAAACATCTATTTGGTGTTTCGCGCGTAATTTTAGTGAAATTCATCTAAAAACGCAATTATTGGAAAGAAAAGTAGCGATAATTGAGGATTTATGAGTACCTTTGCCAATAAAAGAAAATGATATGAACAAGTTTCCTACATCATATGAGATATTTGGATTGGACAGCTTAGGAGAAGAAGCAAGTGAATCTTTGAAAACGGAACAATAGATTCTTTAGGATTTCTGCTCCAAAGGAGCACGGGGCAAATATAGTCATTTTGCCATTATTTTTACCATTTTCCTTACACTTTGATTTTTGCGCCCTCAATTTCCTTGCGATAAAATTCATCGACGGGAAATTATTTTGAAAATCGGACGAAATTCCAACACTCGTAACTTACTGATAATCAACAATGGGATTTTTCCTGAATTGTAAAAGCTATCAAACTACCTTGTAAAAGCATAGCTTTTACACTATAAAAGCTATCAAATTTACCTTGTAAAAGCATAGCTTTTACACTATAAAAGCTATCAAATTACATCGCAAAAGCTATCAAATTACGTTGTCCGAGTGGGTAAAATACGCCGAATTTTACCCACTCGGACAATATATTTTACCCACTTGGGCATTCCGAGAGCAGTTTCCAGCATCTTTTTTCTCTATTTTGCACCGTGAAGTCGAATATTCCAAAAAATCAAAGTGTAAGCAAAATGGAAAAATAAGTAGCAAAAAGACAAAAAGGTAAAACGTGAAAGGTGGCATTATCTACTTCTTCAGAATTGTTAATTTAGAAAAAAACTTCGTTGCTTGCGATTATTCTTTTTTTTATTAATTTTGTATCTGCAATATTTTTTTGTAACTTTGCACAACAGAACTATACACAGAGAAGAATAATGAAATATGACGTTATAATAATAGGTTCGGGACTTGGCGGTCTGGAATGTGCTAACATACTCAGTCGTCAGGGATTGTCAGTGCTCGTACTTGAAAGGCAGTTGCAACCAGGCGGCTGCATGCAGAGCTACAAGCGCAAAGGCTGCTCATTTGACACCGGACTGCACTACGTTGGAGGACTGGACGAAGGCCAGAGCCTGCACTCTACGTTCAAATACCTCGGACTGCTCGACCTGCCATGGCAACGCCTTGACAGTAATGCCTTCGACAAAGTAACGTTCGTTGACAACGGCAACGGCGAGACAGAGACTTTCCTTTTCGCTGAGGGCTATGATAACTTTGCACGTACGCTGGCTGAACGATTTCCAAAAGAACGAAAGACCCTGCATGAATATGTGGACATGCTGCGCAAGACTGATGAAGACCAGCTCACGGCAATAACATCGCCAGTGCCACCGGAACAGTCGCTGACAAACAAGCTATTCTCAACCAACGCATGGGAATGGCTGCACGAGAAATTCAACGACGAATTGCTGATAAACGTATTGTCAGGAACATCGCTAAAGATGGAGCTGCACAAAGCGACGCTGCCACTATTCACCTTTGCACATGGCAACGGCGGATTCATACAGAGCAGTTGGCGACTGAAAGGCGATGGCAACATGCTGGTAGGAAAACTCGTGGAAGAGATACGCAAAAACGGCGGCGAGGTGATTTGTAACGCCGAAGTGACGGAACTAAAAGAACGGGAAGGCAAGATAGCATACGCCGTATGCTCAAACGGCGAGACGTATGAGGCAGACACATTTATATCAAACCTGCACCCTGTACAGACATGCTCACTCGTAAAGGAAAGCAGCGTGATGAAGAACATATACCGAAAGCGCATGGCACGACTGGAGAACACCTTCGGTATGTTCACTGTCTCACTGCGTCTGAAAGACAACGCCCTACCCTATTTCAACCACAACAAATACATATACGAGAAGCCAAACGTGTGGGAACTGTCAGAAGAAACGCATGATGGCAACGGCATACTTATCTCAAGCCCCACAAGCGGTAACCAGATAGACATCCTGACGCCTATGCTGTGGTCTGAATGCAGCCAGTGGAGCGACACCCACATAGGACGACGTGGCGACGAATACAAGAAGTTAAAGACAGAGAAGGCCGAGCTGTGCATCAAGCTTGCCGAGACACAGTTGCCGGGACTGCGCGATGCCATTCAGGAGACATACACCTCCACTCCCCTCACCTATCGTGACTACAACCTCACGCCAGAGGGCTGTGCATACGGAGTGCGCAAGGACTGTAACATGCCGATGATGACGGTGCTGACGCCACGAACCCCTATCCCCAACCTGCTGATGACAGGTCAAAACCTCATGCTGCACGGACTGCACGGAGTAACGATGACGACCCTGTTTACATGCGCAGAGATACTGGGCAAAGAGACCATATGTATGATTATCAAAGATTGAAACTCTTAACATTGAAACTTAAAAAAGCATAAAAGCAGGGAGTTTTTATTACTGAACGGAGATATTTTATTAATTTTGCATTCGCAAACTCCATACGGCAGATATGCAAAGATGCCTATCTGCCCAGAGTTACCTATCAACAAGATTAAAAGAAAGGAACAAAGTAAATTATGAAGAAGATTTTTACAACCCTTACACTTATCATGGTATGTGTCATGTGTTTTGCCCAAGGAGCGGACTATAAGAAAGCCGTGGCAAAATACAAGAACGTAGCATCACTGACAGCCACAGCCACCCGTACGGTACACAAGGCTGCCGTAGCGAAAGACAAGGTTACGGCTGGTACCCTCTATGTAAAGAAAGGCGGGAAGGTGCTTATTGCCAACGGTAAGGATGCACTGCTGATGAACGGCACCGCATTTACCATGAAGAAAGGTCCGCTGAAAGCAAAAACCGACAGTCAGAAAGATGCGCAGTACAAGACTTTCCACGATGTTCTCGAGAGCATATTCAACGGAGGTGCAACTGATATCAGCAGGCACTCTGACATCAAGACTACCAAAAGCGGCAGCAACATCATATTGACTATCACGCCTGCAAAGACAAAGAAGAAGCAGATGTTCTCTTCATACGTCATAACCATTGACGGCAAGGCACAAGAGTTACGCTCCATAAGAATGAACCAAAAAGGCGGCTCATACACCGAATATACTTTCAGCAACTATAAGCTTGGTGCCAACGTCAGCGACAAAATGTTCAAGTAATGGAACTGGAGGATATCACACGCATACAGGTGAAGTTCTCGGAGATTGACTCTATGCGTCGTGTATGGCATGGCACATACGTGAAATATTTTGAGGACGGACGAGAGTCTTTCGGCAGACACTATCCAGGGGTACACTACAAAATAATGCAGGATACAGGCATATACGCCCCTATATATGACATACAGGTGCGTTGCCTTGCGCCATTGGAGATGAACGACGTAGCAGTGATACATACATTCTACGTTCCTAAACGCGGCGCACGTCTTGACTATCGATACGAGATATATCGCGAACGGGATAACGTCTTATGCTGCAAAGGTTCTACGACACAGCTCTTCATTGATGAAAGCGGCGAACAGATGTATGACATACCGTTCTTTTATGAAGATTGGAAAAAGAAATACCTTACCAAATAAGAAAACAGGTTGAATACCTTTTACGGCATTCAACCTGTTTTCTTTTATAATTCCTAAACAAACTGGTTGTTTATTTCTCTGGAGCCTTACCTATCAGTTCCATGAACTCATCAAGCTTTGGAGTAATGATGATCTGAGTACGACGGTTCTTGGTCTTACCTGCTGCAGTATTGTTTGATGCTATTGGATTGTATTCACCACGACCGCCTGCTGTCAGACGCTTTGGATCAACACCATACTTAGTCTGCAAAGCCTGTACCACACTTGATGCGCGGAGACATGACAAGTCCCAGTTGTTTCGGATGTTTGTCTTAGAAATAGGCACATCGTCAGTGTTACCCTCTATCAACACGTCATAGTCCTTATAGTCCTTGATAATCTTTGCAATCTTTGAGAGAGCCACGCCAGCAGCATCGCTGATTTCATAAGAACCACTCTTATAGAGCATGTTGTCTGAAAGAGAGATGTAAACCACACCCTTCATAACCTGTACGTCAACATCCTTCAGATCTTCCTTAGAGAGAGAACGTGTAAGGTTGTTTGTAAGCACCATGTTAAGTGAATCACTCTTAGACTTCACCTCTACAAGATGACGGATGTATTGGTTTGACTCGTTAATCTGATCTACGAGCTTTGCAATGTTCACATTATTAGAATTAGCATTGCTCAGACTCTGCGAGAGACTTCTCTGCAGTGCCTCATTGGTATTCTGACAAGATGACAACTGATCCTGAAGGCTATTTACACGTGCAAGAGCCGCAGCTAACTGCTCACGTGCATCCTGATACTGACTGGTCAGTTCCTTGTTGTGGTTCTGACAATTTTCAAGATCTTTCTTACTTGCGCAGCTACTGATTGTAATGCATCCAGCAACAATCGCTGCAAAAATAATCATTTTTTTCATAATGTGTTTCTGTTTTTATTTTCTAATACTTATTGGATAATCAATTATGACAAACCGGTAATCTGCCCGTCAACGACATCTATCTTCTCTGCCTGTGGCACACGTGGAAGTCCTGGCATACGCATTATGTCACCAGCAATGGCTACTATCATCTCTGCTCCTGCACTGATAACGAAATCACGTATAGTAAACTCAAAGTCCGTAGGAACACCATAGCACTTAGGATCATCCGAGAAAGAATACTGCGTCTTTGCAATACATACAGGGAACTTATCATAGCCCAGACTCTCTATCATCTTTATCTTTGCCAGTGCTGCAGGCTGGAATATCACAGTACCGGCACCATATATCTGGGTTGCAACCTTCTCCACTTTAGTCTTGACATCGTCTGTATCGGCATATTGGAAAGACACAGGCTTGGACGGATTGTTGGCAATTTCATCAACAACTACATTGGCAAGTTCCACTGCACCATTGCCACCTTCCATGAACGCATTGTTTTCTGCAAATGCCACACCTATTTCCTTGCAATGCTCACGAACTATTGCCATTTCTTCGTCAGTATCGAAAGCATAACGATTGAAGCATACTACAACAGTCTGTCCGAACGACTGCATATTGCGCACATGTTTATCAAGGTTCTTGAAGCCTTCACGCAGTCCTTCCGCATTAGGTTTCTTTATATCCTCGAGCGGCACGCCACCATGCATCTTCAACCCCTGCGTAGTGGCTACAACGACTGTGAGCTTTGGATTCAAGCCTGCCTTACGACATTTTATATCATAGAATTTCTCTGCGCCGAGATCAGCACCGAATCCTGCCTCCGTAATAACATAGTCACCGTATGTCATGGCTGTACGGGTAGCTATTACCGTATTACATCCATGCGCAATATTTGCAAACGGTCCACCATGAACGAAAGCCGGTGTATTCTCGGTAGTCTGTACGAGATTCGGATTCAACGCATCCATCAGCAGGGCACATATAGAACCTGCAACTCCCATATCCTTTACGGTGAATGCCGTGCCGTCATGGCGTATTCCTAGCAATATATTTTCTATGCGTCGGCGTAAGTCCTCCTGGTCTTTTGCTAAACACAATATTGCCATGATTTCAGAGGCAGGAGTAATATCGAAACCACTCTCCAACACTACGCCGTTGGTACGTGGGCCAAGACCTGTAACAATGTTTCTCAGGTTACGATCATTCACATCCATGACACGCTTCCAAAGCACGGTCTTCAGGGAGAATCCCTCTGACTGATGCTGATAAAGGTAGTTGTCTAACAATGCGGATATCATATTGTGTGCTGACGTCACAGCATGGAAATCACCAGTAAAATGAAGGTTTATCTTCTCCATTGGCAACACCTGAGCATATCCACCGCCTGCGGCTCCACCCTTCATTCCGAAACAAGGTCCCAAGGATGGTTCACGCAACGCAAGGACTGCCTTCTTGCCAATCTTAGCCAAACCGAGGGCTAAGCCTATAGATACAGTCGTCTTGCCTATACCTGCCTTGGTAGGCGTAATCGCAGTCACAAGGATCAAATTACTCTTGGCAACCTTTGACTCATCAATCGTTGTATATGGCACCTTTGCTATATACTTGCCATAAGGCTCCAGAATTTCTTCCGAAATTCCAATCTGCGCCGCAACATCCTTTATAGGCTGCAAATGCGCTTCGTGTGCTATTTCAATGTCTGTCTTCATTGTTTAGTTTTCGGATAGTTTTATTTATCTTTTTCTTTTCTCATATATCAGTCTTAATCATGCCACTGAAGCATGACTAAATGCAAAGGTAAGCACTTTTTCCGAGTCCACCAAATATTTTCAGTTTTTTTTTGTTTCGGAAAAGATTTGTAACTACCAAGTAACAACTGAAAAAATCGATACGATAGAAAAAGCTAAACAACAAAGAGTTTGCGATGTTAAAAACATTTAAGGATTTGTGTATGTCTAATATTATTTGTAACTTTGCACCTCAAAACGTGCGTACACGTTTATATTTTTCTCAAGAAAAAGCTTTAGACATAGAACTAAAAACAAAAAAAATAACTCAAAAACAAAAATGAACATTACATTCGACAACCCAGAAAAAATCAGCGGTGTGCTGACTATTGTCGTTGAAGAGGCAGATTATCAGGATAATGTGCGCAAGACACTCAACGAGTATCGTAAGAAGGCTAACATTCCAGGATTCCGTCCAGGTCAGGCTCCTATCGGTATGATAAAGCGCCAGCTCGGACCTCAGGTTAAGGTTGATGCTATCAACAAGCTTGTAGGCGAGAAGCTTTACGAGTATATCAAGGAGAACAAAATCAACATGCTTGGCGAGCCTATGCCACACCTTGGCGAAGAGCCTGTAGATCTTGATGCACCTGCACCATACACCCTGAAGTTCGACATCGCCGTCGCACCAGAAATGGACATCAAGCTTACAAAGCGCAACAAGATTGCATATTACAATATAACCGTTGATGACAAGATGATCGACCAGCAGATTGATGCATACGCTTCACGTGGCGGTGCTTATGAGAAGGTCGATTCATACGAGGACAACGATATGCTGAAAGGTGACCTGCGTGAGTTGAATGCTGACGGCAGCACAAAGGAAGGTGGCATCACCGTTTCTGAGGCTGTTCTTATGCCTGCATACATGAAGGTTGACGAGCAGAAGGCTCTTTTCCAGGGTTGCAAGGTAGGTGACATCATCACATTCAACCCAAAGAAGGCTTATCCAGAGTCTAGCGTTGAGGTTTCTTCTCTCCTTAAGATTACAAAGGAAGAGGCAGAGAAAGTAGAGGCAAACTTTACTTTCCAGGTAACAGAGATTACACGCTACAAGAAGCACGCAATAGACCAGGAGCTCTTCGACCAGACATTCGGCGAGGGAACCGTAAAGAACGAGAAGGAATTCCGCGAGAAGATCGCAGAGAACCTGAAGCAGCAGCTTGATGTTAATGCAGAGTATCGCTTCCTTGCTGATGTACGCGCTTATGTAGAGAAGAAGCTCGGCACTGTTAAGTATGCTGACGACATCATGAAGCGTATTATGCTCGCCAACAACAAGGACAAGGATCAGAAGTTTGTTGACGACAACTACGAGGCAAGCATCAAGGAGCTCACATGGCACCTTGCAAAGAACCACCTGCTTGAGCAGTGCGAGGTTAAAATCGAGGATGCTGACGTCAAGGAGGTTGCTAAAGAAATGACTCGCATGCAGTTTGCTCAGTATGGCATGTCTAATATTCCAGAGGAGTACATCGAGCAGTACTCTGAGGAGATGTTGAAGAAGCCAGAGCAGGTTGACCAGCTTGTAAACCAGGCTGCAGACCGCAAACTGATGAAGGCTCTGAAAGACGTCGTTGCACTTGACACCAAGGATATCACATATGATGATTTCTCTAAGCTTAATGCTTAAAAAGCAAAGCTATTAAAAAGCTATTAATATAAAAGCGAGAATCAGGATTCACCTGACTCTCGCTTTTTTCATTCCATACCATTGCCTTTACAACTTATCATCCATTGGGGAATTATGTGCAGTAATGCTTTTTCATTCATCAGGCAGTTCTGCATCGTGTAACAAAATCAAAAAGCACCGCATGGACCAATACCCATTACGATGCTTTTTAATTATGGTGGGTTCTATAAATTAGCTTTGACAGATTTTCGGATTTATTTCGAGGGCAAAATGTTAGCTGATAAGGGGGCATAGCGGGCTATGTGACCGCAGAAGCGAACAGTTCGC
>DGHL01000011.1 GCA_002392645.1 Prevotellaceae bacterium UBA3849
CCTGCAATTTGAGCTATAGGTCGAAAAAAATGGCTTTTTTGATAGCAAAGTGACAAATTTTGATTAATAGAGCCAAAAAAATAGACAAATCATCTGTGAATTAACATTTTTTAGGGGGGGGTAACGCTCATTAACGAAATTCTTTTGTACCTTTGCATTAAATATAGGTTAAGCCTGGCAAAGTCGAGAATCTATGGATTTTGAGATACTATTAAGAACTTAAACATGAATCATTCAATCAAGTTTTACGTAATAACATTTTAAAATAAGAGAATAATTATGACCAAAAAAAGATGTCTACTATTATTAACAACCATTCTATGTCTTTGTTCTGTAGCCAAGGGCGCACCAATTGACGACCTTGAAACTATGCTGCGCGATAATTCGCAAGTGCAGGAGAAGATATATGTACACACTGACAACAGTGCCTATTTCGTGGGCGACACGCTGTGGTATAAGGCATACGTGGTGAGAGCCGACGACCTTAGTCCTACCGACATGAGTAAGCTGCTCTATGTGGAGTTGCTTACGCCAGATGGCTATCTCGTGGAACGACAGCATATCGTAGTCAGCGACAAGGGATTCACCTGCGGACAGTTCATATTGGAAGACTCCCTATATTCAGGCTTCTATGAGATACGTGCCTATACACGCTGGCAGCTGAATTTCAATGTAACGGAACGTGACTATACCCGTGACCAGAGGTTAGAGTTCTTCGGTCCACGAGAGGCAAATGATTTCTATCGTGACTGGGAGGGGCTGTATTCACGTGTAGTGCCGGTGTATCAGAAACCTACGGAGGAAGGAAACTATATTGACAGATATATGTCACACCGTCCAAAGACACGTATCTTAAAAGATAAGGAATTTCTCACCATGTCGTTCTATCCGGAAGGCGGCCAGTTGATAGAAGGCTTGCCATGCAACCTCGCTTTTGAGGTGAAGGATAACCATGGAGAGAACTTCGACCTTGAGGGAACACTCAGTAATGGAATGAAGATAAAGACGCAGCATCTCGGTATGGGCCAAATGACCGTTACACCTACAGAGACGCCACTGACGGCTACTTTTAGTTGGAGAGGAAAAGACTATACATTTACCTTGCCACAAGCCAAGAAACAAGGTGTAGCGTTAAGTTTTGATGCAGAGAAGAAAACAGTGTCGTTGTCTGCCAAAGGCGTGACACCAGCCGCATACGCCGTGTTGTGCAGAGGCAGGCTGATGACTTTCCAACGCTTGTCATCAAACAAGATACAGTTGCAGCAGGCAGATTTGCAGACTGGCGTAAACGAACTGATAATATATGATGACAACGCACAACCGCTTGCCTCACGACTCTTCTTCGTCAATAACGGCGACTATGGCAAACCAGTGAATGTCACCTTGACTACGGCAGGTGCAGAGGTAGGAGCAAAGACTACCGTTGATGCCTACGCACCAATAGACGTGAAGGTAGATGCCGGTGAGCTGCATCCTACTACCATCTCCCTGGCAATACGTGACGCACAGACCGACGAGCGTGGATATGACAACGGAAATATCATGACCGATATGCTGCTGTCTTCAGAACTCAAAGGCTTCATAGCCTATCCCGCATACTACTTTGAGAGTAATGACGCAAAACACCTGTCAGACCTCGACCTGCTGATGAAGGTGCAGGGTTGGCGCAGGTATAAGCATGTAGAGGAAATGCAATATGAGCCTGAAAAGGGACTGACCTTTGAGGGAACAGTATATACAGTGCCTACGGAGGCTGATATCTTAGAGTTTGAGGACCTGAATGGATTAGGCAAGAAAGCTAATACCATTGCCGACAAGATGCGTGCCGAACAAGGCATAGACGACTTTAATTCACCTGTAGTGGCACAAGTGGAGACGGCTTTTGCAGAAGACTACACTGGTGACTCAGGAGAATATATAGAAGGTGATGGTGACGGTGGTAAGGTAATGACAAGCAGAGCTCGCAGAAACGTCTTGGTAGAGGCAGAGATAAACAAGAACGGTGAGATAGCAGGTGCCATAACACGTACAGATCGTTACGGACACTTCAAGATAAACATGCCTCCATTCTATGGTTGGGCATATCTGTTTGCCAAGGCTTATACACCGTCTGATTCAATAAGCAAGAATATGCAGACAGGCAAGATGGACAAGGATTTCTTAAATGAGCGTGCTTTCCCTGACTTCTATGTCAAGCAAGACGTCTTCTTCCCTCGTTTTACCAAGCCATATTCATGGTATCAGACTAACTCACCGCAACTACAGTTTGTTGACGAGGATGATGATCAGAACATACCAGAGACAAGCAAACTGGCAGGTATGCACCAGTTGCAGACCGTCGTGGTTAAGTCGCGCCGTCGTGGTCGTCGTGGCATAGACATGAACAAGCCAGCCATAGTGATGGACGCCTACGACTTGTATAATGAGCTGACAGACCGCGGCTTGATGTTCGGCGTAGTGGACTTCCGTACTTTCCCTTATGTAGCCGCAACATATCTTTTCGGAAATATGGGACGTAAGAATAATATAAATGTGCGTGCCTTGGTTAACGGTACGTCATTCTACCGTAACTATACTCCAGGCAGTACCGAGTATGACAAGGAAAGGTCACAGGCTGACCTGTTCAAAATCCTGCGTCTTGAGCGTATGCAGTATGTCAAGGCATACACCGACTATGAGTTGCGTACCGACTCTGGCGACGTGGTGGCTGCTAACGTGGCCGATGTGACGTTCGATTTCGTGCCGATAGAGAACGATGGCAGACGTCCTACATATCGTGACCGCCGCTATATCATGGATGGCATAGCATACCCGGAGGAGTTCTACTCTCCCGACTATAGCAATGCTAAGCCGTCTAAGCCAAAGGACTACCGTCGCACGTTGTACTGGAATCCTAACGTGAAGCTTGATGCAGATGGTAAGTTCTCCACCACGATATACAACAACTGTCGTGAGACGCGCGTTACGGTCAGTGCAGCAGGCGTGGATGCCGGCGGACAGATGTATTACAAGTAAGTTATGAGTTATAAGTTATGAGTTATGAGTTGTGAATTAAAGTCGTTTTACCATGCTGGCGTGATAGAGGCGGGATGCGACGAGGCAGGGCGCGGATGCCTTGCCGGCAGTGTGTATGCCGCAGCGGTTATACTGCCGCCTGACTATCATAATGACCTGCTCAATGACTCCAAGCAACTGACGGAGAAGAAACGCTATGCCTTGCGCACAGAGATAGAGCGTGATGCCGTGGCATGGGCTGTAGGAGTATGTACGGCGCAGGAGATAGACCAGGTAAACATACTCCATGCCTCATACCTCGCCATGCACCGCGCACTTGACAAACTCAGTGTGCGACCGGAGGAACTCATTATCGACGGTAATAAGTTCGACCCATACTATCCGGCTCCCCTCCTGCTGTCAGAGGCAAGAGGGGACGCTGATGAGAATGTGCTCAATGGTGTTCCTGGCAAGGAAGAGCGAAGTGTGGAGGCTTTCCAGAAGAACAGACAACAGACCGTACAGCATGATTTGTTTGGTAACGAGTTGGAAATGCCTGTGAAGAAAAAGCGTAGCAGTGCCGTTTCCTCAGGAGGAGGGCAGGGCGGCACGCTTCCATTTACCACCATCGTCAAGGGTGATGGCAAATACCTTAGCATAGCGGCAGCCTCCATCCTTGCCAAGACATACCGTGATGACTACATGAATATGCTGGCAGAGCAGTATCCGCAGTATGACTGGCTGTCAAACAAAGGCTATCCTACTAAGAAACACCGTGCAGCGATAGCCGAGTACGGACCTACGCCATACCACCGTATGACGTTCACACTGACGTGAAGAAGCATTTTGAAATTTGAAATAAATATTTTGCGTTCAAAAGACATTGTATCATTTGTTCGCAAAATATTTTTGTTTTCTCAGAAAAAGTTAGTAACTTTGCACTCGCATTTTCGCTATAAGCGACCATGAGCCTGCTACGCAGACGCTCATTAACTGCTTCGTGCGAAACATTGCACTCGCATTTTCGCTATAAGCGACCATGAGCCTGCTTCCGCAGACACTCATTAACTGCTTCGTGCGAAACATTGCACTTGCATTTTCGCTATAAGCGACCATGAGCCTGCTTCCGCAGACACTCATTAACTGCTTCGTGCGAAATATTGCACTCGCATTTTCGCTATAAGCGACCATGAGCCTGCTTGCGCAGACACTCATTAACTGCTTCGTGCGAAACATTGCACTCGCATTTTCGCTATAAGCGACCATGAGCCTGCTTGCGCAGACACTCATTAACTGCTTCGTGCGAAACTTTGCACTCGCATCTTCGCTATAGGATTTGGTGCCGATGTTTCATGGTATAGCCGTGAGGCAGAGGCTTAAAAGGGAATCGGGTGAAAATCCCGAACAGTCCCGCTGCTGTAATCTCTGTTATAGCGTCATAAAAAACAAGCCACTGCATAGTCCGTATTGGACTTTGTGGGAAGGCAATGACAGCTGGAGAAAGTCAGAATACCTGCCAACATCATACTATAACCTTAGTTGCACTCGTGGGTTAGGCACTATGGTGTGAAATATTATTTTTTTATTCATATAGTTAGTAATGCAGACAGTAATTAAACATGCATTGCTGTTGCTGCTTATGTCGTTTGTTTGCGTGTCCTCATGGGCATCGCAGGATGGCGACGTAGTATTGCAGGAGCAATGGGGACGGCAGGTCATTAATGTGGCTGCCGACCAGGAAATTACCTTCTACGACTGGAAAGGCACTGGAAGCATAGCGAGCAGTTCGACGAACAACTCGCGTTCGCTCACTGTGTTCAAACCAGCCGAAGGTATGAGTATTCAAATCACCTTCGAGAGCATCGATGTCACCAATGACGGTGCAAGCTGGATGGGCGAAGTGTGGGTGTATAGCGGAGACCCGGACCCAGATGGCGCCTTCAAGTACAACGACGCGCTGAGCAGTACTTCCACGTTGCCTGAAGGCACAGTGCTCGACAAGCTCGACGGCACGTACTCCAACAAGACTTACACGTCGGCATCTGCAGACGGCATGCTCTCCGTGGGCATGCTGTGGAAATATGCCAAGGCATGCGACGGCTGGGTGGCAAAGGTAAGGTGCATAACCTTGGAGAATATGACCGTCACAGGTGCCGGCAGTAACTATGACGGCATTGGCGGAGCCTTGTCGTCAAGACAGAATGTGGCACTTGCAAACGCCTATGTCACCGCCACTGGTGTTATGAATCCCGACCATGTGACAAACATTGGTTTCACAATGACGAAGAACGATGGTGCCTTCGACCCGTTGGCGTTAAGACTGCTCAAGGATGGAACGCAGATGGAAGCAGCGGTAAGTGCTGACGGTGACGGCTATGTGTTTACGCTTGACGAAACCCTTTCAGTCGGCACCACCACATTTACCGTCGTGGGTGACTTCCTCAGTACGGCTGCAGTAGGTGCCAAGGCACAGGTAGATATAACAAAGATAGCATCACAGGGACAGACGGAGGGCATCGTCCCCTTCACTGCCGCTACAAGTGTAGAGGTGGCAAATCCTGCCATCGTACTGATGAGCAGTGAGCCCCAGACGGTAACTGTTGGCGAAACACCCCTGTCTTTCTTTGATGAGGGCGGCAAGACTGGAGCCATTGAGGCAAATACCAACGGTAAGGTTACATTCCTGCCTGGTGTCAGTGGCAAGAAAGTGATGGTGAACTTCACCAACAACAGTATATGGCACGGAACATACTACAATCAGGAACTGCGCATCTATAACGGTCAGGAAGTCAGCAGCGACAACCTTATCAGGACCCTGCAGAAAGGTGAGACCGATATAATACACTCAAGTGCCGCTGACGGTTCGCTTACGGTAGTGCTCTACAGTGACGCACCGTCAACCGTTGCCGCCGATGGCTTTGAGGCAGAGGTAAGCCTCTTCGTACCACAGGCAATGACCTTCAACGGCGTCACTGCTGCTGCCGCTTCTTCAGAGACACTCGCGGCAGGCGACACAGAGCAGGATATGCTCAACATTATTGTAAAGACCAAGGACACCGAGCCTGCCATGCAGGTTACCAAGATGGCGTTCAGTGCAGGTGAAACCAACTCGCTCGTAACGAAGGCATCGCTCTACTACGGCACTGCGAAGGTGGGCGAGGCAGACATCAATGCATCTTCATTCACCATTGACCTGCAGTCACCGCAGGCACTTGTTGAGGGCGACAATGCGTTCACCCTGAAATATGACGTGAACGACGAGGCTCTCAATGATAACAAGGTCAGCGCACAGTTACAGAGTGTCACTGCACTGGTCAACGGAGTAGAGACAACCGAGACTGTCACTGCTGCTGCAGCAGAGCGCACTGTTAAGAACGTCGTGCTCAGCTATTCTGGTCAGGGCACGGTGACAAAGACCGTCAACGCTTCCGTTGGCTTTGAAACTAAGAAGGCTTCAAGCTATAGCACTTATTGCGAAGCAGGCACAGACAACCGTATCAATGTGTTCGTGCCTAAACATGAAGGCAAGGTGTGCCAGATAGACTTCAGCGACTTTGAGGTGCAGTATTCTTCTACCAGCTATGGTACCAAGTCTGTCTTCAAGGTCTATGCAGGCCAGGGCACTAACGGCACTCTGCTGTGGGAACTCAACAACAACAGTCAGCAGTCTGTAGGCCCAGACCGCATTCTGCGTTCTACGGCTGCCGACGGCGCATTGACGGTGCTGTTCTGTCCGAATTCCTATTCTTCATATTATTACAAAGGTTGGACGGCAACGGTGTCAGAATACCAACCTGTGGCAATGTCCGTTGATGGCGTTGAGGTATCACAGGCTTCTGTTGCCGATGCCTCAGTGGGAGCCACAAACCTTGATTTTCTTACTGTCAATGTCAAGACCATGGGCAACCTTAAACCACTGCAGTTGGGCAGTATTACGTTAAACCTCAAAGGTACAGAGGCAAGTATCAGCAAGGTCAGCGTATGGCAAGGTGATGTCAAGATAGGTGAGGCCGCTGCCGCTGCAGAGGTAGAGGTAGCCTTCCCTGAAGCAGTAGAGCTCACAGAGGGCGACAACATGTTTACCGTAAAGGCGGACGTCAGCGATGAGGCTGTGGCAGAAACTGCCATCGACGCAAAGGTTACGGCAGTAAAGTGCGGCACACAGGAGACAGCCGTTGAGGCTGGCGACCCAGAAGGCTCACGCACGCTGAAGCTCATGTATGTACTGCAGAGTGGTGACAATGGAGTGGTTACTGTTGCAGAAGGAAAACCTATAATGTTCTATGATGACGGCGGAGTCGACGGCAATGCGTCAGCCAGCTTCACGGGTACCATTACGTTTGCGCCTAAGTCGCCTGCCGACGGCATCATGCTGAAGTTCAAGGCATGGGATGTATATTACACCACCAAGCTGAACATCTTCCAGAAGGACAACGCAGAGGGCACCTATGACGCACAGTACTCTATGTACGACAAGATGCTTGAGCAGCTGCCGATACGCGCCACAAGCCAGGACGGCAAGATAACGGTGCAGTTCACCACAGGCACCAGCGGTCCTGCAGGCTTCGCCATAGAGGTAAGCGCCTATACCAAGCAGGATGTGTATGTGAAGAGCGTTACGACAGAGGATGTAAGCGTAAGCGTGGTCTTGAAGGGACAGACCGACACCCGTATGCTGAAGATTGCCGTTAAGACAGATGGCGAGAAGAAACCGCTCGACATAACGGGCTTCATGCTCGGTGAGGCAGACTTCAATGTCATAAGTGATTTCCATATCTATCAGACCGGCACTGTTGACGGTTTCTCTGCCAATGAGGAGTTTAATGGTAAGTACACCATCACCGATTGTAATACATACTACTTCTGGTTGGCATACGACATAAGGCCAGATGCCACTGTAGGTCAGACGGCAAAGGCATCTCTTGTGAGCATCGTTGCTGGTGGCGAGACCATTGCCGTCAGTGATGAGCCTGCCGTTACGGCAAGCGTTACCGTGGCGCAGGGTAAGAGCGGCACATATACCGTAGGTGGTGCAGATGCTGACTATGCAACAATACAAGGTGCTATAGACAACCTCGGCACATTGGGCATGGAAGGTCCTGTAACGCTCAACGTTCGTGCCGGTGAGTATAACGAACGCGTGCGCATACCTTATATTAAGGGTATGGGGTCAGCCAACACCCTGACCATTCAGAGTGAGAGTGGCAAGCGCGACGTGAAGATATACCATGACCAATATACCTCTGGCGGATACAGCGACGACCAATATTCTAAGGTATATGGCGTGGTTACGTTCTATGAGGCAAGCTACGTCACGCTGAGGGGCGTGGAGGTGACTACCACTGACCAGAGCTATGACGCCGTGGTGATGGTGAAGAACCAGAGCCGCCATGTAACGATTGACAACTGCAACATACACACCGCCACTACCACAAGCTATCAGCAGGACATCAACCTCATAGGCCACTATGCACAGGATGTCGCAAACTGCAATAACGACTACCTCACGGTCAGCAATTCGCTGCTCGAGGGAGGCTACATCGGTGTCAGCATGGGTGGCACAAGTTATGTGGCACTGCCTAAGGAGGTGGGCGGTGTGATTGAGGGTAACACCTTCAAGAACCAGGGTTCAAAGGCTATATACTGCTATGATGAACTCGGCGTGAAGGTGAAGAATAATACCGTCATCCTTACCAGCGACGTCACCACCAGCGTCACCATGGGTGCCCTCGACTTCACACAGCGTGACACTTACACCCAGTCAAGTGAGATTACGGGCAATACCTTCAACCTCGCACCGTCTAAGTACACCGCAGCCATGTATCTTCGCCAGATGGCAGGTACTGCCGAGGCTCCGGTCATCATTGCCAACAACGTCATCAACGTCACGTCGCTCAATACAAGCTATGGCGGCGTGAAACTCTCTGACGATGCCGTCAGCAATGTGTATATCGCCAACAACACCATCCGCCTGCATGGCGACAACACCGGTGTGGCGCTGTGGTTGCTTGACAAACCTCTTGGCGAGAACGTCAACGTGGTCAACAACATTATACAGAATGAAGGCAGCGGCTATGCCGTAAACCTCTATAATGATGAAAACCTCGACAAAATTACGTTCAAGAACAATATAATCTACACTGCTGGCCCGACATTCTTCCGTGCTACGTCTGGTAACGATGGCGATTTTGCCGCCTTCGTGCAGGCTACCGGTGCCACTGGCTGCATCAACAAGCAGGTCAGCTTCCTCAGCGACGCCGTCCTTGAGCCTGCCGACGACCTCGACGGTGACTTGCTGAAAGCCCTCGCGCTGGATTATGTTACCACCGACATCAATGGCAAGGCACGCCCTGCCGCCGATATCACCGTCGGAGCATACGAGTATGACGCAGATGCCGCAAGTGCCCCAGTCATGCATGATGGCTATCCTGTGGTAAGGGCTCATACTGACGGAGTGGCATCAATCTCGGTCAAGACTGATATGGCATCTACCGTATATTACATAGTGAAGAAAGCCGGTGAGGAGGCTCCTGCAGCTGAGGCGCTGAAGGCTTCAGAGACAAGCAAGGACGTGGCTGCCAACACAGAGACATCAATCACCATCAGCAACCTCACCGACGGCGAGGAGTATGTGGTTTACATGCTGCCCGTCAGCCTGCGTGGCAATGCTGCCGAGAGCATCAGTCAGACAGAGACGTTCACGATGGAGGTAACGCCTGTAGAACTGGTGAAGCCTGAGGCTATGGTGTTCATAAACAACTCCAATGTGGAGGAGACCGTGGCATCTGGTTCTACTGTTACATTGATGGCTATGGTTACGGTTGATGAGCGCACGGCTCCATATACCCTTACATGGATGGATCAGAAGCACAACGTATTGCTGACAGAGACCTATGATGAAGTGCCGACAGACATATTCATGGTTACGGATGCTCCTACACAGTGTACCGACTACATCTTCCTCGTTACTGATAGCGAGGGTGGGGCGGACACTGCCACGGTGCGTGCCATCGTCACTGGCGACATGGTTGCGGCAACGTTTGATGACCTGTACTTGCCAGAAGAGGGTTATGAGAATGGTAGCAACCTTCCGCTTGGCTCTTTTGTTAGCGGTTCGTTCAAGTTCGACAACTTCTATTCACCCGACTATGGTGGCTACTGGGGCAACTATGGCTATAGTAACATGACATCCACTGACTTCAATGGCTATTTCATCGGACAGTGGAAGAATGCCACAGGCGGTGGTGCAGATGGTTCAGAGAACTACATGGTGGCATACCCTGGCTATTTCGGTGGCAAGATTACTGTCATGAATAATCCTGACGGAGAGGTTATCAGTGGTTTCTATATCAATAACGATGCCTATACGAAAGACAACATCGTGAATGGTGACGGATTGAGCAAGGATGACGGTGCACCGTTTGGCAAGGGCGACTACCTGAAGCTCACAATCACTGCCGACAATGGCAACAGTATCGATGTATATCTTGCCGATTTCCGTGCTGACAACGAGGAGGACCGCTACTATATCAACGAGTGGACATGGGTTGACCTTACGTCACTGGGAACAGTGAAAGACCTATCCTTCACGTTTGAGACTACGAAGAGAAATGCTTACGGTCCTACAACGGCCACATACTTCTGTATGGACAATCTCGGAGGTGTGGCTCCTGAGTCAACTGCAGTCAACACTGTAAGAGGCACTGTATATCAGTCTGACGCCACCTATGACGTAAGTGGACGAAAGACAGAATCACTGAAACGTGGCATCAACATCATTCGCATGAATGACGGTACCATCCGCAAGGTTATGGTTAAGTAAGTGATATCAGGTATATATAATAACAGCCTGTGGCAAAAAAGATGCCGCAGGCTGTTTTTTTTTTTATATAACGCCAAAATGTCGTTTGACAGATAGCTAGAAAAATCCATATAATCCGTTTATAATCCGTGTAATGGCCATGTGGTGCGAAGCTAAATCAGTTTAATCAGTTAAAACTGTGGTAGTAAATTGCACGAATAGGTTTCAATCTTGCAGATTCGTGCAAGTTAGTGTATATTCGTGGTAGAGGTTCATGGCGCTTAAAATCTCTTTTCTCTTTTTTACAATTAAAGAAATGAGGGGTGGGGGAGAATAAAAGGAAAATGGCGATTGTTCAGATAACTGAACAATCGCCATTAGGGTGTATTACGCTTCTGCGCTTGCGCAGTGCAAGAGGCGCGTTATTTTATCAGTGCGCCGTTGACCTTGTATCTCTTGCCGTTATGCAGGATTATTATCTGCTGGTTGTCGGCATACTTGCCATTACGCTGTGTGGTGCTCTCGTCGGTGATGACAGATATTCCAGTAGCGTCGTCATCTTCTACGAGTTCTCCGAACACAATCTTTGCTCCGGCAGCGTTTGACGGTCCTGTGAGGTATGCTCCGTAAGCGTTGAGCGTAGATGCAGAGCCACCCTTCATGATGGCTGCATTACGAGCCACGCCGTACTTGCCGTACATAGAGAAACCTGGAGTGTAGTTGCCGTACATGGTCCAACTGTTGGAATGGAAAACTCTCGTATCTGATAAAAATACAGGCTTTTCAATGAAAGTGGGGGTGGATAGCACCTTGCTAAGATAGAGAATGTATGGGGTGTTGGCTTTAATCTCTGTAGTGTTAGAGAATACGAGTGTTGTCACTCCATTGTCCACCTTTACATCGCTCAAGTAAGCTACGTATGCTTCGGTGTCACCATTTGTGAATTCTGATACAGTTGTGTTAAATGGTACGCACAGTGTAGAATAACCAGCATTAAATTCACGTGCCACAATTACAGAGTCATATACTGCTTGCTCATAGTCCGTAACTGCTGTGGGAGATAATGTGAGTTTAGAGTATCCTGGGGCGCGGGTAATCTTTTCTATTGTATAATAGTTGCCATTCGCTGTTCTTGTGACGTTTAATCCTAATGTTCCGTCTTCGGTCATAGTAAATGTATATGTATGATCAGCGACAGAGGTCACCGCATTGCCTGTATTTACAGATACCACTGTATTATCTGTGCCATATACAGAACAAACAACTGTAATGACATCATTTTTTGCGAGATTAGTTATGCCGAGGGTACGTGTAGAGGTTCCTTGATTTCGAAGACCTTCTTTTACAATTCTCCATATGTTATCATCTTTTGTAACATCGAATACTAAACCTTCAGTTCCTTCTGTCGTACTGTTTTTACATGTTATATTTGCGACTGTTGTTTCTTCTTCTCCAATAGATAACCAAGAGCTGTTCTTGTTGAACTCCGTTGCAGATATGGACATGAAGTCCCATGTCTGTATAATATCTTTCGTATTATTTATTGCTGCATTATTAGTTGGTTCTTCAAGTTCGGCATCATCAGTAACATTTAGATACAGATGTCCATTCTGTACTGTGATCTCTTTGTTAGAGTATATGCTGAAGTTGTTTCCCTCTATCGTAAAGTTTACGTTGCCATTTACGTTTGATACATCCCCTAACAAGTAAGTGCCTGCTGGTATTTTCGATGGGCTGTTTATCTCTATTACTGGATTCAGGTATTTCGGTCCATATTCCCAATCTTGAGTACGAAGTGACAAAGTACCAACATTTAAGGCATCGGCTTTATTGTTTTCCGGGTCAATGTTCATAATTATACGTGCACCCTCGTGGAGGTTAAGAGTCTTGAAGTTGGCAGATGTGTACTCAGCCTCAGGCAGTGAGCCGTCGCCAGTGGCATTGTCCTTACAGATATAGAGCTTAGAGCCGTACTCCATGGTGACAGGTTGGGTGAACGTGCCGGCAGTATAGAGATTAGTGTGGCGGTTCATCCAAACCTCACTGTTAGGCATCGTGCCGCTGAAGGCGAGCGAGCCAGCCCAGACTTCGGTAGCTCCGGAATATGTCTGGTTGACATTTGGCAAAACCAACATGCCGTCGCCTTGCTTTACGAGGCGAGTGTCGCCAGTAAAGGCACCGCCTGTAAGTGTGTGGGTGTAATACTTGTAAGTTATGTTATAATCCTTAGAAGTAGCCTCAGACGGAGCAGAACCCTGTACCCAAGACGGAGCATTGTCGATGTAAATATAAGGAGATGCACCATCAGTGACATTGATAGTCATGTCGTTTGTTTCGCAAGAGATGATGGTATTGTCGGTGGTGTTGATTGTTCCGCCGTTAGCAATCTCTGTACGTCCGGTCATTGTAAATGCTGGCGGCGCAGCCGTGATGCCTTCCATTTCTCCGAGGAAGTAAGATGTGTGAGGTGGTTGGTTGTAGCCGCACATCTGCCATACCATGGCGTTACGCTGCTGGTGGTCGTACCACAATGAATAAATGCTCCAAGGAGTTTCTATAGTTGTGGTGTAAACACGAATATGATTGTCGGCAGTGCGCATGATGAACTCATGTCGCCAGTCACCCAGAATGTCACCCATGAAGCACGGCGTGCCCTTAGTGTCATTGTTCGTCATCGAGCCTGTAAGAGTCTTGATAGGTGTCCAGCTACCGAACTTTGCTATGGCACCTTCAGTGTTCTTACCGTTTACATAGTTGAAAGTCTCCTCGCAGAGGTCTCCGTCCCAATAGCAGTTGAAGTTCTGGTTCATGCCTGCGGTGGTGTAACCATCATCTACATGCTTGCCTGCAACAAGGCTGATAGGTGTTGAAGAGTCATGTGCTGACGAAGCTATAGAGCCGGGAATCTCATTGGAAAAATTACCCGCTATGGCACGTCCGTCATCATTGGTTGAAATGTTGCGGTAATAAATCTGTCCTGTTGTGAGGTCACGGTAGTTGTTGCCTGGGTTGTCCTCATTACAGAAGAAACCCTCCTGTCCATGCACATACGGATTGAGGTCACCGTGGTGCTGTGAGTCGCCGTGACCCAGTCCAGTGGTTGACAGTCCCATACCGTTGTCGTCGATAACCATACTTCCCCATACTATCTCGTCGCGTCCGTCCCAATCTACATCCACAATGGCGTAGTTGTGATAACCCTGTCCGTACCATGGAGAGCCTTTCTGATTGTTCATCCAGCGCCAGCGCTCAGAGAGTTTGTGTGTGTTCTTGTCAACATCAAGGGCAACAAACTTGTGGCGTGTGTAGATACCACGTCCTACGAAAATGCTTGGGTTACGTCCGTCAAGGTAAGGCGCACCATAGAAATACTTGCTTGAACGGTGGCCATAACCGTCACCCCATGCAGCATTGAGGTCAGTTTCATCGCTTTCAAAGCGTGCACAAGGGAAATCTATGATGTCATATATCTCACCTGTTTCACCGTTACAATATACGAGGAACTCCTTGCCATAGTGAGTGAACCACTCAACGGATTTGGTGTTTTGTTCTAATTGAAATACAGAATATTCTGTAGTTTCAGTTCCATCGTTTACATATACAGAAGTATAGCGTCCCGTTGCATGGGAACCGTCACCTGTTGTCTCGTTGGCAGTTGTGGTGACATAGAGCACTCCGTTTTGTATAGAGGTGCTAAGCCATGATGTTGCACTTTCGTCAACTTCTGTGGTGACAGTCGTTTTGTTTTCATATTTTGTGGTGTAGTAATGGTCTGCAACACTTACAGAGGCATTGCTTGGAAGGTTAAAAGCCAAGGCTACTGTTGATGCATTGTAACTGAGGTAACGTGGCTCACGGTAGTTAGTCCATGCAGTGCCGTTTTGTCCATCGGCTCCAATCTGATATGTTGTTCCATCAGCCATGTGGATTGTAGAGCCTTCTTCCAATCGCATGACGACCTCGGCTTTGCCGTCCTGGTCCCAGTCATAGCCTACGATATTCTGTTCGTTGTTCTGGAAGTCACCCATGTTAGGACCACAGTTAACCCACCACTTTACTGTGCCGTCAAGTTCAAGCACCTCAAAAATGGTGTGTTCGCCATACCAGCCATTTCTCTGCATGGCATTATTTACCTCACTCTGGTTGTCATACTTTAGGAGAATCTCCAGTTGGCCGTCGCCGTCAACGTCTGCTGCGCAGGCATCGTTAGGAACGAGGGTAGAGTGAATGTCTGAAGGATGTTGTGGTGTGATCTCAAGATAGTCGTTAGCCCATACGCTCTTTGCTGCAGATGCTTCTTGCTCAATACCTTTTACTACTGCCTTTACGGTGTAGGTGCTTGATGTCGTTCCGTTTGCATCGGTATAGTTGGTGACAGAAAGCGGTGTGGCATTTACTTTTGTCCCGTTGCGGTATAGGTTATAGGTTACGTCGTAGTATTCATCGGCTTGCTGACGCCAGCTTACGAATACTCCGTTAGAAACTTTCACCGCCACAAGTCCGCGGTCAAGAGCGTCGGTCTTGCGCTGTGCATCGGCTGTGACGACAGACAATGCTGTGATTAATAAAGTGAATAATAGTTTTCTCATTAGTTTTTCCAAATTAGAATAATAAGTTACTTGAGGATGTGATAAGTAACGGCCCTTGTTAGTCAAACAGACCATTGAATTCCTCTTCTTCGTTAGTTTCGCCCGACGTTGTGTCGTCACCATTGTTCGTGAGTTCGTCAATGTCTTTTGATGCAGAAAGCAGGTTGATGCTCCTGATCGGCACGACTATCAACGAGGGGACTTTGTAGTCTTCTTTCTTCATTATGTAATCATTATAGTTTTGTTGAATATTTTATTGCTGTCATGGTTGAAATGGGTTTACGTCATCTTCTTCTGTCTCTTCCAGAAACGGCATGTTATTGCGCTTTGCGTCAGCATCTCCGTTTTCGCTTACGGGTATTGCCGATGCAGCCATGATGGAAGGAACGTGGACTGCTATTGTTCTTATGTTGGGTTGTATGTAGTGTTTCTGATGTGTCATTACTTTCTGATGTGTTTTTTGTTGTTCTGTATGTATATGCCGGCCGGTAACTGCTTGATGTTCTTGTTTACTGGAGTGCCGTTGATGTTGTATATTGCTTCTGGGCGTGTGGCATCGTCGCAGTTTGTGCGTGTCACAGCCGTCGCTTCGTTTTCTTCGTCTAATACGACGATGCCGAAAGAAGGTTTCGCAGAGGCGCTGGCACTGCTTACTGTCATGTACCAGCGGTTTGGCTTGATGACGGTCTCGCCAGAGGTGCGGTGGCTGATGGTGCCGCTTGACATGTAATAGTAGTTGTTGCTTGCGTTAGCGGTTACAGAGCTGTTAAGACCAGTGAAGGTGTATGTGCCTTTGTTGGTCTGGCAGACTTTCTGTCCGCTTGTTGCAGCATAGAGTTTGTTGTCAACAGGCACTATCGTAACGTCGCCGGCAGCCTTCGCCCTGATAAGGTAAGGCATGTTAGGTGTAGTCGTTCCTGACTTTATCTTTGTTACTATGAGCATGTCGTCGTCGGCATCGTTTACCATGCCGTCGCCGTTAGTGTCGCGGTAAGGAGCAAAGGCGTTAATCTCAGCAATGTCAAACACCTCGGCATAGTCTTCGATGTCTATGGCGAAAGGAACATACAGCGCTGTCCATTTGTTTGACAGTGATTCAGAGAAAGACTTGGTGAAAGTAACCTCCTCGTAAATCTTGTCGGCGCTAAGAGAGTACTCTTCGCCGTCGGTCAGTGTGAGTGTCGTCGGAGCATCGCCTTGGGTGATGGTGATAGACGACATCCATGGTTTTGCTGCGCCACGCATTATGTACAGAGTCTTCACGCCCTCAAAAGCAGAGGTGAAGGTGAAGGAGTTGCCGCTGATGTTGTCGGTTTTGCTGTCGGTATAGGTGGCTGCCACATAGCCGCCGTCATCGCCTGTCGTGGTGAGGACATCACCAGCCTTCAGTGCGTTGTCAAGTGTTATCTTGATATAAGAGCCGCCAGAGTTGCCGACTCTTACGCCGGAAGAGGAAATCATGTTGGCAGCAGCGTCCTCGTGTCCGTTGTGAATGAGAGCCGAACCGCCTGTTATCGTAGCGTAAGAAGACAGGTCGATATCTGCTCCTGCCTCCACACTGACATTCTGCGTGGCTGTTGAAGTCATGGAGAAGAGAGACTGGTCGGCAGGCTGCGCATTGTCTGATTCAAAGATAAAGCCACAGAAATGTCCTTTTGAACCTGCCAATGAATACGTGTATGTGCTGCCGGCCTTAACCTCAAACTGTATTCCGCCGCTCCAGCCTGCTTCGCTTGGCAAGGTGCCGCCGGCGGTCAGCGTAGTCGTCGTCAGTGAAGAAGTCGTCGTGCCGTCAACGTCAACAAACTCTGCGCCTATCAGTGTTCCATCCTCACAGATGCAGATGCTTTTGCCCTTGCCTATGTTATGAACGGCAAGTGTCAGCGTACCGTCTTCTGTAGGAGTGAATATCCAGTAGCTTTTGTCGGTAGGCAGGTTTGTGGCAAGCGAGGTGCTGTTGGTGCCATTGCTGCTTGTAGCTGAAGCATAGGAAGGGAAAGTGACACCCTTGACTATTATGGCAGCATTGCCGCAAGTCCAGTCGGTGCAGGCACCATATTTTAACGTGATGCCGTCAACCGAAGAAATCTCTGCATTAGGGGCAGGGTCAGAGGTGTCAACCATATAGGCGTAGGCAATGCCGTGGTTTCTTACGGCATAAGAGGTGACGTCAGAATTCTGTTTGCCTGATACGGCAGCAATGGCTTTCACTGTGCATGCCTCGCCTACGACGAATGCGTTGGTGTAACGCTTGCTTGAAGTGGTTGGCGTAGAGCCGTCGGTGGTGTAATATATCGTTGCATTGCTTTCGATGCTTGTGATGGTGACCTTGCCGGTGATGTTCGCATTTATATAAGGTGCAGAGGCCTTGGTATCGCTTATTGGCGCTATTGCGTTAGCGTCAAGAGGGTAATACTCGTCGAATGAAGCCGTGGCATCGGCACGCTCGGCCTTGGTGATGTCTTGCACAAGATAGTTGGCATACACCTCAAGGTCGGTATATATGCCATACTTGTCAAGGTTGTAGGTAGCGGAGTTGTCAACAGAGTTTGACAGTCCGTGTGCCGTCTCCCAGGAGTCGGGGATTCCGTCCTTGTCAGTGTCGGTAAGGGCAGTACCGCTGAGTGTAGGCCATCCGTTTACGTCACTCTGTGAGTCGATGAGGCCGTAGGTGGAACCGTTGCTGCCTGTGTAGGTATATGAGCCGTTGGTTGTTTCATTGGCAATACGTGTATCTACTGCGTCACGGCTGAGGCTTGCACCAGCATACTGTACGGTTTTGGTGAAGGCATTGTCTGCACTGTGTGTGGAAATGGTGTTGTATTGGCTGAAATCATTGTCAGATGACAGTTCACGGGCATTCATCAGACAATTAGATGCGAACGAGCTGAAGTCGTAGCCGGAATCGAAGGCGATGTTGCTGCAGCTCGTAGATGATGTGGTAAGGCTTACGGTAGTGCCGTTCACCTTGTTGCCGTTGATATAGAACTTGCCAGGAACGATGTCATGCTCGTCGCTGCTGTTACAGTTGCTGCACTTCGTGGTAGGGTTGAGCAACCTGTTTGTGCATTTAGACACGTTGATGGTGCGAGGTCCGGGCTTGTAGTAGTTGTTGACCATATTGAACTTCTTAGGCTCCAGTCCTGGCTTGTTCTCACCGCCATAAGTGGAGTTGCCACCCCAGTTATACACCACGTTGTTGATATAGTCAACCACGCCAGCCAGTTCAGACACGTAGCCGTGGTCAAAACGTGGGTTGCGTGAATTATGGTGCGCCAACAGATTATGATGGAAAGCAGCCTTGCTGCCGCCCCATATACCACCGTAGCCGTGGCTACCCTTGCCGTGGACAGAGTTGGTAAGAGACTCTGAAAGTATGCACCACTGCAGTGTGAAGTTCTCATTGCCATAGAACGAGCCGCATTCATCCACGCACCATGACACAGAACAATGGTCGATAATGATGTTCTGTTTCTCACTGCCGGTCTGGTTGTCAGCCGATATGGCATCGTTTTCGTTCTGTGCCGTGTCGCCCATGCGGCAGCGTATGTAGCGCACAATGACATTGTTGGCATGAATCTTCAGCGTATAGTTACGCAGACATATACCATCGCCGGGCGCTGTCTGTCCAAGTATGGAGATGTTATCGTTGATTATCTTCAGGTCAGACTGCAACTCTATGGTGCCAGCCACGTCGAACACTACGATGCGCTTGCCACTTGCCTCGACGGCAGCGCGCAGCGACCCCGTGCCGGAATCGTTGAGGTTGGTGACGTGGATTACCTGACCACCACGTCCGCCGGTGGTATAACGACCGAAGCCCTCGGCTCCCGGAAAGGCAGGAGCTGAAAGGAACTGTGCCCATGATGCGTTGGTAAGCAACACTGTGATGATGAGTAATAGCGTGCGTAGCATCAATCCTGAATGTCTGTGTGTGTTCATTTTGTCTGTTATGTGGATATTTTTTGTTTGCGTGGATGTTTTCTTAAAAATTAAAATAGCAAAGTTACATATTATTATTTTAAGTGCAAAATTTTTTAACAACAAAATAGATGAGCGGCTTTAATTTGACGATGTATGGCAAGTTGCGTGTATGTTATTGTTGCTGAAATCCGACATTTAGAACAATGTTAAAAATGTAAAGTTTTCTTAATTTGCAGTAAAAGCTATCAAATTACATTGTAAAAGCTATCATATTACATTGTGAAACGATAGCTTTAATAGTCCAAAAACTATGCTTTTACGGTGTAAAAGGGCATGTTTTAGTCCGTAATTGGTACAAAAATATGCCTTTTTTGCGTTTTTAAAGAATCTTGCAAAACGCCCCACCCTGCAAAAGTCGTTTTAAGGCCGTTTTCAGCGCGCCAACCTCTTCTGTAGGGTTACAGTCCACCGACCATGTTTTCCGCACTCAGAAACGAGTTTTCTTGGGAGTGGAGAAATAGAACAATTATATTATGTGATATTTGAGATGTGAAATATGAGTTTTTTTTAGAATTATTTTGCAGTGTCACAAAAAGTTATTACCTTTGCAGATGTATATGTCAAACCTCGCAAGCTCAAGTCGATGTGAGTTTTGTCCGTAGGGCAGATAGCCGAAACGACAGGCTTGTCCGTTGAGGAGGTAGAGAAACTTTGGTAGAGCGTAGAGTATGGAGTGTAAAGTATAAGGTGTAAAGTAATGTGATATAAGGTAATGAAATTGGGTAATATAAATAAAGTTAACGTGCATGATTTTATTGGGCAAATATTTGCTCAATCCAATAATTTGTATATCACTCACTCACTCACTCACTCACTCACTCACTCACTCACTCACTATAATAGCCTCTATAGGAGAGAAAAATGATGCGTCC
Source organism: Prevotellaceae bacterium UBA3849 (assembly GCA_002392645.1). GTDB lineage: Bacteria > Bacteroidota > Bacteroidia > Bacteroidales > Bacteroidaceae > Prevotella. The sequence goes on from DGHL01000011.1 coordinate 20,241, forward strand.
GCATACGTAGTCTGATGGCTGCGTGTGTGGACGCTTTGCGTATGCATGACAGAAATAATTACAAAATAACACATATAATGACAATGAAACAACAGATGAAAAAGTTATTTATGATTGTCCTCGTAATGTTGTGTGTGGTGGACGTGTCGATGGCAGTGTCACTGAACAATAATATTACCGAGTTGACGCTCACGTCATTTTACAAATGGCCGGTAGATTATGAAAAGGCGTACCCTCATTTTCATGCAGAGTTCCCTTGTGCCAAGAGGATTGTTACATATACTGTATTAGAAAAGGGTGAATATGTAGAAAAAAGTGTAGAATATTACAGGGATACTATTGCGTTTACCTATGATGTTGCCTATCAGATGTTTGGTAATGATTTGGGCAGCGACTATGTTGCTAAAGCAGGTGATAATATCACGATACAGTTCACGGTGGATTTCAGTAGATTTACTGGTTATAAGTCAGAGTATAGGTTTGGCGCTTCGCCGATGCTCTATGCCTACCGTGACGGTGTAAAGGTTAGTGCCGATAATGTGGAGCGTATTTCGTCAAGCAAGGCGGTGTTTACTTTTAATTATCAAGTACCTGTTCCCGCTGGTGGAACGTATGTTCGTGGTGTGAATGCCGAGGCAACGATAACAGCGCCTCAGATAGGTGCGGAGCCGCAGTGGACACTTGGTAATGCTGCAGGAGCAAAGCAGGTATGGGTAGAGAAACAAAATGCCACAGGGAAAGAGGCTGTGATGCAGAAGGACCTCGCATGGTTTTCTGTAGGCAAGGATTTTCAAATGGCAAAATTGAACAAGGGTGATAAGTTTAGGGCCGGTTCTAAATATGCATGCAGACTTACATTCGATGCAGCAGAAGGTACACAGTTTCATGAGTTGAACACGGTTTACACGCTGAATGGTGAAGAATGTCATGACGAAACATACATGACCAAGAGCTTCTACGAACAGGGAAACTATGCCACGGCCATGTATGCAAGTGCTGGTCAGGCATACATATATTATATATACGAACCACTTCCCAGTTATCTCGGCGATGTGAACAACGACGGTGTTATCACTATGGCTGACGCTAACTCTGTGGTGAATTATTTCCTTGCTACGGAGAAGCCATTGGATATTAACACAAAGCTCGGTGACGTGAACGGCGACAAATACATTACCATGGCCGATGCAAACCAAATCGTAAATATGTTCCTGAACGGTGTAGCGCCGGAAATAATAGAAGACAAGTCTGACGCTCATGACTATGTGGATCTCGGACTGTCGGTGAAATGGGCTACGTGCAACGTGGGTGCTACGGTGCCAAAGGAGTGCGGTTCTCTTTTTGCATGGGGCGAGACAGAACAGAAGTACATATTCTATGAGGGTACGTACAAATGGTACGACAGTGACACTAACAAATACACCAAGTACAATGCTACTGACGGCAAGACCCAGCTTGACCTGGAGGATGATGCCGCGGCAGTGAACTGGGGCGGCGCATGGCGTATGCCTACTGACGAAGAATGGACGGAACTGCGCGAGAACTGCACATGGGAAGGTGTGGCAGGTGGATACAAGGTGACAGCTGCCAACGGCAACTCCATATTCTTGCCAGAGGTTTATTATGGTGATGAGATATTGTTTACAGGAGAAGGCGGTGACCAATATTGGTCATCCACGCTTGCGCCAAGCCAATCGTATTATTATTATAATGCCTATGGCGTGATATTTATAGATGACTTTGAAAAGCATTCTTTGGACCGATCAGAAATTGACCGATATTATCCAAGACCAGTGCGCGCAGTGAGACCGTAAAGGTCCTGCATAGACAAAAAAGGTGTTCCCACGCAGGATGTAAAAAAATCGCATGTCCTGCGTGGGAATATTGTTGTGTAATGAGTTTTCTTGGCAGTGGAAATTTAGAACAATTTCAGACCATGCGGTCGCGGTAGTCTTTTTACCATAAAACAGTGCGTCAAAATTCCTGTTTGATTCTTGCAAGACTTTCACGAGGTGCCTGAGCACTTACGGAGTGCAAGAAAGTATCACCGCCAGCTACACCATCAACAGGTGCGGCTGGTTTTATTTTAACTATACAGATATTATTTTTTCATTAACTACGTTCATTATGTTGCAGATGGCTTCGGCAACGGATCTTTTTGTCGATATAATGTTGTTAATGGTGTAGAATAAACCTAAAAAAATATGTGTGTACGCAATAATTATAATAAGTATGCGTTTTTTATTTTAGATACGGAAACACCGTGAAACGAATTGTACACGCAAAAATAGCATGATATGATAGAATACATAAAGGGCGAACTTGCAGAACTGACACCTGCACAGGCAGTGGTGGAGGCTCATGGAGTAGGTTATTCGCTCAATATATCACTCAATACATACACAGCCATACAAGGTCAGAAGGAAGTGAAACTGTACGTTCATGAGGTGTTGCTTACTGGCGGCAGGGACGATTCCTATACATTGTATGGATTCAATAGCAAGCAGGAACGTGAGATATATCGCATGCTCGTTACAGTGAGTGGAGTAGGCGGTAATACTGCACGCATGATACTGAGTGCTATGAGTCCTGCAGACTTGGTGAACATAATATCTACAGGTAACGAGAAGGCATTGAAGGGCGTGAAAGGCATCGGTTTGAAGACCGCACAACGTATAATAGTGGATTTGCGCGACAAGATGGCTGCCAGCGGTTTGATAAACGACCTCGGTACGGAGTCTGTTGCAGCAGCACCAGGTGTAAACACAGAAGTGCGTGATGAGGCAGTAGGTGCCCTTACCATGCTGGGCTTCTCTCCGGCACCAAGTGCAAAGGTCGTTACGGAGATACTGCAAGGCACGCCAGACATGCCAGTAGAGCAGGTTATAAAACAAGCACTGAAATTGATAAAATAGTATGTTTGTCTAATGCTTCGTGAAAGTCAGGAACTTTCGTTTTTTAGGTAAGAAAGATTAAGTGAAAAAGCGTCTGCTCATAATAATTGTATCTATATTGTCGGTCATCGTAAGTTCTGCGATGATTCGTTCTTTCGTTGCACCTGACGGGAAGTCAGGACCGACGCGATGGAATGAATTTGAGGAGGCGGAGAAAGAATCCAAGGCCGAGCAGGCTGCAGAGAAGAAGGAGAAGCCGCTGACGAGAGCGGAGCAGCGCCGCAAGGAGCTGGAAGAGAAAAGAAAACAGTTGGAGGAAGAGAAAAATAAGAGTGAACTGGAGAAATATCGTGAGAAGCAGGCGAAGCTGCGCTTGCAGGAAGATACCATCCCTGACAGTCTGCTGCATCCGAGATGGAAGATACAACGCACTACGGCGCTTACCTACGATGACTTGAAACAGGGAGCGGCAGACCTGAAACGTCCGGAAAACCTGAAGCAGGAAGTAGAGTATAACGATACGCTTGACCGGTACGTGATGGGTACAAGACTGGGCAAGACATGGATAAATGCACCGTTCATGATGGAGCGGGGCGAATATATGAAGTGGTCGGAGAAAAACTTATTCTCTGACTATTTCCGTAAGAAGAATGATGAGATTTTCCAGCAGAAGGGAAAGGAGAAGTTTGACTTTACGGATATGCATTTCGACCTCGGACCGGCAGAGAAGATATTCGGTCCTGGCGGTATTCGTGTGAAGACGCAGGGTTCGGCAGAACTGAAGCTGGGAGCTACGATGAAGAGTATAGACAACCCCTCGTTGCCGATACGCAATCGTAACACTACCACAATAGACTTCGACGAGAAGATAAACGTGAACGTGACGGGAAAGGTGGGCGACAAGATGAACCTGAACCTGAATTACAATACGGATGCTACGTTTGTCTATGATGCCCAGAACATGAAGCTGCGCTATGATGGTAAGGAAGACGAGATAATAAAACTCGTAGAGGCAGGTAATGTCAGTTTTCCAAGTAATTCCTCATTGGTGCAGGGCGCATCGTCGTTGTTCGGTTTGAGGACCGATATGCAGTTCGGTAAACTGAAGTTGCAGACTGTGGTGTCGCAAAAGAAATCCTCATCGTCAAGTGTCTCAAGCAAGGGTGGAGTGCAGCTCACGCCGTTTGAGATAAACGTAGCAAACTATGAAGAAAACCGCCACTTCTTCCTTGGTATGTACTTCCGTAACCACTATGACAGTTGGATGACGACATTGCCAACACCTACTACGGGAGTGAAGATTAATCGAGTAGAGATATGGGTGACCAACAAGAGTGGTTCTACGAGTAACACCCGTAACATTATAGCATTCCCTGATTTGGGTGAAGGCGGTACGGTGGCGCCGAGCAATAATGCCAACTCCCTGTATAGCAGTGTGAGTGCAATCGATGGAGTAAGAGACGTAAACCAGACAAACACCCTGCTTGACGGAAACGTAATAAACGGTACCGTGATGGCAGGTGGCTCTACCTATGAAAAGATAGAGAAGGCGCGCCTGCTCACATCATCGGAATATACGGTGAATCCATCCATGGGTTACATATCGTTGAAGAGTACGCTGCAGAGTGACCAGGTGCTTGCCATAGCCTATGAATATACCTATGGCGGCGTTACATATCAGGTGGGAGAGTTCTCAGGTGACAATACCGATGTCACACAGGCACTCATAGTGAAGTCGCTGAAGAATACGAGCAATACACCATCGCAGCCAAACTGGAAGCTGATGATGCGTAACGTGTATTACATAGCATCTACCGTACAGAAGGAGAAATTCCGTCTTGACGTGAAATATCAAAGTGATTCGGCAGGAGTCTATGTGTCATACATACCAGAGACGCAGGTGAAGGGCTCGCCGATAATAAAGCTGATAGGTGCCGACCGCCTGGACAATAACAACAAGACACACTCTAACGGATTTTATGACTTCGTAGAAGGATACACCGTGACGAACGGACGCGTGTTCTTTCCATTGATAGAGCCTTTTGGCAATGGTATATACAATATACTGCGCACTAAGGTCGGTGACGATGTTGCGGCAAAGTACCGCTATCAGGAACTTTATGACACTACGAAGACTGTGGCAAAGCAGATGGCGGAGAAAAACCGCTATGTACTGGTAGGTCAGTACAAGGGCACTTCTGCCAATGTCATAAGTCTTGGCACATATAACATTCCGCAGGGAGGAGTGTCGGTAAGGGCTGGCGGCGTGGAACTTACCGAAGGCGTTGACTATTCCGTTGATTATTCTGCAGGCGAGGTTACCATACTCAACCAAAGCATCATTGATGCAGGAACCTCTGTGGACGTATCGGTGGAGAGCGACAGTAACTATGGCATGCAGCGCAAGACGATGTTCGGACTGAACTGGGAATATGACTTCTCAAAGGATTTCATGCTCAGCGGTACGTTCCAACATCTTTCAGAGCAAAGTCTCACGTCGAAGGTGGCAATGGGCAGTGAGCCAGTCAGCAACACCCTCGTAGGTCTTAACCTCAACTGGAGGAAAGAGAGTCAGTGGCTTACCAACATGCTTAACTACATACCATTCCTGCATGTGTCGCAGCCATCGAATATAGAGTTTAACATGGAGTTTGCCAAACTGTTCAGCAAGACTGCAAGCGGCACACAGGATAATGCATCGTATATAGACGATTTCGAAAGTGCCACAAACGGCATAGACATCAGTTCGCCGACGGCATGGACATTGGCAAGTGTGCCTACACAGGGAAAGAATACCTACGACAAGACAGGACTGCAGTCTGGCTACAACCGTGCACGTCTGGCATGGTACACTATCGACCAGTTGTTCACAAGCCGTTCGTCAACCCTCACGCCAGGTCATATCAAGGGAGACCTTGACCAGTTGTCAAACCATTATGTGCGTGCGGTGTATGTAAACGAACTGTACCCGAACCGCGACCAGAATACATATTCAGGAGCCACGAACACCCTGGGTGTGCTCAATCTTGCATACTATCCGTCAGAGCGTGGACCGTATAACTTCAATCCGAACCTTACGTCACAGGGACTGCTGCCTAATCCTTCGCAGAGCTGGGGCGGCATGATGCGCAAACTCGATACGAGCGATTTCGAGGAGGCAAACATAGAGTATGTGGAGTTCTGGTTGCTTGACCCATTCATATATACAAGGAATGACGGTACGGCATCAAAACATTCGGGAGAGCTGCATATAAACCTTGGTGAGGTGTCGGAGGATATACTCTACGACGGAAAGAAATTCTATGAGAGCGGAATGCCTGTGTCGGAAAACGAGGCAACGACGCTTGAAACCACACAGTGGGGTTACGTGCCGGTGCAGAATACCATAAACTATGCATTTGCCACCACCAGCGGTTCTCGTGGCAAACAGGACGTTGGTCTGAACGGCCTGAATGATACGGAGGAGCAACAGTGGGACGCATATCAGGGATTCCTCAACAGTGTGCGTGCCAACGTCACGAACGACAGTGCAAGGGCTGCAATACTTAACGACCCTGCCAACGATAACTATCACTATTTCAGAGGCTCAGACTGGGACTCAAAGCAAGCATCCATACTTGAGAGATATAAGTACGTAAACAACCCACAGGGTAACTCGGCGGATTCAGAAACAAGGACAGAGTCATACGATACATCATACAAGACGTCGCCTGATGTGGAGGATATCAATCAGGACTATACGCTGAATGAGTACGAGAACTACTATGACTACACCATAAGCATATCGCCAGACAAGATGGATGTGGCAAGCAACGACTATATCGTTGACAAGCGCGAGGCAACCACTACGCTGCGTAACGGCAGTAAGGAGACCGTAACGTGGTATCAGTTCAGAATACCTATTAATTCCGGCAAGAAGGTAGGTTCCATATCAGACTTCTCTTCCATACGTTTCATACGTATGTATATGCAAGGATTCGAGGAACCAACAATACTGCGTTTTGCAAGCCTTGACCTCGTGAGGGGAGACTGGCGCGTGTACGACCAACCGCTTAAGGGCGCTTCGCCAAATCCTACGGCGCAGTTTACTGCATCTGCCATCAGCATAGAGGAAAACAACGACAAGACACCTGTAAATTATGTGCTGCCGCCAGGCATCAGCCGTGTGGTTGACCCATCGCAGCCACAGCTTACGGAGAACAATGAGCAGGCACTGCGTATGGACATAACAAACATGTCGCACAATGACGCTGTGGCTGTATATAAGAACACCAATTACGACCTGCGCTACCATAAGCGCCTGCAGATGTTCGTCCATGCCAATGCCATGGAGCAGAACACCACGAACCTGCAGAATAGTCAGTTGGCACTGTTCCTGCGCCTCGGTTCGGACTATAATAACAACTATTATGAATACGAGATACCGCTGAAACTCACTGCGCCAGGCGTTTACAGCACCTATTCAAATGCTGACTGCGCAGTGGTATGGCCGGCAGAGAACATGCTCAACATAGAGCTGAAGAAACTTACCGCCCTGAAGAAACAGCGTAATATCATGAAGGCGCAGGGCAAGGCATCGCTTACCAACCTTTACAGCGAGTACGATCCGGACAATCAGAACAACAAGATATCCATCGTCGGTAATCCGTCGCTTGGTGAGGTGCGCACTATGATGATAGGCGTGCGTAACCTGTCGGCTGAAATGAAGGATGGCGAGGTGTGGGTCAACGAACTACGCCTGCTTGAGCCAGAGAGTGAGGGCGGTTGGGCGGCATCAGCCAACCTTAATCTGCAGTTGTCAGACCTTGGCACCGTACAGGCTTCGGGCAAATATGTCAGCGACGGTTTCGGCGGATTGGAACAAAAAGTACTTGAGCGAACCATGGATAAGTATGGCACGTACTCCGTGACTACAAACCTCGAGCTCGGCAAGTTCTTCCCTGAGAAGGCAAAGGTTTCCATACCTTTATATTATAGTGTCACTCGTGAACGTACATCGCCAAAGTATAATCCGCTTGACACGGACATGTTACTTGAGGATGCCCTTGAGAGTGCTGCCAATGAGCAAGAGCGCGATTCGATAAAGAGCATAGCGGTTACGAATACCGTGAGCAAGAACTTTGCAATATCAGGAATGCGTGTGGGTATTGCCACAAAGCGTCATCCTATGCCTTATGACCCGGCAAACTTCTCGTTCTCATACAGCCATACCCACAACCATACTGATGGACAGACCACAGTGTATGAGAATGAAGACAGATGGCGAGGTGCCTTGACTTATTCCTGGACACCGGTATATAAGTCGTTCGAACCTTTCAAGAAATTGAAGTCGAAGTCTAAATACCTTGACATAGTAAAGAAATTCGCCCTGAACTGGTTGCCTCAGAATATAGCTGCCAGCACGGAGATGACTCGTACATACAGCGAATTGCAGGAGCGTGACCTCGAAGATCTCGGCAATGAGTCGAGCCTGCCGGTAACGTTTAGTTCGCAGTTCCTGTGGAACAGAAACCTTTCCGTACGCTGGGACCTCACCAAGAACTTGCGTCTGAGCTTCCAGAGTGCTACAAGGGCAGAGATAGAAGAGCCATACACCCAGGTAAACAAAGATATCAATCCCGATGGCTACAAGGTATGGAAGGATTCTGTATGGACAAGCATAAAGAAGATGGGCACGCCGCTCGACTACAACCAGACGTTCAAGGCGTCATATCAGTTGCCGCTTAACCAGATGCCGATCTTCGCATGGCTCAATGCCGATGCATCATACGACGCAAACTATAGTTGGGCACGAGGCTCAGAGGTTGACGGCATAGTGAAATACGGTAACACCGTGACGACCCACCGTACCGTAAACATAAACTCTACCATGAACCTTGACAAACTGTATAACCTTGTGCCTTTCCTCAAGAAAGTCAATGAGAAGTTTGCCAAGACACCGAAGAAGAAAAACAACGCTGCAGACAAGAAGAAAACTGCAGCAAAAGACAAAGCTAAGGGCAAGGATGGTAAGGACGCAGAGGAAGATGCTGCCGATAAGGACAAGAAGAAAGATACGAAGACCGTAGCCCAGACGAAGAAAAAGACCAACGTATTCACCAGGGAGGTGACGCTGAATGCAGATACATTTATAGTTGTCACCCACGGTAGGAAGACCAAGCGACTCCTTGTTAGCGCAAAGGACGTAAAGGGTAACGTGATACCGGTGAAGTACAAGAAGATTGACGAAAACAAGATAAAGATAATCAATAAATCTGATACTACGTTGAAGATGAAGTTGTCTGTCACCGCACTTGAATCGCTTGACGATAAACTGTGGTACAAGGTAGCGCAGCATACCGCACGTGCGTTGATGATGGTGCGCAGCGTCAATATCAGCTATCGTAATCAGTATGCCCTGTCCCTGCCAGGCTTCATGCCTACAGTAGGCAGCGTGTTCGGACAAAAAAGAGGTGATGCAATGTCGCCAGGTTTAGACTTTGCCTTCGGCTTCGTCGGCGACGACTATATCGAGAAGGCACGCAGCAATGGTTGGCTGTTTAGCGGAGTTGATTCAGTAGCAACGCCGGCAGCAATCAACCGTACGGAAGACCTGCAGGTAAAGGTCACCGTAGAGCCATTCCGCGACTTTAAGATAGACTTTAATATGTCGCATACGCAGTCAAAGACCAAGTCGGTGCAATATATATACGAAGGCAATCCTACTACTCAGAGTGGTAACTTCACTATGACGACCGTCAGCATCAAGTCAGCCTTTGAGGGTATAGGCAGTGCAGATAATGGCTACAGATCGGCATCGTTCAGCAAATTCTGTAACCTGCTCGATGCATACCAGGTGCGTGTGCAGCGTCAGTATGCCGGCACACGCTATCCTGATGGCAGCGTGCTTGCCGGACAGAAGTTCAATCCGGCAAACGGCGAGGTCAACAAATACAGTGCCGACGTTATGGTGCCTGCATTCCTCAATGCATACACGGGATATAAAGGACTTGACATATTCCCTGCCATAGTCCACATGTTACCTAACTGGACACTACGCTACAACGGATTGACTAAGATAGAGTGGTTCAGACAGCACTTCAAGAGTTTCACGCTCAACCACTCCTATAAGAGCGTCTATGCAGTAGGCTCATACAGCTCATACTCTACGTATCTCTCCTACATGGGCGACAGGATTGGTTTCATCTGCGATGCCACCGATGCAAACCGCTACATACCAAACTCTATGTATAATGTCTCCACCGTAAGCATCAACGAGGCATTCTCACCGTTGCTCGGCATAGACTTTACCTTGCCAAACAACATGAGCTTCAAGGCAGAGTACAAGACAACACGTGTGCTTACGCTCTCCATGACCAGTGTGCAGATTAATGAAGCACTGTCAAAAGACTGGGTAATAGGCATGGGATATAAGATAAACGACTTAAGACTATTCAACAGCAGGTCGAAGCTGGCAGTGAAGAACAAGAAGAGAGGCACAGACTCTGATGACGAAGGCAATGCTGCCAAGAGCACATCGACGAGCAAGACAAAGGGTTTTGCACATGACCTAAACCTGCGCCTTGACATAAGCTATCGCCAGCAAGCAGCCATTACGCGTGACATAGCCAGTGCAAGTTCCTCTGCCACATCGGGCAACAACGCCTTTAAACTGGCATTCTCTGCCGACTATAGTCTCTCCAAGCTCCTTACCATGAGCTTCTACTACGACCGTCAGAGCAATACACCGCTCCTGTCTTCGGGCTCTTACCCGACGGTCACGCAGGACTTCGGCATGAGCGTCAAGTTCTCACTGACAAGGTAGGACGCATCCAAATAGCTTGATTTGAAATAATACATAAGTAAACATTTTATTAATACTACGTTATATGATATACAAATATGATTTTCTTATAATCGGTGCCGGTGTAGCTGGCATGAGTTACGCCCTCAAGGTTGCAAGGGCACATAAGGGCAAAATCTGTTTGATATGCAAGACCACCCTCGACGAGGCAAATACCGCACGTGCACAGGGCGGTGTGGCATCTGTCACCAACGTCATCGTGGATGACTTTGAAAAACACATACAGGACACCATGATTGCCGGCGACTTCATATCCGACCCCGCAGCCGTTGACCAGGTGGTGCGCATGGGACCGTCACAAATCAAGGAACTGGTACAGTGGGGCGTCAACTTCGACAAGAATGAAGACGGACTCTTTGACCTCCATCGTGAGGGCGGACACTCAGAGTTCCGCATACTGCACCATGCAGATGACACCGGAGCCGAGATACAGCGCGGACTGATGGCAGCCGTGCGGGCATGTCCTGACATTGAGATAAAGGAAAACCACTTTGCGGTAGAGGTGATAACACAACACCACATGGGTATAGAGGTAACACGTGCCTCACACGACATAGAGTGCTATGGTGCATACATACTCAACCCCGACACACAGAAGGTTGACACCTATCTCAGCAAGGTTACCGTTATGTGTACCGGCGGATGCGGAGCCGTATATCAAACTACCACCAACCCTATCATTGCCACCGGCGATGGTGAGGCTATGGTTTACCGTGCCAAAGGTACCGTGGCTGACATGGAGTTCGTGCAGTTCCACCCAACATCGCTCTATCATCCAGGCGAGACACATCCTGCATACCTCATCACCGAGGCTATGCGTGGTTACGGTGGTATATTGCGACTGCCTACCGGTGAGACATTCATGGAGAAATATGACGAGCGCCTGTCATTGGCTCCACGTGACATCGTTGCGCGTGCCATAGACAAGGAGATGAAGATTCACGGCATCGACCACGTATGCCTTGACGTAACTCATAAGGATCCAGAGGAGACTAAACACCACTTCCCTAACATCTACCAGAAGTGTCTCTCCATCGGCATCGACATCACCAAGGAATACATACCTGTGCGCCCAGCAGCCCACTATATGTGCGGCGGAATAAAGGTCGATCTAAACGGTTGTTCAAGCATCAAGCGACTCTATGCCATCGGCGAGTGTTCATGCACCGGACTTCATGGCGGCAACCGACTGGCGTCAAACTCGCTCATCGAGGCTGTGGTATATGCAGAGACAGCGTCAAAGCACTCACTCGACCACATCGACGAATATGACTTCAACACGCTGATACCTGAGTGGAACGACGAGGGCACCATGACCAACGAAGAGAAGGTGCTCATCACACAGAGTGTGCATGAGGTAGGCACCATCATGGCCAACTATGTCGGCATTGTCAGGAGCGACCTGCGACTGAAGCGAGCATGGGTACGCCTCGACACGCTGTATGAAGAGACAGAAGCACTCTTCAAACGCGTCAAGGCAAGCAGGGATATCTGTGAACTGCGTAACATGATCAACGTGGGTTACCTCATCACCCGCTGGGCTATAGAGCGTAAGGAGTGTCGCGGACTGCACTTCACTACCGACTATCCGCACCATGCTTACGACAAAAAATAAGATGAAGTCTGCAAATTAACCATAAGCAGGCGAGGCTGTCTTGTAAAAGATAGCCTCGCCTGCTATTATATTTAAAATGAGAACTTTATTGGGTCAATTAATACCAAAAAGCGAAAATAATATTTTTTTTTCATTGTTTTGTTTTTTTAAAGATTAGACATATAAAAGCCGGCTTGAATTTTTGTGCAAAATTACAATCTTTTTCATTGTACTGCAATACTCAAAAATATTGATTTTCATTGATACCTATAAATGGTTATAGCCTGAGGTTTTTCCTTTTTCACAAGAAAAAGTTTTGCAATAAGGAAAATTATTTGTAAATTTGCATACTCAAACGAAAAAAGGAACCATGACGATACGTAAGATATATAAAAAGGTGGTCTTGTATGCAGGCTTAGCACTGGTGGCGGCGGTGGGTCCGGTACATACGTATGCGCAGCAAGAGACGCTGACTGCTGACACCGTGGCAAGTGACACTTTGTTGAGGGATACATTGGCATGGCCGCAGTCGTTGCAGGCACGTCTCGATAGTATAATGGATGCCACCACTATACTGCAGACGTCGCAGATGGGACTGTTGGTGTATGACCTTGATGCTGATTCAGTGCTATATGCCTACAACGAAAGGCAGAACCTGCGTCCGGCATCGACCATGAAACTCATAACAGCCATTACGGCGCTCGACAAGTTGGGTGACTCATATACCTTTAGTACTCAGTTGAGACGCATTGGTACCATAGACGATTCGACAAGGGTGTTAAAGGGTGACGTGTACTGCATCGGAGGTATGGATCCGATGATATCGAAGGAAGACCTACGTATTATGGCGCGCTCAATTAAAGAGGCTGGCATAGACACCATAAGAGGTAACATGTATGCAGACCGCTCAATGAAAGACAGCGACCTGTATGGCGAAGGTTGGTGCTGGGACGATGATAACCCCATGTTGTCACCACTGGTTTATAGCCGCAAGGACGACTTGATGTCGGTACTGAGGACCGTGATGCAGGAGGAAGGTGTAGTGCTCGACGGCGAAGTGTCGGTAAAGAACTGCCCCGGCAAGACCAAAGAGTTGTTTACGCTGAAGCGTCCTATGAGTGAGGTGATGCGTCCGATGTTAAAGAATAGTAACAACCTGTATGCTGAGAGCATATACTATCAGATAGGACTGGCGCAGGGCAAGCCATCGACGGCGAAGAAGGCTAAGGCGGCAGAGGAAACTTTGTTGAAGAAGACAGGGTTAGGTGATGCCATACATAGATTCGCCGATGGTTCGGGACTTTCACTCTATAACTATGTTTCGGCAGAGATAGAAGTGGCATTCCTGCGCTATGCCTATGAGAGGCAGCAAATATATACGGCATTGTATCAGGCACTGCCCATAGCTGCTGTTGACGGTACTATAGAGAAGAGAATGGCAGGTACAGCGGCGGCTGGCAATGTGCATGCAAAGACTGGTACGCTTACGGGCGTGAGCAGCTTGGCAGGCTACTGCACCGCTGCCAACGGACACACACTGTGTTTCGCCATAATAAATCAGGGCGTGATGAAGGGTATATATGCCAAGAACCTGCAGGACAGGATATGCGTAGCCATGTGTTCGGCAGAGCCTTTCTACAAGACAGAGGAATAACAATAACGACACTACACAGATAAATACACAAAGAAAAAGAGACATGAACCAGCGTATTATAATATCACGGAATCTAGAGCAGGAGTTGGCGGCAGCCATAGCAGACTGTGAGCACGACCGAATATTCGTACTTACCGATACAGTGACCAGTAAGTGTTGCTGGCCGAAGGTCAGCGGCTTCGAATGTCTTGAGGGCGCAGAGTGCATCACGATAGATGCCACCGACGTTGCAAAGACGTTAGAATCAACGGCACACGTATGGGAGGGATTGCAGCGTGGAGGCGCCACGAGACACTCTCTGCTGATAAACCTTGGCGGCGGTATGGTGACCGACCTCGGCGGTTTTGCCGCAAGTACGTTCAAGCGAGGAATAAACTTTATCAACATACCTACCACGCTGCTCTCAATGGTGGATGCATCAGTGGGAGGAAAGACGGGAATAAACTTCGGCGGACTGAAAAACGAGATTGGTGTGTTTAACGATTCACGCTACGTAATACTCTGCACAGAGTTTTTAAAGACGCTGGACGACCAAAATATACGCTCAGGCTATGCAGAGATGTTGAAGCACGGACTGATAAACCGCGATGGCGATGCCATGTGGCGTGAACTTATCGACTTCGATATCACGCAGCCTGATCTCGCACAGTTGCAGCGTATGGTGGCAGACTCGGTATCAGTGAAAGAACAGGTAGTGACGGAAGACCCGCATGAGCATGGCATACGTAAGGCGCTGAACCTCGGACATACGGCAGGGCATGCCTTCGAGTCGTGGGCAATGCGCAAGGGCAAGCCTATACTGCATGGCTATGCTGTGGCATACGGACTGATACCGGAACTCTACCTGGCTGTAGTGAAGACAGGATTCCCCGTAGAAGTGATGCGTCAGGCTGTGCGCTATATACGTGGCGTGTATGGCATGCTGCCGATAACGTGCGACGACTATCCTGAGTTGATAGAGTTGATGACACACGATAAGAAGAACACTGCAGGAATAATCAATTTCACATTGCTCGGTGGAGTAGGTGACATAATAATCAACCAGACTGCTACGAAAAAGGAGATAGAAGAAGCACTCGATTTCTTTCGAGAAGGCTGATTTTGTAACAAAAAGATATTAAAAACAATAAAAAACTATCTTTTTGTAAAATATTTTGGCTAAACTATTGTCAGAATAATAAAAAAGTTGTACCTTTGCACGTGCTTTTGTACAAGTAATGTCGTACATGGAGCCTTAGGCGGGATTTTTGAAAAGCCTGTCATGAATAAAATAGGAATATTCAATTAAACATATAAATGAGCACACTCATAAAACCAAAGAACTACAAGGCTCTGCTTGATCTCTGGCAGACAGAGCAGGGCATCAAGCTTATAAAGGAATTTTTCCAACAGAACCTGAGCACGGAGCTGCGTCTGCGTCGTGTCACTGCACCGCTTTTCGTGTTGCAGGGATTGGGTATTAATGATGACCTTAACGGTGTAGAGCGAGCTGTGACATTTCCTATAAAGGACCTTGGCGACCGGAAGGCAGAGGTGGTGCATTCGCTTGCAAAGTGGAAGCGACTGACACTCGCTGAGTATGGCATAGAGCCAGGCTATGGTATATATACTGACATGAATGCCATACGTGCTGACGAGGAACTTGACAACCTTCATTCACTCTATGTTGACCAGTGGGACTGGGAGATGTCTATAAACGAGAGTGACCGTACGCTGGATTTCCTCAAGAGCATAGTGCGCCGCATATATTCAGCAATACTGCGTACTGAGTTCCTGGCATGTGAGACATACCCACAGCTCAAGCCTTTCCTGCCACGTGATATCTTCTTCATTCATTCAGAAGAATTGTTGCAGATGTATCCAAACCTTACGCCAAAGGAGCGTGAGGACGCTATATGTAAGAAGTATGGCGCCGTGTTCGTAATGGGCATTGGCGGTAAGTTGTCTGACGGAGAGAAGCACGACGGACGTGCTCCTGACTATGACGACTGGACCACACCTAACTCTGACGGCTTCCTCGGACTTAACGGCGATATACTTATATGGTATCCTGTGCTTGAGCGTTCTTTCGAACTCTCATCTATGGGCATACGCGTAGATAAGGAGGCTCTGTTGCGCCAGCTTGCGCTGGAAGGCAAGGAGGAGCGTAAGGAACTCTATTTCCACAAGCAGCTGCTCGACGGCAAGCTGCCGTTGTCAATAGGCGGTGGTATCGGACAGAGCCGCCTCTGCATGATAATGTTGCAGAAGGCTCACGTAGGAGAAATACAGGCAAGTATATGGCCGGAGGAACAACGTAGGGAGTGTAGGGAATATGGAATGAATCTTATTTAAATATTTAATTGCACGGCAAGTTGTTTTAGAATACTTACCGTGCAATTTACTTTTTCTAACAACCGTAATTTCTAACAACTGTAGATTAAAGATATACTATGAGGACAAAATTTGTAACAATGGGCGAGATAATGCTTCGTATGACTCGTCCGAACCTGCAAAGAATAACACAGGGCAGGGGATTCAACGACTATTTCGGAGGTAGTGAGGCAAACGTGGCTGTGTCGCTCGCCATGATGGGCGACGAGGTGGACTATATTACCCGTCTGCCAAACAACCAGATAGGTCATGCTTGCCGCAATGAACTGCGTACGCTTGGCGTAGGTACTGAGAATATCGTATGGGGCGGTAATCGTCTCGGACTCTATTACTTTGAGCAGGCTGCTGCGCTGCGTGGCTCAAGTATAGCATACGACCGTGAGAACTCATCGCTTATGAGTTTGCATTCACACATGGTTGACTGGCATGAGGTGTTGCGCGATGCTAAGATGTTCCATTGGTCTGGCATATCATGCGCACTGTCGTTCAGTGCGTCTGAGGCTACGCTTGAAGGACTTGACGAGGCGCTTCGTCAGGGCATATATACATCGGTGGACATCAACTATCGTAAGAATCTGTGGCACTATGGTGTTGAGGCTAATGACGTGCTGCTGCCGGCATGTAAGCGTTGTCACATAATATTCGGCGACACAGGTGAGTGGCAACTCATAACGGGTAGGCAGGTACCTCCATTCGAGGCGCGCGACACTGATTACAAGATGGATCTTGAGGGGTATCAGCAATTCTTTGACGAGGCGCAGAAGAAATTCCCTAAGACACGCCATTTTGTAATGGCACTGCGCAATCAGATATCAGCCAACCACCATTTGCTGACGGGACTGCTATATACCGATGGTGTATTATACCATACGGGTATCTATGAGATTAACCCAGTGCTTGACCCTATGGGCGTGGGTGATGCCTTCATTGCGGCATACCTGCATGCACACTCTCGTTGGCAGGGTGACCATCAGCGTCAGCTCGACTATGCCCTGACGGCATCAGCCATGAAGAATACCATAATGGGTGACTTCAACCTTCTAAGCGAGGAAGAGGTTCTCGATACTATGGAGGCGTGGCTCGCTCACAGAGTGTTTGTCAGAAATTGGTAGATGGTTTAAGGTTTAAAGTTTAAGGTTTAAGGTTTAAAGTTTAAGGTTTAAGGTTTAAAGTTTAGGGTTTAAAGTTTAAAGTTTAGGGTTTAAAGTTTGGATTCTTTGTTTATAGATACGTTAAAAGGGTGAAGAGAACCATGATAATGGTTCTCTTCACCCTTTTTTATTTTATTACCTTGAAGGTATTATTCCTTGGTTGCTTTGATCTTCTCCTTCATCAGGTTCAGTTCGTCGCGCAGTTTCTCAACCTTGCGGTTCATCTCGTCGATGAGTGAATTACCCTTCTTGCTGCTTGCAGAAAGGAAGTTGAGGTTGTTTTCATAGGTCTCAAGTTCCTGCTTCATTTCGTTGAAGCGGCGCTGCAGCTTCTGACGTTCAGTCTCCACGGCATTCTCACCACGCTTTGCAACCTCCTTCAGGTTATCCTTGAAGGCATTGAGACGGCGGCTTGCGCGATTCTTGTTCAGTTTCTTGTAAATCACGTCGAGTGTGTCGTGATATTCATGGAAGAGCTTGTCCTTATCCTTGAAAGGCACGTGGCCGGTCTTGTTGTATTCATCAGTAAGCTCCTGTACCTTCTGCTGCAAGTCCTCCACCTCAGTGTCGATGAAAGTCTTCAGCTGCTCTATGATAGAGCGCTTCTTCTGCAGATTCTCCTGCTGTTCGTTGCGCTCGTCGGCAGTTGCAGCGTTGCGTGCCTCAAAGAATTTGTTGCATGCAGTCAGGAAGTCATTCCACAGTTGATCGCCTATCTTTCGTGGCACCATGCCGATAGTCTTCCATTCCTTCTGCAGTTGTATCAGCTTGTCGGCAGTCTGTTTCCACTCAGTGCTGTCCTGTAGCTCCTGTGCCTTCTTTATCAGTTCCTCCTTCTTGCTGATGTTCTCCTGGAAACGCTCCTTCAGTTGTGTGAAGAACTCGTTCTTTGCGGTAAAGAACTGGTCGCAGGCAGTGCGGAAGCGCTCAAATATCTTAACGTTCATAGCCTTTGGAGCAAAGCCAATGGTCTTCCATTCAGCCTGAATGTCTATAATCTCCTTTGTCTTAGCCTCCCAGTCGGCGCTGGTCTTGCACTCGTCGGTAGATATCATCTCTACCTTCTCGCACAGTTCGCTCTTCTTTGCAAGATTCTCCTCTTCCTTCTGACGTATAGCGTCGAAGTGGTCAGCGTGGCGTTTGTTCACCACTGTGCTTGCAGCTTTGAAGCGTGCCCATATCTGGTCGCGCAGCTCCTTTGCCACCGGACCGATCTCACGATATTGGTTGTGCAGTTCCTGTAACTGGTGGAATGCGCTTACCACGTCCTCCTCTGTACCCAGTTTCTCAGCAGCCTCGCACAGCTCAGTCTTTCTTTCAAGATTCTTCTTGAAGTCATATTCGCGAGCCTCGAAGTTCATCTTCAGCAAATCGTAGAACTGCTCCAGACAGAGTTTGTAATTGTTCCACAATTCGTTGGCATTCTCTGCAGGCACAGCCTTTATCTCGCGCCATTCTGCCTGCAGTCCTTTCACCTCCTGATAGGCATTGCCGGCCTCCTCAGGAGTAGTGGTGAGAGCTTTTATGCGCTCTATTATCTCTTGCTTGCGCTTAAGGTTAGCCAGCTTTTCAGCCTCCTGCTTCTGGAAGGCAGCCTGTCTGCGCTCCTTTATTATATTCATTTCAGCCTTGAACGCCTCCTCTGTCTCGTCAGGCACCGCTACATACTGCATAGGGTCGCCGCCACCATCGATGTAGGCTTTCTGTGCAGCCTCACGGTCTGCGTTGAGCAGATGATAGAAGGCAGTCTTCAGGTGATCAAGTTCAGCCTTGTTAATTTCTTCCTCACTGTGAGCGAGTTCCTTCACACGCTCTAATACTTCCTCTTTAGAGGCATACAGGCGCTTCTCCATACCGTCAGTCTCCTGACTGTTGTTTGCGTTTTGTGGAGTTTCCGTTACCTGTGCAGCTTCAGCAGTCTGTTCTGTTACTTCGTTCTGAGCTACTTCGTTCTGTGAATTCTGTTGAGCATTCAGCTCTTCAGGCTTCTGCGCCATTTCTTGAGAGTCCATCATTTTTTTAGTTTAATGATTCGATGTTTCACAATTAAAATATTAATATGCACTGCGATAGACACAATTGCTTTGCAAAAGTACGAATAAGTTTTCAATTAACCAAACTTTTTACCAAAAAAACGCATTGTGATGAGAAAAAGGCATGTCATTTTTCTGTAAAATAATATACACCTTGAATTTTATGAATGGGATAGTTTCATTTCGTCGTATTCTATCAGGGCTATGCCTCGGCTGTCATCACGAGTGAGTGAGCCGACACCGTTGTAGGTGCAGTGCATGTCCCTTATTATTATAACGTCGTTATCAAGGAAATAGTATTCACGGTAGTAATTATTCCAAAAATAAACGGCAGTGCATACATTTAAGTATACACTGCTGATTGTTTTTTAATGAGATAGTATTTGCTTCATCAAAATATACTATAGCTATATATCCTGAACAATATCTGTCTTGTCGAAATATTCACTTGGTGGTATCTTATTAAGTCTCTCTGACAAACCGTCTTTATAGATACCCACTCCACATATTCTTCCTATGTTATCTGTGATTAAGGCAGAATGAACGTTGCCCCCATCGGTGTCTAAGAATCTGCACTCAGCAACTATTGTCAATGGTAATATAACAGAACCTGCTTGCAAATTATTGTAGATCCTCAAACTACCAGTATGACCTTCATCTATTGAGGCAACTTTCAACATACACGAACTATAAAACTGGCTAAGGCCGGCTTTTGCAATCAGATATTTTATCAGGTTGTTTTCTCGTTCTGTTGGTTCTCGCGGCAGTTCCTTTATTTCCCCTTGTATAACGCTTGAGAACCAAATCTGCTGAAAAGTCTTAAAATCAACTGATGTCATACCGAATTTTCTATAATCTTCTAATGTGAGGTCTGCATCTACCCAATATCCATATATACCATTAAACGGTGCTTTGACTTGCACATCTCCGTTAGTGTCAACTCCGATTTCACGACAAGTGCTTTGCGTCTCCTCTTCATATTCGATGTACCATGTTTTCACAAGATTAAATTTTTCTTCTTCATAGCCATCTCCTATTGCATTTATCATAAAATCTAATGCTTTGTAAAGCATACGTTTAAATATGGAGGGATTTTCTTCTTTGGCATCCTTTGTTGGACTTTCAAATTTAAAGTATTTCATACTATTTCAACTTCTTTATTATTTTAATCTGTACAAATGAAAATGTCCTGGATCAGCGGTTCTCCATGAATCAATGGGTATTTTGTAATTTCTTATATTTTCATTAAGTTTCCTTAATATGGGATTAATTATTTTTTTGTCGCGATAGTGCGCATTTGACCCCCATGTGATAGACCTTGTTTTTACACCATTGACTTTAGAATAACTTGGTTTAATCCTAATCCAAGGCTTACGTTGTTCATTTATAAACCGACAACCGTCCGCCGAAACAGAAAAAGTAGCTTTTAATGCCCCGTTAAATATTGCACGAATACCTGTAAGTATGTCGAACTCTGGGGAAACGAGTTCCAGTCCTTTTTCGACAGGAGCTGTAGGAGGTGGCAGAGTTAAATGGTTATCTACAAAGACCTCATCAATTTGTCCTGTAATGTCATTCGGATTGTCATCATTATATGTTATTCCACCTTCTTCCCAAGTATGGTTGTACAGTCCTATCTCCAGCCCCCTCATCGCTCCAGCCATGAAGTCACCGCCAAAGGTAGCGGAACCAACACCGCCGAACAAGGTCGTAGCACCCAGTACTCCATAACTTCCGAGACCTGCCCATTGTGCTCCTGAGCCAGCGAAGGAAGCAAAGGCTCCGCTTGCGAAGCCGGCTCCGAAGTTCTCACCTTGCAAGGCATTTATAACTCCGCTTGCAAAACCATGTGTTCCTGCACGGAGCAGCTCGTGACCGACACTTCCTGCTGCATGACCGAAAGCCGAGCCTATACCTGCGGTTACCACAGAAGACAGTACGCTTACTCCTGCAGCCTTCCATATATTCTGCCCTGTTGCCTTGGCATGTATTATGCTGGCAAATAAGTTGAATGTTCCGAATATCAGTACTGCATCATCTATTCCGAACAACTGTCCGCTCGGGTCAGTGTATTTCAGCGGATTGTTTATGCAGTATGAGTAGCGGTTGAAACTCTGTGAGTTCTCCGGCAGCTGCACAAAATTATCCGGACTCAGGAATCTTCCTATTGCAGGGTCATAGACTCTGCCGTCCATGTGGATGAGACCAAACTCTGGCAGCATCTCGTGACCAGTATAGCCATGGTTGAACCAAATCTCGTTCTTGATGACAGTCTGCCTGCCCCATGCATCGTACTCAGCTTCGAAGACCTTGCGATGATGCAAATCGTAGATGGCTACGATGTTGCCGATGTTGTCTCGCTCCATCTGGTAGTAGCTGACACTCCAGATATCAGGCTCTCCTGCATCGATAAGAGAGTTTTCCCTCTTTAACAAAACGTCATTGTCAAGGAAATAGTATTCACGGATGTGATTTCCTATTGTTAATCTTTCATAATTGTCCCAATAGGTACGTTCTACGTCCCATCCCAAATCGACATCCTCAGGAGACCATCCCCAACGACTCCATTTCTCATCGTCGGGACCGTATTCATATAGTGAATAAGCAGTATAACCCTTATTCCATAATACGCCTATTTTTCCATTTAAGTCATAACCAGTAAATAATTCCTGATTGTCAATGATTCCGTCGGTATTTTCCACCTCACGGACGGCATGAGGTTTGTCGTCATCGTTGTAGGTGTATTCACCGATACCACTCTTGCTGATGATGTTGCCATTGTCAGCAAAATTCATGGTCATGGTCTCTACGCCATTACATGACACGCCAGTCAGACGGTCGAGGTTATCGTAGGAATAGGTCTCCTTCTTTCCATTGATGGTCTTACTGAGCAGGTTACCCGTAACAGCGTCCCATGAGAAGTTCAGCGTATCCTTCACCCCTCGATAACCGTAATTTTTGCTGTAATAGGTGTAGTTGTAATCGCGTGATATGAGGTAGCCGTTGTTATCATAGTGAGACGTGACATCACCGAGATAATCGCTGCGCGATTGTTTTTCCAATCCGTCATTGCCATAGTTCCTGTATAATCTGTTTGAGATATTATTGTCATACAGCATTTGTCTCAGCGTGCCGTCATAGTCGTATTTGTAACCAATTGTCAGTCCTTTCGTCGAGTGTGAGGTGGGAAATGTCACCGTCGCAAGCTGGCCTTTGCTGTTGTATGTGTAGGTCTTACGCAACTCGTCCCTGGTACCGTCATGATTGTAAATCAATCCGCGCGATTCGCTTATCACCCTGCCAAGGTTGTCATACTCATAGGAAACGGCCTTGCCGTCACAATCCTTCTTCATGATACGTCCCTTACTGTTGCCGCTCGTACCATAGGTGTAGGACGTAATGCTCGGGGTTTCTCGTACGTTCGTTGTATTCTCACGCTTTCTCTGCGTCACCCTGCCGAGAGCGTCGTAGGTGTAGGTGGTCTTCACACCTCTGCCGTCAGTCTCGCTCTTCACCTGTCCGTTCCTGCCGTAGGTGGTAGTGATGGTTCCTGCATCAGGGTCAACGAGCTTGGTTCGGCGAGCAGCTGCATCATAGGTAATAGAAGTTCCTACGCCATTTGAAGTAATCCAACTTGGTTTGCCGTTGCTGCGATAGTAATATTCCACAATTCCTCCGTCAGATTCTGTAATTCTCTTGATATTTCCCCATGCGTCATGCGTTTTCGTCACGGAACGTCCCTTGGTATCCGTTACAGTAACGGTGTTCCTGCCATACTCGTAGGTGCATCCGGCACCTGAGCTGTGCTGGTTGCTGATGACCCTGCCCCTTGCATCATATTCGAAAGTCTCAGTCTCCTTACGCTTGCCATACTGTGTTTCCGTATTTGCTACTTGCCCTTTTGTATTATATGATGTATACTTTACCAATGAGCAACCTTGCTTGGAAGTATAGTATCCGATTTCTCGTCCCTGACTGTCATACACATGGCTTTCGTATGGTATGCCTGTACCATAGGATTGAATAAACCAGTCGCCGATGTTGTTGTCATCGTTCCAGTCCGTATAGTATGTGACTTCCGAACCATCAGGATTCATGGTTCGTACGCATCTGCCCCATGAGTCATACTCATGCATAGTGGTGAGCGGATTCGATGGATTCGTCTCATCTGTCTCCGTCAGTACGTTGCCGAATACATCGTACGTATATGTCGTGGTAGCAGACTCCGGTATGGTGTATGTCTTTACGAGGAAACGTCCCGTAGGGTCATACTCGTAATACTTATAGCCTGTAGTCTCGTCGTTGCCGTGGAAGGTCTCGCTGGTTACGTTGCCCCAGCGGTCGTAGGTGTAGCGTACGGTGTCTGCACATGCCGTACCGGCTAAGGATACCGTGATTAGAGGATTGCCGAAGGCGTCATAGGCGTACTTCGTCACAGTCTTATACGTCGATGATGAATTGTCTGGATGCACCTGCTTGGCTGTAACGACCGTCGGAATCCATGATGTACCGCATGCTACATAGTTGGAACCACCTTTTGACTTATACATCTTGTTCCCCGTGCCATAGTTGTCTTTTGTCTCAGTAACCATCAGCAGGTTCTTGTCGAAAGTACTCTTCGTGGTTATTGTGTCGTAGTCATATCCTATGGAAACTCTCTCTGACATATAGGAGACGCAGTTACCCTTACTGTCATCAACAAATTTGTAAGTCTCTTTCGTTGTCGCCGTTTTGTGGGCAAACAAATTGTGGTTTTTCTTTTTTATCTCAGACGGTTTCCATTTCTTGGTATTCCACGCTGTAATCTGTGATGTCTCCGACACGTCATTTACCATATCATTCTTTTCTACATATGAGAATCCCATCACTCCACCACCGGCAACATGTATCTTCAGGTCATCGAAAAGGTATTCCATGCTGAAATCCTTGGATTTTACAGTGGATACCACAGGTATAGGCAGGGAGTAACTGTTGAGTGGATATTGACTGTCACTATATCCTACAACCCTTTTTGCATAGTAACGGTAATCTACGGATGAACTGTTGCCAAAACCATCAAAAATGGAAACAAGACGCGACCGAGCTGCATCCTTGGTTCCAAAACGGTAGATGTGTATCGCATTGTCAGTCATTTCGTCGGCATTGACGTCTGTTCGTCTGCCGTAGTTTGCAAGTTCCAACCTGCCATCACCGTTGAAATCTCCTCCGAAGAAATAGCTTTCGTAAGATTCCTCTTCTCCGTTGAATTCAAATGCTCGGGTAAGCTCAAGGGCGTTGTCCGTAGAGCGTAGCCAGCGAATGAGGGTTTTGTTGTATCTGTAATATGAAGACTCCCAGATGGCACCGTGGTGGAAATCATACATCGCCTTTGATATCACTACGTCGGATTTCCCGTCGTTGTCAAAATCCGTCACTATTACAGAGAATTTGTCGTCATCCCAGTTTGTACCTGAATCATCATATACGCCCCAGTTGTCTGCAAAGGCCTGTTTGCAGAATGTTCCGTCACCGTTATAGTATGCGACAGAAAACTGCCTTGTGTCACTGTCATGGCAGAAGAAGTCCACGAGTCCGTCACCATTGAAGTCACCCTGCTCCATACGCCAATAGGATTTGACGGATGTCCCGTCATATTTGTTCGCATCAGAGAAGACGGCCTCCATTCCACAGTCATCGGTATACCCGTTGTTATAGTAGATGGTGTATCCCTTGTCGCAGGCTACCAGTATGTCGGGAAGTCCGTCGCCATTATAGTCGCCAGTGAAGATTTTCTTTGGCTGTGACAAAGGTCTGAGCATTGTCCTGTGACAGTTTTCCAAACGACCTGACGGAACACCGCCAGAATTTGGTCCGTATGCCTCGTCGTATTGTATTGAAGTGACGGCATAGGCTCCGTTTGTATCTGATTTCTCGAAGACGAGCACGTCGTCCCTACCGTCTCCGTTCATGTCCATGTTCGCAAACAGCGGCATTTCATCAGCTTTCGCAAGCGACACGTCCAGCCATCCGTAATAATCAGAAAAATTCCTTACGCTGCTGCCATAAATAACACACAGCCGGACCATCGTACCACCAACGAAATAAGGAAATGCCAAGTCGTTGAGTCCGTCACCGTCATGATCCATTACGGACAATGCACCGATAATACATTCTATTTGGCCGAAATTTGTACTATACGGTAATGTATATCGTCGAGGAGTTGAAAATCTGACGTTGCCCTCGTCATCCAAATAGCCATGACTGACAAAGACAAGTGTATGTTGCGCACTTCCTACGGTGCCCATGCATACTCTTATGCCTTCGCTTATGCCGTCACCGTCCAGATCTACGCTGAAATATGTACTTTTACTGTTTTCTTTATTTACTCTTGAATAGGGTTGGACAGTCTCATAGCTTGACACGCTGTGGATAGGTTCTGGGGAAATCGTTTCAGTGTTCCACGTCAGTTCCGTTGGATTCAGGCTCTCGCCTGCACCGTTGCTCTCGATTATCGTGGTAAGGCGCGAGAACCTGTCGCTGGCAGTCTCGTCATACGCAAAGTCATATTTACGGTATGTCTGACCGTTGATGCTTGTGGTAACGGATGACAGCAGTTTGTTGCGCATGCCCTGCTGACTACCGATGCGATACGTTCGCACGTTTGCGCCTGCCATGTCTCTGTATGAAAACTCCACCCTGGCGGTCAATCCTCGATCTGTTCCGTATGTTATTGTCTGCGGACTGACACAGAGGTTTTCATTGACGTATGCATAGCTGATGCTCTCACCGTATCTGTTCACTGCCGTAGCGACGTACCACGCTGCCGTACGGGCGGAACCGCCCTTGGCCACTTGCAGTCGTGAATTGTTGCTGCTGCCGTAGGTGAACACACTACCGTCGGTGGCTGTAACCTCAAAGTATGCCGTACCAGAGTTGATGTCTCCGTGCAGCGTAACCTTTGTATATGGGTCACCCTCTGGGGCATACAAAGTTCCGTCCTCGCCGTCTTCACCTTCCTGCAGCACGAGACGCTTGCCGTCAAGGTAGAAGTTGGAGTCCTTGTCATAGTTGGCACCCCTTACCTTGCCGTTGTGGAACATGTCCCTGCCGCCGCTGGTGATGACTGATATGCCTGTCACGTCTATGCCGTAGCCTGCAATGCCGTAGCCTGAGGACTGCGAGCTGTATGCAAGGCCTATCTTGGGTGTCATCCTGCCACCGTTGGGGGCATCGAACGTCACGCTGTAAACCGCTGCGCCCATGTCGTTGACAGTCAACGCACCATTGACGCTGCCCACAGCGTTCTGGGCTTTGGTGAATGTGGGGTGAGTAAAGAATGTTATGAGTAGGAAGGTGAGTGTCCTGAGCAAATGACTTATCTTACTGCTATTCTCCATGTCTTTGTCCTCCTTCCTGTCTTTACGGTCAGTATATATATTCCTGATGGTTGGTCGCCGAGGCTTACCCGAGAGGTCTGCGTGGCAGAGTGTGTCTCACATACCAGCCTGCCATCGCTGGCATGCACGGTGACGGTAGCTTCGCCGGTCCAGTCGGCATCACTGACGTTCACCGTCACGTCGTCGTCGTTTGCTGAGATGCTGATGCCATCACCATGGGCATTCACTCCGTCAATGGCGGTCGCCTCGTTCTCTTCCTCGCCGTCTTCAAACGCGCCGCCCTTTGCCTTGGCATTGGCAGAGATGATTACGATTTTCTTTAAAATGCGGTTGCCGCCTGAGTCATAGGTGTAGGTGACCTTCTGCGCTTGCGACGGCACACACATAGCCATGCCGCACAAAGCAGCTAATAAAAATTTTTGTACTTTCATCTGTTAGTAGTGAAAATGTCAATATGGTCTCTCTGATACCCAAAGAAAGACTGTATAGGTTAATGTATTTGTCTGTACATAAAAGAAAAGCGGGGCATCATTACCTCTGCATGTCCGCGATCCGAGGCCTACCACAGCCTAGCAAGTAAACATGCAGAGAGATACCCACGCAATAGCTTATACAAATACCCACTTAAGTGTGCATGATGGCTTTTAAAGCCATCTGCATACAAATGGGATAAGTATATAGCTATCCGTAGCATCTACTTCTGCAAAATTCTTGACAACCAATTCGATTGTGGTAGTTTCGAATAGCCAAAAACAAAGCGTCAGCAACGCAATTCATTATGTAGTGCTTCCTCTTTTCGTTGCCATTCCGAAGTTGTCGGAACAGGCGCAGAAAGAGTTTGCGACTGCAAAATTATAAATAAAACATGACATTTGCAAACATATAGGGGAAAATCTGTAACATAAAACAGAAAATGATTTCTCTTTTTGTCTCCTTCTGAAACGAATTACATTTAGTTTGATTCTGATTATATGGAAACGAATTACCATAATTAACCATAATTTGTTTCCCCAAAAATCGCGCTTAGGCTTTAGAAACGAATTATACTAATTTGTTCTAATTTTATCCCGAATTATAATAATTATGTTTCCACCAATTATAAAAATTAAAATTAATTCTTTGCAAGATCTCCACGAAGTGCCTGAGCACCTATGGAGCGCAAGAAAGCGTCACTGCGTGCCGAGCGAAAATAATTCGTTTCAAAAAAAATAATATTTCGTTTCCCCATTAAAAGAATTAACCATAATTCGTTTCTAAAATCTACGCTGCGACGATTTTTCACTTTGTCACAAAAAGAGACGTTTTGATTACACTCTGACTTTTTGAAACAGTCAACTTGAAAACGCAAAATAGAGAAAGAAAAGACATTCCAACAATGATTAAAAGACCAAAAACAGGGGTTAAAAAGTAAAAGCTATCAAATTACATCGTGATTAGATAGCTTTTACAATGTAATATGATAGCTTTTACAACGTAAAACGGCATCTTTTACAACGCAATATGATAGCTTTTGCAAGCGAAAAAAACAGGTTGCGGGGAAACCGTATATTGAATATCAGAGAGTTACAGCGTGCGCAAGAATCGCGTGTACGAAAATAATTTCCTTGCGATGGATTTTATCGCAAGGAAATTGAGGTTGTAAAAATCAAAGTGTCATAAAATAAGTGCTTCTTGTAGCAGAATGTAAATATGAAATCTGTAAAGTGACATTGTGTCGCTATGTACGGACAAATTGTCACGGAAGAGGTGGTTGGAATGAAAATTGAGAGCGGAGGAGGTAGAATTCAGAGCCCCTCCCAGCCCTCCCTGAGGGGGGGAGATGGCTAACGATTGGTATTTTTCACGATTTAATTAATAAAGAAAGGAGTTAGATTATGATGATGAATCAAGAACAAAACATGAGCGGCAAAGAGGCACTGGAGCGGTTCTGCAAGAACCTGGTGTCTGATGCCAAGGCAGGAAAGCTCGATCCGGTGATTGGGCGTGACGACGAAATCCGACGCGTGCTGCAGATTCTGTCGCGACGTACTAAGAACAACCCTATACTGATAGGTGAGCCGGGAACGGGTAAGACCGCCATAGCCGAGGGACTGGCACAGCGTATAGTACGTGGTGACGTGCCTGAAAACCTGAAGGAAAAAGAGATATACACCCTTGACATGGGTGCGCTGGTGGCTGGCGCAAAGTACAAGGGCGAGTTTGAGGAGCGCCTGAAGGGTGTCATCAACGGCGTGATAGAGTCGCAGGGCAAATACATTCTCTTCATCGACGAGATTCACACCCTTGTGGGTGCCGGCGGCGGTGAGGGCGCCATGGATGCCGCAAACATCCTCAAGCCTGCACTGGCGCGAGGCGAACTGCGTGCCATCGGTGCCACCACGCTCAACGAATACCAGAAGTATTTTGAGAAGGACAAGGCCCTTGAGCGCCGCTTCCAGATAGTGATGGTTGACGAGCCTGACGAGCTGAGTGCGATATCAATCCTCCGTGGACTGAAGGAGCGTTACGAGAACCACCACCGCGTGCGTATTCAGGATGATGCCTGCATAGCTGCTGTTACGTTGTCTGAGCGATATATTTCAGACCGCTTCCTGCCCGACAAGGCCATTGACCTTATGGATGAGGCTGCTGCAAAGCTGCGTATGGAGCGCGACTCCGTGCCTGAGGAACTGGATGAGCTTGAGCGTCGCCTGAAGCAACTTGAGATAGAGCGCGAGGCTATAAAGCGTGAGAACGACAAGGAGAAGCTGGCGGAGCTGAACAAAACCATATCTGCGCTGCAGGATGAGCAGATGCGTATGCGCTCGGAGTGGGTGAAGGAGAAGAACCTCGTTGACAAGATTCAACAGAACAAGCAAGACATAGAACGCCTGCGCTTTGAGGCGGACAAGGCTGAGCGCGAGGGTAACTACGGCAAGGTGGCAGAGATACGCTACGGTAAGCTGAAGGAACTGGAAGACGGCATTAAGAAGGTGCAGGCGGAGATTGCCGCCAGTGGTAATGACAGGATGGTGCGTGAGGAAGTCACTGCCGATGACATTGCCGAGGTGGTAAGTCGCTGGACGGGCATACCTGTTACCAGGATGATGCAGAGCGAGCGCGACAAGCTGCTGCACCTGGAGGATGAACTGCACAAGCGCGTGATAGGTCAGGATCAGGCCATACAGGCAGTGAGCGATGCCGTGCGCCGCAGTCGTGCCGGTCTGCAAGACCCTAAGCGCCCTATAGCAAGCTTCATATTCCTCGGTACTACCGGTGTGGGTAAGACTGAGTTGGCAAAGGCACTGGCAGACTACCTCTTCAACGATGAGCAGATGATAACGCGCATAGACATGAGTGAGTATCAGGAAAAGTTCAGCGTGACGAGGCTCATAGGAGCGCCTCCGGGATATGTAGGCTATGACGAAGGCGGACAGTTGACTGAGGCTGTGCGCAGGAAGCCATACTCTGTAGTGTTGTTTGACGAGATAGAGAAGGCGCATCCTGACGTGTTCAATACGCTGCTGCAGGTGCTCGACGACGGCAGGCTGACCGACTCAAAGGGTCGCGTGGTCAATTTCAAGAACACCATAATAATAATGACCAGTAACCTTACCAACGACCAGCTCTATGGCAAGGCACCGATAGTTGACGGCAACGGTATGGTGAAGCCGCCGATACGTCCGGAGTTCCTGAACCGTATAGATGAGATTATAAACTTCAGTCAGCTCTCTAAGGAGCAGATAAGCGACGTAGTGCGCCTGCAGATGAACCGCGTAGCGAAGATGCTCAGCACGCAGGGATTCACGCTGAACGTCACCGACGATGCTATAGCGACGCTGGCAGAGGCAGGATACGACCCAGACTTCGGTGCACGACCAGTGAAGAGGGCCATACAGCGCGATGTGCTCAACGCACTGAGCAAGCAGTTGCTGGCAGGCACCGTGAGCAAGGACAATGCCATCACGGTGGACAGCAAGGACGGCGTGATAGTGTTTCGCAACGACTGATCGGCAGGATGCGCAAGTTAAACTTTGATAATATTTTGAATTAATTGACCGTTTGAGGGCAGATGTCAGATAAATTTTGTAACTTTGCTCCTCAAACGGACTTTTTTTATTTAAGGTGGGTTCTAATAATTCC